>CAMPGV010000024.1 GCA_946885745.1 uncultured Candidatus Saccharibacteria bacterium | reverse complement strand
AAGGGGAGTGGATGATCGTACCGCTCTACCATCCGGCCGCTGCGCTTTATAACGGCAGTTTGCGCCAGACGCTTATTGATGATTTTTTGCGTGTGCCAGAGATGATCAAACGCAGCTAAGTTGCCAAACAGGGGTTAGTTTGCTATAGTAGGAGTACTTACAGAGGGGAAATCCAATTACGGCTGCCACCATCCCCACTCTCGTATTTAAATTTTGCAATATCATTTATTTCAATAAACAAAAGGAGAAATAAACTATATGGGTCAACGAAGACTTGTTAATGCTACCCCAGATGACCAGGGTAAGCGACCTCAGGGTCAACAGCAGCGTCAAAAATCAAACAACACCGTACTCAACAGTACGACCACTCGTAAGGGTGAAGTGTTCCGCGCACAGCGCCGCGTCAGTGAAAATGTGAACGCCCGCGCTTCTCAGCACATGATCAATGTGCCGGTCAATAAGTCACTCTTCAACGGTTATGGCGGCCGCCAGTTTAGCCTCGCCGATCAGCCAAAGAAGTCACGTGCACCACGCCCAACCCTTCGTGTCATGCCAATCGGCGGTCTCGGTGAAATGGGTATTGGTAAGAACATGATGGCGATTGAGTACGACAACGATATCATCGTAATCGACTGTGGATTCTTGTTCCCAGGTGCTGACTACCCAGGCATCAACTACATCACCCCTGACATTACGTATCTTGAAGAGAACAAACACAAGATCCGTGGCCACGTCTTTACGCACGGTCACCTTGACCATATCGGCGCATTCCGTCACACAATCCATAAGATTCCGGCACCAGTCTATGGTTCGAAGTTTACGATTGGTATGATTCAGCGCACGATGGAAGAGGCAACTAGCGGCTTTGATCCTGAATACAACGTCATGGATCCTGAAGCCCATGAGCGCGTACAGCTCGGCGACAGCTTTAGTATTGAGCTTGTCCGTGTAAACCACTCGATTCCAGATGCGACGGCAGTTGTTATCCGTACGCCGCTTGGTGTCCTTGTTGATACTGGTGACTGGCGTTTCGAAGACGACCCAGTGGACGGTAAGAAGTTCGACCTCGAACGTCTAACGGAAATCGCTTCAACTGAAGGTATCTTGATGCTCATGAACGAATCAACCAACTGTGAAAGCGATGGTACGCACACACACGGTGAGTTTGATATTCAGCAGAGTATCGGTCAGGTGATGGATAAGTACCAGAACTCACGCCTTGTGTTGAGCTGTTTCTCATCACAGATCCACCGTATGCAGGTGATCCTCGAAGAAGCCAAGAAGCATGACCGTAAGGTTGCCTTCGCCGGTTACTCAATGATCCAAAACCTCGAAGTGGCCCTCCGCGCTGGCGTGATCAAGATTCCAAAAGACGTTGTCGTGAAGATGGAAGATGTTGTGAAGTTGCCAGACGGTAAGGTAACTATCGTTTGTACCGGTTCACAGGGTGAGTTCAACGCCGTACTTAACCGTATGGCGAGTGGTGCGCACAAATTTATCAAGATCAAGAACTCAGATGTTATTGTCTTTAGCTCGAACCCAATTCCGGGTAATGAGAAGTACGTTGTCCGTACGGTAGACGGTTTGATGCGTGAAGGTAGCGATGTTATCCAGAACGGTAAGACCCACCTCACCGGTATCGGTCCACTCCACCTTTCTGGTCACGGGTACTATGAAGATCATGTGAAGCTTATCAACGCCCTTAACCCAACATATTACCTGCCAATCCACGGTGAATTCCACATGCTTGTCCACAACGCCGAGCTTGCGGAAAAAGAGTGCGGCATCAAGCGCGACAATATCTTTGTCTGCGACAGTGGTGACGTGATTGAAATCGATCACGAAGGCGCTAAGAAAGCCGGTCGCATCCCAGTTGGCGGTATTATGTACGACGACAGCGGTGCAGTGGTTTCTGAAGTTGTTCTCAAGGATCGTATCCACATGGCCAACGAAGGTATGTTTGTGGTTGTACTGACTGTCCAGCGCGGCAGCGGTCGCCTCATGACCAGCCCGGACATCATTAGCCGTGGCTTCATCTACCTCCGCGACAGCGAAGAGTTGATGGGTATGATCCGTCAGTACCTCAAGCAGAAGGTTGCGCGCAGCTTTAGCGGCAAGAAGATCGATCTTGATCAGATCAAGAAAGAGCTCAAGGATGAAATCACTCACATTCTTTACGACCAGACGCGCCGTACTCCAATCGTGATCCCAGTGATCAACGAAATCGGTGGCGGTGGCAGCAAGCCACAGCGCCAGCAGGGTGGCGAAGGCCGTCCACAGCAGGAAGGTAAGCAGCAGGGTGAATTCAAGAAGCCCGCACCACGCAACTTCCCAGCTCGTCAGGTGCCAGACACTGAGGCGAATGACACCAAGTCACGCCAGGCAGTTGACCAGCGCCCATACTAATTAAGGGCAAAGAAAATACCGCTCTGCATGGAGCGGTATTTTTTAATTTCCGAAACACACCAAACTTGCTGTGCTTTGGGAACTGCCGGATGAGTTGTGACTACATCCGGCTCCCTTGATTCCTACTGGAGCGCCGACAAGATTACTCAGTGCCCCCTGCGCAGCTATCGTTGCTAGGGGTGTCCCCCTGGGTGCCGACGGCGATACCGACCGGCCCCAGGCTAGGGTCTAGTTTGCGGGTTGCTGTCTGAGGCTGTGAGCGCCATGGGTTGTTGGCTTGATTCGGCCGCGGCTTCCATGCCTTGTCGCGCTGTACGCTGGCGGCAAGGTTGCGCTGTGCTCGAGGGTCTGCGGCGTGTTTGCCGGGCTTCTTGGTCATGCGAACCAAGAGGACGCTAACAGCGACACAGAAGGCGAAGATGCCAATGACAACAGCCCACTCGGGGCCTGACATGGAGGAATTCATAGAGTATATCCTTCGTGAGATGGGACGGTGCTTCCCGTGTAGATACAAGGGTGCATATATCATAATATAAAATATTAGTATAGTCAATATCTCTAGAGGTAATTAAACCGTAAGGGTCTTGCATTTTATTGTAATTTTTGCTATAATATATCGTATCAATCTGATAGTAAACCGAATATAATAAAACAAGTTATGGCAAAAAAGAAAAAATCATCTCGGGGTAAATCAAAAGCACCAGCAGCACCGCAGCACAGCCTGCCGAGCGGCTTTTGGTCGCAGGTCTGGGCGGTCACGCTGATCGCTATTTCGATTCTATTAGTAGTCGCATGGTTTGGGGCAGGTGGGCCGGTACTCAACTGGTTCCATGACGCGGCCATGAATACGATTGGGTATGCAGTCTATGCAATTCCGCTCCTCTTTGTCTATATTGGCGTCGAGATCTTTCGCGCCGACAATAATCGGCTGCCATTTGTCGTCAAGTTTGCGACAACGCTCCTGATTGTTTGGCTGGCTGGCCTGTTTGGCCTTGCGAAAGATGCTGAAGGCAACGCAACCGGCGGCTTTGTCGGTGACATGGCAAATGGCGCTATGCTTTCGCTCGTTGAGGGCGGAGTGGCGGCCTTTATATACGTGCTATTTATTATCATCACGGCACTTTTTGTACTGCGTATCTCACCGATTACTGTTATCAGCAAGCTGTGGGAAATGTCTCGCACCGATCGTATTGAGCAAGAAGATAATGTCAAGGTGATGCGCCGTGCGAGTGAAGCGGCTGCACCAAAAAGTGCGCCAATTAGTGATCTGAAGCTAAATGCCGGCGTGCCGATGCTTGATGTTAATGAGGATAAGAAAGAGAAGAAGTCAGCTCCTCTTTCTAGTTTGCGTGGAAGCGTCAAGCCAGACAAGGCTGCTGAGGAGCAGGCTGCGTTAGTGTCGGTCAATGATCCAAACTGGCAGGCGCCGAGTCTGGATTTGCTTGAGAAGAAGCAGTCGCCAGCCGATGCTGGTGATGTCCAGCAAAACGCCGCAACCATTCGCGATACACTTCGAGAATTTAACATTGATGTTGAAATGGAAGGGGCAAACATTGGCCCGAAGGTGACTCAGTATACCTTGAAACCGCCAAGTGGCGTGAAGCTAACTCGTATTACTGCGCTCGAGACTAACATCGCACTAAACCTGGCCGCCCAGAGCCTTCGTATCGAAGCGCCGATTCCTGGTCAGCGTGCTGTTGGTATCGAGGTGCCAAACCGTAAGGCGGCTGATGTACGTCTCTATGGTGTGCTGGCAAGCAAGCAGTGGAAGTCTGGTCGCGAGCCGCTGAGCTTTGCAATTGGTAAAGATATTTCTGGTGAGGCTGTCGTCGGTGAGCTCAACAAGATGCCCCATCTATTGATCGCCGGTCAAACTGGGTCAGGTAAGTCGGTTATGATCAATACGCTCCTCACGAGCCTGCTGTATCGCAATAGCCCGAGTGAAATGAAGCTGATTTTGGTCGACCCAAAGCAGGTGGAAATGGCTCCATACGAAGATATTCCACACCTCTTAACCCCCGTTATTACCGAACCAGAAAAGACCATCAGCGCCCTGAAGTGGGCCGTCAATGAAATGGAGCGCCGCTACAAGCTACTCGCTGACGAGAAGCTCCGCGATATTAAAAGCTACAACCAACGTCTGCAAAAGGGCGGTAAAAAGATTGCCGTCGAAGACGAAGAAGGTCGCACCCAGCAGCATGAAGACGGTGCTATGCCGTATATTGTGATTGTCATCGACGAGCTCGCCGACCTCATGATGGTCGCCGCTCGTGACGTTGAGGCCCTGATTGTCCGCTTGGCTCAGAAGGCACGTGCCGTTGGTATTCACCTGGTACTGGCGACGCAGCGTCCAAGTGTCGACGTCATTACTGGTCTTATTAAGGCTAACGTCCCGGCACGTATTGCCTTTACGGTAGCCTCGCAGATTGACTCCCGTACTATTCTCGACCAGATTGGTGCCGAGAAGCTCCTCGGGCAGGGTGACATGCTAATGCTGACACCAAGCATGAGTAAGCCGAAGCGTATACAGGGTGCCTGGGTTATGGACGAAGAGGTCCTCAAGATCACCGATCATCTGCGTATGCAGTCAGCACCGCAGTATAACGAAGAGATTGTGTCACAGCCGGTTCAGATTAACGGCAAGGGTGGCGTGGTGATGGACTTTGATGCCGGTTCTGGTGACGACATGTACAATGACGCCCTTCGCGTCGTGATTGAAAGCCGTAAGGCAAGTACCAGTCTTCTGCAGCGTCGTTTGCGCGTTGGTTACGCCCGCGCGGCTCGTATCATCGAAGAGATGGAAGAGCAGGGGGTAATTGGCCCAGCCGATGGCGCCCGTCCGCGCGAAGTCTTGATCAAGAGCCTCGAAGACCTTGGCAGTGAAGCGTAAGCGCTACTGACAGATCTAGTTCACGTATAGTATACTGGCAATACAAATGGTGGGAAAAACAAAGACAGCAACCGGCTTTACGATCGTCGAACTGCTCATTGTGATTGTGGTGATTGCCATCTTGGCAGCTATCACGATCGTGGCATTCAACGGTGTCCAGGAGAGGAGTCGCTCGGCTAAGATTAGCTCCGACCTTTCGATGCTCACTAGGGCCATTCAAGCTGCACGCATTAGCTCTGGAGAGCAGGCGCTGCGCTTTGTCACAAATTCTACCGGCACTGCGGGGAACTGTATGTCGAAGGCTGCCGGTACTGATCTGGCGACGCTAGACAAGGCAACCGATAGCTGCTGGATAAGTTACCGCGCTTCAATGCAGGCTATTTCAAATGCTGCAAATATGGATGTCACTGGTCTGGTAGACCCATGGGGACGTCCGTATGTACTTGATGAAAACGAGAAAGAAGGTGCATCGGTACCCTGCGGCGCAGGCAAGGATTATGTAGGGGTATTTAAGCGCCCGTTGACTGGTACATGGGCTCTCGATAATTTAACGTATGTTCCATACATTACGCCAGGGTGTTAATTGACAATGAATACTACAAGAGAAAATAAGCAAACAGGTTTCACGATCGTCGAACTGTTGATCGTTATTGTTGTGATTGCTATCTTAGCTGCTATTACGATAGTTGCCTTCAATGGCATACAAGGGCGAGCGCGTGACTCGCAGCGTGTGCAGGATCTTAAGAGTATCGTAAAAGCGCTCGAGCTGTATAAAACGGCAAACGGTAGTTATCCTGCCGCCGTGGGAACGGCTAACGCCTCTGGTTGGGAGGTGTCGCATGATGGTACGAACGCTACTAATTTCCTGTCGGCACTGGTGTCGGGAAATACGGTATCGAAGGTGCCGGTTGATCCAAAGAACTTCGGAACGGTTGTCAGTACAAGCAGTCTGGCGCCGCAGTGGAATTCTACGAACAACGTTTATTTTTACCATCGCTATGCGGCTGGTAACGGTGGATGTGACGCGAGTCGTGGCAACTTCTATATCTTGGGAGTGACTCGCATGGATTCGGTTCCTTCTGGGCAAAGCGCGCCGGATAGTCCTGGTTTTAGCTGCCCCGGCCGAAACTGGGCAATAGAGGGTGCGTGGGTGACGGGAGCGTACACAAACTAATGGCTAGTCACACTACCAAGGGTTTCACGATCGTCGAACTACTGATCGTGATCGTTGTCATTGCGATTCTCGCTGCGATTACTACCGTGGCATTCAACGGTATCCAGAACCGGGCAAAGGACTCATCGATACAGAGTGACTTGACGCAGTTGGCCAAACAGTTTGGATTCTTTTATGCGGATAAGGGCATGTATCCTATGACGACTACCGATCTCGACTCATTAACGGTGAATATTAATAAATCAGCATACCTACAGGATGCAACATCGCCTTTTAATCTAGTGCCGTGTACATCGGCAGATGGTCAGCAGTTTACAATTGCTGCCTTATCGACCTCAGGAAAAAAATTGTATATCACGAGTGGGGGTGGTGTCCGTGAGTATACCGGTGCAACAGCCTGGACAGGTACAAACAATTACGGCCCTATGTGTGAAACAACGCTGCCAGGATCGATCGTCATATCAGGTGGCTCGGGTTATGGTGGTTCATGGAGGGCATGGACGAATGGCTAACACACGACATAGTCGCCACGACGGCTTCACGATCGTAGAGTTGCTGATCGTCATTGTCGTCATCGCTATCTTAGCGGCTATTACAATTATTGCCTTCAATGGCATACAGCAGCGCGCGCGTGATTCGACCCGAACCTCTGATATCGCAGCTATTCAAAAGGCACTTGAGTTGTACCGAGCCGATAATGGATCTTTTCCATCTGTAGGGACGGATAATATTGGATATAATCTTTCGACGCTATCAACGGCGTTAGTTCCGACGTATATCGCATCAATTCCGAATGATCCGAATCCAGGCCTGACCAATTACCAGTATGTGCGCGGATCTGCGGCGAGTGGTGCTTACGGAATTCGCATTTCATATGAAGCACGGACTCCTTGCCACCGCGGCGCTGCAAATGCGGGTATCGGCTGGTGGAGCATGCAGGCATGCTAGCCACTAGGAAGCGCGGCAAGGGTGGCTTTACGATCGTAGAGCTCCTAATTGTGATCGTTGTTATTGCTATCTTAGCAGCCATTACGATTGTGGCTTTTAATGGTATACAGCAGCGGGCGAACAACACGGCAAAGATCAGTGCTGTAAAGGGTGTGATACGTCTTGTTAAGGGCTATACGGCAACATACAGTGTACTGCCAGGCACGGCAACCCGCTGCGCCACTGTGGACAACCAGTGCACAAACAGCGTGGGTACTGCTCAGACAGCAGACAATACAGCACTCATGGATGAACTACGCAAGATCGGCACGCCGCCAACATCCCCGACAACCACGGTGAATAATGCCTACGGCATCCAGTACATTTACGAGGCAGGTATGACGTTTAACGGTACGCTGGCGCCGATTCGTATTGAGTACTGGCTGCAAGGGGATAACCAACCGTGTGGCGTGGAAAATGTGCAAAACAACAACTTAACCACCCCTGTATCATCAACGACTGGCTATACGTCGTCAGGCTCGGGTCGGACGTCATGCTGGGTGCGCCTTGGTGTTGAAGTCTAGCGGTCGCTAGACTGGCTTTTTCCCATAATTACTGTTATAATTATTAAGTTATTAACTCGGCTTATACCAGATATAAGCATCCATAAGGATTCCAGAGGAGGAACTCTATGAAAGAATACGAACTGACCGTTCTGATTCACCCTGACCTCGAAGTGGATATCGATACACCTCTTAAGAAGGTGCGAGATATCATCACGAGCGCCGGTGGTGAAATCGTCAGCGAAGACAACTGGGGCAAGAAGAAGCTCGCTTACCGCATCAAGCGCGAAGACTTCGCCGTCTACGTCTTCATGAACGTTAAGCTCCCAGCTGAAGCGCCATTGAAGATCAGCAACACGCTGAACATCACTGACGAAGTGCTCCGTTACCTGCTCGTTACTGTTGACGAAAAGGGTCGCAAGGCACTCGCAGAAGCGAAAGCAAACGCTAGCGAAACAACTGAAGAGGAGTAGGGGACATGGCCAAGAGTATCAACCAAGTGATTTTGATGGGACGCCTTACCCGCGACCCAGAAGTGCGCACCACTTCAACCGGTAAAAATATTACCAGCTTTAGCATCGCGGTTGATCGCGGTGGCCAAGAAGACGCAGCTGACTTTTTCGATGTTACCGCATGGGAAAAGCTCGGTGAGCTCGTTAGCCAGTACCTGTCAAAGGGTCGTCGCTGCCTCGTGCAGGGTCGCCTGCGTCAGGATAGCTGGGACGACAAGGAAACCGGTAAGAAGCGCACTCGTATTGAAGTAGTCGCAACTGACGTTACCTTCCTTGATGGTCCAAACGGCGACGGCGGTGGCTCAAGCTACACCCCTGCTGCTAGTGGCAGCAACAAGAAGTCTGACGATGTTGTTATTGAAGACATCGACGACAAGCCTATTGATTTAAGTGAAATTCCATTCTAGGAGATATATAAATGAAACGATTCAAGAAAGACGCGCCAGTCTACTTCGACTACACCGACGTTAAGACGCTACAGCGCTTCATCAACGTGTACGGTCAGATTGAGCCAATCTCAAAGACCGGCCTCAGCACTAAGCAGCAGCGCCAACTCGCTACTGCTATCAAGCGTGCACGTCACTTGGCTCTTCTGCCATTCGTGACTTCTAACTAATCACACGCATTGTTAGAGAACTCTGTGGCGCATATCACAATTTGATGTGCGCCACCAAGCATTTCTAAAGCTAAAGACAAACGGAGAATTACATGTACCAACCAACTGATTTAAAGAAGGGCACCGTCTGCCAGATCGACGGCAAGCCCTACCGCGTGATCGAATACGGCCAAAAGGTGATGGGTCGCGGTGGTAGTATTGTTAACGTAAAGCTCAAGAACCTTATCGACGGTAGTGTGATTCCAAAGACATTCAAGGGTCAGGATAAAATCGAAACTGCCGAGGTGAGCAATAAAACTGTTCAGTACCTTTACAATGATGGCACTGATTTTCACTTTATGGATCCAGAGACATTCGAGCAGTTCCAGCTTACGGCGGAAATTGTTGATTCAGCTGCGGGATACCTCAAAGAAGGTGACAACTTAACGCTGCAGTTCTTCGGTGATCGCGTTATTAATATTGAGCTCGCCAAGAACGTTTACCTCGAAGTGACCTACGCGGAAGACGTCGTAAAGGGTGATACGACGAGTAGCGTTTTGAAAGACGCAACTCTTGAAACTGGCATCACCGTAAAGGTGCCGGCCTTTATCAAGGTAGGTGATATCATCTCTGTTGACACCTCGACTAACGAATACCGCGAACGCAAGAAGTAATATGGAAAAGCAGCGACTCGATCACGCCCTTGTGGCTCGCGGTCTGACGTCGAGTCGCTCACAGGCTGAAAACTGGATTCGCCTTGGCAAGGTGACGGTAGATGGCAAAACGCTGACAAAGCCTGGCTATTTTGTGCGCGCGAGCGCTGATGTGAAGCTGGTAGCCGAAGAGCAGTATGTCAGCCGAGCCGGATTGAAGCTTGCCAGTGTGGCTAAGGTTTTGAACCTAAACTTTAAAGATGCCGTTGTCCTCGATGTCGGCAGTAGCACTGGTGGGTTTACTGACTACTCCCTCCGGAATGGTGCAAAAAAAGTGTACGCCGTTGATGTCGGTACCGATCAGCTACACCTCAGCCTGCGTGGTAATGAGCGGATTGAGCTGCATGAAAAAACAGACATTCGTGACTTTATTATTGAAGGAGATATGCCGGATATCATTGTGATCGACGTGTCGTTTATTAGTCTCCGCGAGATTTTGCCGTATATCGCCAAGCAGTTGAGCGCGCCTAATACTCAGATCGCTGCCATGTTAAAGCCGCAGTTTGAGGCGGGTCGCAACCAGACGAACAAGGGAATTATCAAAAACGAAGCGGTCCGCCGACAGATTCTCAAAGAGTTTGAAACTTGGGCGAAGCAGTACTTTGTCGTGCGCGATAAGCGCGATAGTGACGTTGCTGGCGCCAAAGGCAATCAAGAGCGCTTCTATCTCTTGACTCCGCTCAACAAGTAGACAAATCAAAGCATTTATGATAAAATATGCCTAGGTATGTGAACGGCTATGCTAGTTCGTGCCGTTCTTTCACGTTCTACTACTGAGGAGTTGTATCAAATGTCTCGTCATCGTGCGGGTAAGCGCTCATCATATACCGTGGTGCTGATTATTGTTGGAGTTGTGCTGGCCTGCGCGGCTTTTGTCTATGGGCAGAACCGTCACTCGGCCACCGAAAAGCAGGTGAATGCCGCTCAGGAGCTCGCTGCTGAGCAAACGGAAACACCAGTTCCTGTGGTGACTGCATCGCCATCGGTGAATCCGGCTACGGAGACGCCAAGCGAAGCGCCAGTTAGCGAGGTGCCGGCTGTTGAAGCATCAGCTGCGCCAATGCAGGTGCCGCCTAGTGCGGAGCCTATTCCGGTTCCGGCTGCCAACACTGAGCCGGTACTGCCAATCGCCAAGTTTCATTGGCCGGCGGCTGGTTTATCAGTTGAGGTTGTTCCGGCGAAGTGGCAGAAAGGGCAGGTGGTTGATCCGCCGCTTGATGCCAATGGGTTTGACCCAGTGGCGCACTTTCTCGATGGCTCCGGTCAGAGCAAGGGCGGCGGTGACGCTGTTCGCCCGGCTATGTTAGCGGCTCACACCTGCACGTCCCAGGACAAGCGGGTGTGCAATGAAGTGACCTTCCCGTTCATCAAGCTAAGCTATGAAGGGTGGGCGCTTGAGCAGCCGGCTTCTGTGGTTGACGCCATGGGCCGGACAGTTGACTACACACTAGTTAGTCGAAAAGTCGTCGATAAGGCCAAGGACTTTTCCTTTGCTAACGACGGGTGCCGGCTGGTTGTCTTTACGTGCAACCTCAAGGATCCCGAAGGTAAGATTACCTTGGTCGAGTTTCGACGGAATGGGTGTGGAACTTGAAAGTAACGGGCGGCTGCGGCAGGGGAATCCCTTGTTGCGGCCGCCCACTTTTCATGTCTAGACGTTGAAGCGGAATTCGACGACGTCACCGGGCTGCATGACGTACTCTTTGCCCTCGGTGCGCATCTTGCCGGCACTCTTGGCGGCGGTCTCTGAGCCGGCGGCAATCAAATCATCGAAGTCGACGACTTGAGCAGCAATAAAGCCGCGCTCAAAGTCGGAGTGAATCACTCCGGCGGCCTGAGGAGCGGTAGAGCCCTGCTTGATTGTCCAGGCGCGAACTTCTTTTGGTCCGGCAGTCAGGTAGCTCTGAAGACCAAGCGTATCGTAAGCGGCGTGAATCATCTGGTGAAGGCCAGTTTCCTCGACGCCGTAGCTTTCGAGTAATTCTTTTGCATCTGACTCATCAAGGCCTTTGATCTCTTCTTCTAATTTGGCGCACACAAAAATTGCTCGGGAAGGTGCAACGAGAGCTGAGAGTTCAGCCTGCTTCGTCTCATCAGTAAGGCCCGCTTCGTCAACGTTAAAGGCGTAGATGACTGGCTTGGCAGTAAGCAGGTGAAGGTCGGCAATCTTTTCTTCGTCGAGTGACGGCAGTGCAGAAAGTGGGGTGCCGGCTTCAAGGTGGCGCTTGAGTGACTCAAGGTAGCTCGCAACATCGCGCAGAGCGGGCTTGGCCTTAGCTTCTTTGGCGACTTTTGGTAGGCGAGTGTCAATCGTCTGGAGGTCGGCTAGGATCAGCTCGGTGTTGATGATATCGATATCGTCTTGCGGATTGATACGGTCAGCCACGTGAACAATATCGGTGTTCTCAAACGCGCGCACAATATGCACAATCGCGTCACACTGACGGATGTTTGCCAGGAACTTGTTACCAAGCCCTTCGCCTTGGCTGGCACCGGCCACGAGACCGGCGATGTCGACGAACGTCACAGTCGCAGGCAGAACCTTAGTCGAACCGTAAAGGTCGGCCAGTTTTTGCAGGCGACTATCGGGGACGGGAACAATTCCTGTGTTCGGTTCGATAGTTGCAAAAGGGTAATTCGCCGCCAAAATGTCATTATTCGTGAGGGCGTTAAATAGGGTTGATTTGCCGACGTTTGGAAGGCCGACGATGCC
>CAMPGV010000023.1 GCA_946885745.1 uncultured Candidatus Saccharibacteria bacterium | reverse complement strand
TAGCAATGAAAATGATTATGATCGTACTCGGCGTACCATTCTCGACTACATTTCTTCTGATCTCCTGGAGGCTACCGAGGAGGATATGCTTGGGTTGCGCCGCCAGTTGAGTGTGCACAACGGAACGGTAATTACGATAGATGGACAGCCACTTTCGACACATGAGCTTGAGCTAATGTATACGCTCATTAAGCCGTCATCGGAAGTGCTTGATCGTGCCGTTGAGGATGCTGCATACTTTTATATTCCTGCCAAAGAGGTGCAGTCGGTCGAGAGTGTGCCGGGCTCTCACAAGCAGGAGCAGCCGCAGATACCGGCTGAGTATGATATAGATTATTTTGAACCGGACGAGGAGCCGTCTATCGAGGAGCGGCATACGCTTCGTGATGAATTGCAGCCTATTACTGACGGGCTTGTAAGGTTAATTGGTGGTGCGGTAGTCTCGCTGGCTACTCGCCGTAAGCCTCTGCCCGACAACGCTATCAAACAAAAAATCGCCTCATAATGAGGCGATTTTTATTGTGTAGCTTAGATTAGCTAACGACGTTCTCAACCTTGATGCCAGGACCCATAGTGGTGCTGATAGCAGTAGTCTTAACGTAGCCGCCCTTAAGGCTGCCTGGCTTCTGTGCCTGAAGGCTGTCAAAGAATGCACGTGCGTTCTCTTCAAGCTTAGCGGCGCCGAAGCTTACCTTACCGATGCTAAGGTGAACGATAGCTTGCTTGTCGACACGGTACTCAACCTTACCAGCTTTAGCTTCAGTAACGGCCTTCGCAACGTCAGTTGCAACAGTACCGCTCTTAGGGTTTGGCATGAGGCCACGTGGACCAAGCAGACGAGCGTACTTACCAAGCTTTGGCATGTACTGTGGAGTTGCAACGAGGATGTCGAAGTTAAGCTCTTCTTTGTCGAGCTGCTTTAGGAATTCTTCGTCACCAGCGATATCAGCGCCAGCGGCCTTAGCGGCAGCAAGCTCAGCTTCTGGAGCGAAAACAGCAACGCGAACAGTCTTACCAGTACCGTTTGGAAGTGATACGGTTGTACGGATGTTCTGGTCGGCCTGACGTGGGTCAACACCGAGGCGTACGTGTACTTCAACGCTAGCGTCAAACTTGCTTGGGCTAGTCTTGGTAGCGAGCTCAAGAGCTTCTGCGAGAGTGTAAGTCTTGCCTGCTTCAACCTGCTCAGCAAGCTTGCGGTAGTTCTTGCCACGGCGTTCGATCAATGGACGAACAACTGGCTTAGGGCCCTTAGTTGAGCGAGCTTCGGCTTCTTCAGACTGAGGAGTAGTGTCGCCAGCTTCCTTGCGAGCTTCCTTCTCTGCCTTAGCTTCAGCTTCAGCAAGGGACTTCTCGCTACGCTTGCCGGCCTTTGCCGCCTTTGGCTCGTCGGTTGTTTCAATAACGACAGCAGTAACTTCCATGTCGCTTGGTGCATTTTCAACTGCGAGGATCGCAGCTTCGATCTCTGCAATCGTGTTCTTTTCGGTGACCTCGAGCTTAAGCTCAGCGGCCTTTTCAAGTAGTTCGGCTTTCTTTGCCATAACAACTATCCTTTCTGTGGTAATAGCGGCGTTTTACGGCCTCCCAACATTGATTTACTGTCCTTTTATTGTAACATAAATTTATCAAAATTACCAGAGGTAGCCGAGGCAAACAAAAGAGGAGCCTCAGCTCCCCTCTCGCTTCTACTCTCCTGTTAGCTGATGCTAAGCAGTGTCCAGCTGCCGCCGTGGTTGTCGCTCTTGAGGCGGAACTGATTGGCGCCATCGCTCAGTGTGAGGATCTCGGCAATCTTTTCCCCGCTCTTTACGACAAGACGCAGCCCGGCGTCGATGAAGTCGTAGGTTGCCCCTTGATACTCCATGCGGCGTGGGTAGGCTCGCATATCGCGACCGAAGCCCATTGCGGTTACGGCGACTGGATGGTTGATAGTAGTTGATTGGTTCATATTCATACTCCTAGAGATATAAGTAGTTGTTTTTAGGTAAACAAAAAACTGACAACAAGAAAGTCGCGTCAGTTGCGGATTTATGAGTAAGCTACGAGGAGACAGACGCCTACCGCCTAAGGGCCTGCTGTATCACCTGAAGTAGCGATTGAATATGTAGTTGCGACAGGGACGCCTTGCGCGTTGCCGGTGTGTATGTCGACTATTGTGTATGAAGGTCTGCGGGTTGAAAGGTCTCCCAGTACTCACATGACCACTCTTAGTATAGCGCGTTGTTTAGTTGAAGCGTCAACGACGTAAGCATTTTTTACAACTAGTCGCTGATCGGTACGGTTATGGCTTACGGGGAACTCGGCGTGATAAGATCGAAATATGCACACCTCGCTATCTCTTGCTCAACTGCCGTTACGTTTTCAAATGTTATTCAGCCTTGTTTCACTTGGCTTTATCGCTCTGTTGATTGTTATGCTCAGTATCCAACAGGCCTTTTATATGCGAATGGGGCATGATGGGATGTTCGGGACCGATTTAGTGATTATGCTGGCAACGGTCGCGGCGGCCGTTATACCTTTTGTCGCTGGCATCGTAATGGTGCCGCGTGGAGCGGTATGGCACCGCCTAACGGCGGGCTCGGTCGTCATGATCGCTAGCCTGCTACTTACTTTCGTGTCTGGTTTCGGGCTTCAGATGGCGGGTGTATTTAATTTATTTTCACCTCTCGTCATGGCGGTTCCGTCGCTGATTGGTATTGTTGCGTCGCTTGGCGGGCTTCTTGTGGTGGCCGTCTGGCGCAAATGGTGGCTTCAGCGCACAAAGTTCTTTGTGGCGCTTTCGATTGTAGTAGTGCTGCTTTTTGTAGGCAACCTCGCTATGCCTATATTTGTCGATGGACAGCCGAGTGATTTGCTGTCGCTTGTGAGTGTGATCGGGTTTCCCTTATTAGCGGTTATGGTTGCGTACCGTGCGATGACCGGATTAGCCCGTTTGCAGCGGCTGTTTCGGGTGATTCTCGTGGCTAGCCTGGTCGGTATGGTGGGCGTTATCGCGGTATTTGGTTCAATGGCGATTTCACAAGGTGTGATTGCAGCAAGTAACAGCTCAATTGAGCAGCAGGGTGCCATCGAGGCTATTACGCAGTGGGCGACGCTAAGCCTCGTAGTAGCCACCTACATTTCTGGTGTATGGCTTGTGCAGCCTCGACGGAGTATGGTGCAAGCGAGTAGGTAAACTCCATGAATCAAGAACAAAAAATACCGCCGCGATTGCGACGGTATTTTTATTGGTCGATAGATTATTCGGCGATTTCGACGCCCATTGAGCGTGCTGAACCAGCGATAACCTTGACGCGGCCTTCAAGATCGATAGCATTAAGCTGGTCTTTCTTGATTTCAGCGATTTCCTCGAGCTGAGCGCGAGTGATTTTGCCAACCTTGTCGGTGTGAGGCTTAGCGCTTCCCTTTTGGATGCCAGCGCGCTCACGAATCATGTCGTCAACTGGCTGACCAAGTGACTTCCATGTGAATGTACGGTCTTCAAAAACCTGGAGGTGAACGATAACGTCCTTGCCCATAAGGTCTTTAGTTGCGTCGTTAAATGGATTGATGAAATCCATCATGTTGAGGCCCCATTGACCAAGTGTTGAACCAACTGGAGGACCTGCGGTCGCGCGGCCAGCTGGAATACGGAGCTTGAGGTTGCCGATAACTTTCTTTGCCATAATTTTTCCTTCTTGTACTAAATATTATTGAAGCTATATTTAGTGCGTAACTGTCATATTGTAGCCGAAAACAGAGGAAAAAGCAAGGTGCTAACCGCGGTGCGTAAGGATGAAGTCGCCAAATTTTCGAAGGTAGGCAGCCTCAAGCTGACGATCTGGGATTTGTTCAAGCCGTTCGACAAGACTCGAATAGTTGTGCAGCTCCAGCGAGAGGCCGTGCTCTGCTTCGTAGTCTGTTCGAGTGAAATCGGCGATATTCGGGAGGGGTGTGTGATTGGCACGTCGAACGCTGTAGCCTTGTGTATAAGGCTCTTCGTTATTAAAGGGTACCATGAGCCGCGCATGACCTGACGAAATGATCTGGTGTTGGCGAGCAATTTCATTGGCGTCGGATTCGATTGATCGGGTTGCCACGCGCCTACCTAGGAGGAGTCGCATATCTGGGCGCGTGATGATCGAAGGGTCTTTTGTTAAAGATTCCTTAAAGGCCACTACGTATAGTGGGATTTGATGCGTGTTACTTTCCGGCTGTGGAGCAGCAGCCGTTAGTTGTTCTTCGGGTGTATATTCAAAGCCAGGCATGGCTGTATTTTTCCTTAAAAAAACACCTCCCGGAGGAGGTGTTTGAGTTGTTAGACTTTCTTGACTTGGAGTGCGTCGAGCTCAACCGGTGTGTCGCGGCCGAACATACTGACCATAACCTTGATCTTACCCTTTTGGGTGTCGATTTCAGAGATGGCGCCATCGAAGCCCTTGAAAGGACCGTCAGTAATTGAGACAACTTCACCTTCTGAGAAGTCGATGTTGTGCTTTGGATCTTCGACGCCCATGCGCTTCTTGATCTTGCTGATCTCACTTTCAGATACTGGAGTTGGCTCGGTGCCACTACCAACAAAACCGGTCACGCCAGGTGTGTTGCGAACAATGTACCAAGTTTCATCGGTCAGCTTCATCTCTACGAGGGCGTAACCTTGGAAGATCTTGCTTTCGACAACCTTGCGCTTACCATTCTTGATCTGAATTTGCTTTTCTTTTGGTACCATGACGTCAAAAATCTTGTCGGCCATGTCGACAGCGTTAATGCGCTGGCGGATGCTATCAGCTACTTTTTCTTCATAGCCGCTGTAGGTGTGGATGGCGTACCATTGGCGGGTACTGTCATAACGATTCTTACTCATAGATCTCCTTATTGTAAAATCAGTTCAAAAATATATTTAAATAGCGCATCAAGTAGCAGGATGAGGGCGACGAAAAACGCGGTAAAGCCGAGTAGTGCACCGGTCATACTCCATGTAGCACGGCGATCTGGCCAACGTACTTCGCGTAGTTCTTGCCACGCGCCTTTAAAGTAGCCGCCGAGAGATACAAATGGCTTAGCGGCACCGCGTATACTACGGTTCTTCTTTGGCGCTGTGTCAACGCTGACTGCTGATTGCTTCTTTGAAGGTGCTGCTTTTGGTGTTGGGGTTTCGGTGGCACTAATGCGAGTCACCCGAGTCTTGGCCTCTGGAGCCTTTTTTGTTGACGATGCTTTTTTGGTTGCCAAAATAACTCTCCAAATTAAAAAGTCTGCATGTGCAGACTGTCAAGTAATATTGTAGCTAGCTACCCCTATTTCGTCAAGGATGATATCATACGGGTATTGTGCTTGAGCCTATCCTAACTATCGGTATCGGAAGTGTATTGACAGTACTGCTGGCTTTTATGGCTGTACGCCTCAGTATTGCGCTGCGCCGCTTCACCATTAAAAAAACGTCTGCCTTGGCAGGAGACATTCCAAGTGTCTCGGTGTGTATACCTGCGCGCAATGAAACACATGCGCTTGCCGAATGTCTTGAGAGGGTGCTGGCGAGCGATTATCCAAAGATCGAAATTGTGGTGTTTGATGATAACTCTGATGACAATACCTCGATGCTCGTGCGCTCATTTGCGCATGCGGGTGTGCGTTTTGTGCCGGGTGTTCCCCTGCCTGATGGTTGGCTTGGTAAAAATCATGCTTTATCGATTTTGGCCCGTGAAGCAAGTGGATCAAAAGTTGTCTTTCTGGATGTTGACACCAAGGTTGGTCCGACAACAATCAGCCAGTTAGTCGGCTATAGTGCGGCTGAGGCTGTCGACATGGTATCTGTGTTGCCGTTGCAGCGTGATCACTTCAGTCTTCGTGTACTATTTACACCTCTACGGTACTTATGGGAGGTGCTTCTTTCTGGTCGCCAGACGCCGGCAACGACGAGTGCCATATGGTTGATTGACCGCGATGTCTTACTAGATGAGTGCGGTGGTTTTACGACGTATGCGGGTGATATTCGCCCGGAACAACGCCTCGCCGAGCGCCTGGGGACAAAGCGTTACCACTTCCTACTTGGCAGTCGGCAGTTAAATGTATATCAAGAGAAGAAGTGGAGTTCACAGCTCGAGACGAGTCGTCGGTTACTCTATCCTATGGTTGGCAGCGCGCCAGTAAACGCACTTGGCGCGATTTTCTTACTATTATTTATGAACTTGCCACTAGTAGGTGTGGTTTTTGCGCTCGCTAACCGTGATACGGTGGTCGGTATTTGGTTTGCGGCACTTTCGCTTGGCTTCTCGTTGCTTTACGGCGTATACTGCGCCCGCGTAAGACTGGGCGGTGCGTGGGTTGCGGCTATCGTATGGCCATTTGTGGTTGTGCAAGAAATCTATCTTTTAGTCGCGAGCGTCATTGGGTATATGACCAATACCATTACATGGAAGGGCCGCCTGGTCACTGCTCCAGTGATGCAAGATGACTATATTGTTATAGATAAGTAGGAATTATTCTTTAGTTTCTTCTGGCAATGCGAAGCTGAATGTAGAGCCGTGATTGAGTCGGCTAGTAAGGTCGATTTTAGTGCCAAGCTTTTTAGCGAGCTTAACTGCAACATAAAGTCCAAGCCCAGTGCCGCCGGTTTCGCGGGTGCGATAATCTTCTGAGCGGTAAAACTTATTAAAGATTTTTGCTTGGTCGGACTTACTAATGCCGATACCTGTATCTTTAACACTAAATGAAACGATACCGTTTTTGTTGCTGACAGACAAAGTGACGCTGCCCTCTTTGGTGTACTTGATAGAGTTTGTAATGAAGTTCTGAAGAAGCTCTTTGAGGTATAGGCGGCTCGCCGATACATGACCAAGCCTCATGCCAAGATCAAGGTTGAAGTGGAGGCCTTTCTTCTCTGCATGAGAGGCGTACTCACCGTAGAGATCATTCACCAGTGAGCGCACATCAATGAGCTCGGGAGTGTCCGCAACGCCACGCTCGGCGCGCGACAGTGTCGAGAGATCATTTACCATTTTCGACAGGAAGATAACTTGCTCATGAGCGGTCGTAATACCCTCTTTGAGGATATTTTTGGCGATATCCGGGCGTTCCATCATGAGCTGGACGTTACTGATAGTTCCCTCGGCAATCGTGATTGGCGTGCGCAATTCATGGCTAACCACACTAATAAATTCGTCCCGTTCTTCTTCAAGACTCTTAGCCTTGGTGATGTCCCGTAAGATGATAATATAGCCGTCATGCGCCGCGCTACGCTTTGACTTGCTGAAATTGCCGCGAATCGGTGAAAAGGTTAACTCAAGACGCAGCTTGTCTTCTTCGATATGGAGCGAAAGGTCGTCACGTACGACCGCAGAACGAGACTTACGCAGCTCTGTGAATAGATCAACAGGCTTTTCATCAGTATCATAGAGGGTGATGATTTCGTTGATATGGTGGCCGTTAAGGCTGGTGTTTGTGTCGAGTAGATTGAGACTAGCCGAGTTATATACGCGAATCACGCCGTCTTTGTCGACACTAAGAACCGCGTCTGCCAGGTTGTTAACAATAGTGAGAATACGGTCGCGCTGCAGACTCTCTTCTGCTTTGCTGCGATTTAACTCCGCACCGTCAATCTCTTGTGATCGACCAATGGCTATCGCAATAAGACCGATTGAGAGGATTGCCAGTAGGGCTAAAAGAGTATTAACGAGAGCACCCGGATTGGCGGTATGGAGTGCTATGTTGAGTAGCGCAACTGCTATTAGAAACGCAATGCTTGCAGACAGGCCTTTATGAGAGAAGTAAGCGTAGGAGACCATAAACAGGAGTACCCACGCCGCAATGAATGGTGCTGAAAATCCTGCCACAAACAACACATAGAGGCCTGCAAATAGGTGATAGCTTATAATGCGCGTGAGAGCGTCGGTACGGTTCTTGACTGGGCTTACATAAAGAAGAGTGGCTAAGATAATCCAAGGAGTCAGTATAGTGACAAGGGTCGTCATCCCTGTGTAGTTGGTCTGATCGACGCTTCCGGTGTGCACGAGCACTCCGTAGATAAGCAAGACAAATGGCAGCAATAGCCCAGCTAAGCGAATAATTCTCGCAGTCTGCTGATTTACTGTCATCCCACCCCCAAACATAGTTGGCCTTATTATATAGTGAAACGTAACCTTTTTAAATAGATGGCGTTTCTTTTTTAAGTTCTGCACGATGCTGCTTGTAATGTGGATCCCCTGCTTCCACTAGTTCCCAGAAGCTTTCGCCGTGATTCATCTCTTGTGTATGGCTCAGTTCGTGAATAAGGACGTAGTCAATTAGTTCAAACGGGAGCTTCATCAGGGCGATATTAAGACTGATTGTTCCGTTGCTACTGCAACTTCCCCATCGGCTACTGGCATGTGAGAACCGAACACTGCTATAAGAGAAGCCGTGTTGATTTGCCAGGTAGGCTAGTCGTTTTGGTAGATAGCTCTTAGCTTCGACCCGAAGGGCTTCAATCATGGTATCGCGAACTTTTCGGTGGACGTCCGGGTGTTGAAGTGACGCTTCGGCGGGCAGCTCGACAAGTATTTGCTGGCCGTGACGTGTAACACGAAGAGACTTTCGGGTTGTTGGCTGCACGATAAGTGTGTGACTCTTGCCGATTCGCATACCAGGCGTGAATATCGTATCGGCATGTTGCTCGCGAATCATTTCTCGAAGTTGGGCGCGGGAATTTTTAACAAGTTGCTTTGCAAGAAAAAGTGGCGCGTACAGCGGCATTGAGCCTCGGAGGCGACCGTCTGGTGCAACTCGAATACGGACGTATCGAGCCTTGGCGGTGCGCCGCAGGTTGATCGTTCCAAATTCTTCGTCATTGATTGTGGGCATGGTCTAGTTGATGGTGATATTGCGACGTTGAGGTGGCTTCGGTGCTGTTGGTGGCACTTCGCGTGCCGGAGGACGAGCCTGGGTTGTGGTTTCGGTGCGATCCTGAGAGAGTTTTTTGAGTACGGCGCGTACCTGGGTGGCATAGGTGTGCATCCCGCTGATGACAACAGGCCTCTCCTGCGCAGTTGGTGGGTTGAAGCGCTTTGCCTGTTGGTCGTAATCGTCTGGCGTGCGTACAGACTGTATGGTTGCACTCTTGCTTGCCTTGAGGCTGCGCGTCTTTGCAGTATCTGGGTGTGTCTGTACCCAAACAAGGAGCACCTCGTAGCCGGATTTGCGGGCAAGCTTGTTGATTTCGGTGCGCTCGGCACGACTAAGTGTGGGGCCTTCGATGATGATTGAATGCTTTGTCTTCATGAACTCCGCAAGATTCATCAAAATAAGTTTATCTGCTGCCGCACTGTCCCGGACAAGGCTCACTACCTTGTCGCGACATAGATAGGGCGCGTGGAAGGTCTCGGCAAATTTTTCTGCAAAAAAGCTTTTGCCGCTGCCAGGTACCCCTACCATGACAATCACGTGCGGCTTAGTGAGACTCAAGGATTTCATATATGACAGTATAGCAAATATGTGCCGCGATATACACGCCTATGCTTACGAATAATCTGTATAATAGTGAATATGCATCATCTTTTTAAACCCCACTCCCCGGCACGCATTTTTGCCGTCTCTGTTCTTATTAGCCTCTCCGCTCTCGTTTTTGTGGGTGCTACGCTTGGCCTCCAGGCTGCGTTACTGACGCTTGCCCTTATTGTAATCGAAATGACTTTTAGTTTTGATAACGCAATTATTAATGCTCGTATCCTTAATACGATGAGTCCATTTTGGCAGAAGATGTTCATGACAGTAGGTATTTTGATTGCGGTATTTGGTATGCGTATCGTCTTCCCTATTGCTGTTGTTATGCTTGGTGCCGGTCTGGGATGGAACGAGGTTGTGGACCTTGCGCTTAATCGACCGGATGAGTACGCGGAAAAAATTCATGCAGCGCATCCAAGTATCGCATCATTTGGCGGTATGTTCCTGACAATGTTAACCCTTGATTTCTTCCTTGATCGACGCCGTGACGTGCTATGGCTTAAGAAGTTTGAGCGTGCTTTGCAGAAGATTGGTCACAGTTGGATGCCTACGGTTATCAGTGTTGTGATTACTGGTATTGTAGCACTCCTGCCATTCAACGCCCATCCTGCTGAAACGCTTCGCGCTGGGTTGTTCGGTATCGGCTTGTATCTTGCGATCAAGGGGCTTACCGAGCTGTTTAGTCGTCGGCAAAACGCCAAGGCGGTTGCGGGCAAGACGTTGGTTAAAACTGGCCTTGCTGGCTTCACGGCATTTCTTTATCTTGAAGTGCTCGATGCGAGCTTCAGTCTAGATGGCGTTATTGGCGCCTTTGCGATTACGAATAATGTTATTTTGATTGCTATCGGTCTTGGCGTCGGCGCCCTGTGGGTGCGCTCGTTCACGCTTTACATGGTGCATCACAAGACCCTTCATACGTACCATTACCTAGAGCACGGTGCTCATTATACGATTGGCGTGTTGGCAATTTTCCTCATTACTAGCCTGTTCTTTGGTATCCCTGAGGCGATTGCGGGTATTGTTGGTGTAGCAATTATCGCCGCCTCTATTGTTGCTTCGAAGCGTGATGAGACACCGGAAGATGTCGTAACAATTGGTTAATCTATGAAAGTGCCGCCAATTGTTATTATCTATAATCCCTATAGTACAGGACCTAGTAAAGAGCAGGCATTTCTTTTCGCAAAGCAATTAAAAGCGGCGAAGAAGTCGATTGATGTGACCTGCGTAGCGACAAAACATGCAGGTCATAGTGAAGAAATGGCTCGTGAGTACGCCCTTCGGGGTAAGCCTTGTATTCTGATTTCATCAAGTGGCGATGGTAGTTATCATGATTTGATCAATGGTGTACTGAGTGTGCCTGACAATAAAGTTATTACCGGTCTGCTGCCGGGGGGTAACGCGAACGATCATTATAACGCGATTCATACCGAAGATGTCGTTGATCGTATATTGCGCGTGCAGGCCACGACAATCGACACGATCAGAGTTGATGCTCAAATCGACGGCAAGCCATGGACGCGTTATGCGCATTCATACGCAGGAATCGGACTCACCTCGCATATCGGGGAGACACTTACTAAGACCAAGCTCAATCGGTTCCGCGAAGCTTGGATTGTAGCAACTCACTTCTTTACACATAGTCCAGTTAAGATCCGTCGTAACGGCCGTACTTATCGCTATGACAGTGTTATTTTTAGTAATATAGCGCGCATGTCAAAGGTACTAGCGCTGACCGAAAACGCGTCATTCACTGACGGTAAAATGGAAGTAACCGAAAGTGAAAGCAAGCACTTCTTCTCTCTTCTTCTGCATTTTGTGCGGGGTGCGTTTGCCGGGTTTAAGACAGAACTGCGCGTGAAGTCTTATGTCTTCACCTGCACGCGTAAAACGTCAATCCAATTGGATGGCGAAGTATATTACTTGTCTGCTGGTACTCAGGTGCGAGTGCGCGTTGAGCCTGGTAACCTGCGCTGCATTATTTAGTGGCTGTTAATTGGCATAATGAGACGATTGTCGTTGAACTTTACGACATTGACCGACTTGCTGACTTCAAACATTTCAAGCATGTGGTCGGCGTACGGCATAAGTAGCAGTTCAAGATCTTCCTTTGTATCGGCTGCAAGCCATTGCGCCTGGTCTTCTTTATGTAAAATGACCGGCATTCTATTATGAACGGCGGTCATTTCCTTATTTGGGGTAGTCGTTAAAATGGAGTAGGTGTGTAGTTCCCTGTCTTCATGCTGCCATGTCTCCCATATGCCGGCAAACATAAAAAGCGATTGATCTTTTGGGTGAATATAGAATGGCTGTTTGCCTTTTTGGCGCCGCTGCCATTCATAAAAGCCGTTAGCAGGTACGAGGCAGCGACGATTTAATGCCGCAGATTTCCAGATAGGCTTATCAAAAACTGATTCACTGCGGGCATTGATCAGGCGGTAGCCGATTTTCTCATTTTTTGCCCATCGCGGTATTAGTCCCCAGCGCATTATCTCTATACCGTTTTGAGTAACAATAGGCATCGATTGGCTGGGGGCGACATTGAAGTTAGGTGACATGTCAAACTTTGCGGGTGGGTCATAGTGGAGATAGAGTGCTTCTAGGTCGTAGAGAACGTAGCGGCCACACATCGCCTTACCCTACCAATCTCCGTATTGCCTAAACCAGTCAAGCAGGCGTTCCCTGTAGGAATGTGTTTCTACAGGAGGAGCTGGATTCGTGTATTTTTCAAAAACAGCATTGGCGATTGCGGCTTGCCCAGCTGCAGTGGGATGAAATGGCGCTCCCTGCGCAGGACTCTGTATCCATGGGTCATTTGAGCAAAGCTCATGACCTGCAAAGTCAACAGGAGCATATTTGGCGTATGAGTACTTCGCAACCGTGCCGCTGATGGCGTTATTTAGAGCGTTAGTTCGAGCACGGAGCCAAGAGATTTCATTCGTTGTCAGACCTGCCGTATCATTGCAGACGGTTGTCGACAATGGCTGATAGTAGCCGGTGACAATAACTTGAGGGGGTGCGCCACCGCTTAATGTGTGGATTTTTGCCATGACAACATTAAGCTCTAGTTTTAGATCGGCAAGATAGGCTGCATAGCGCGCGGTATCGATATCGTAGCCGCAGGTGATGTAATAGCATTGGCGAATAAACTGAGTCCAGCGCGCATCGTTGGCGCCAATAGTGATCGATATCAAGCTAGGGGTGCCACCTTCAAATGCCTGTTTGAGTTGAGCTGGTAGTATAAAACCATCGCGCTCTTGGTCGCCGTATAGGCCATCATCTGCCTTAGCTCCTGTGCATGCTAAGTGATGAA
>CAMPGV010000022.1 GCA_946885745.1 uncultured Candidatus Saccharibacteria bacterium | reverse complement strand
CTTACCGATGTGACACTCGATGAAGAATGTCATGTACTGCGTGGGACGCTCAACGATCCGTATAGCGGAAAAATAATTCAATTTACTCGCGGGGAGACGACGAGTGATGATGTACAGATCGATCACGTTGTAGCACTAAGTAACGCCTGGCAGACTGGCGCGCAGCAACTGACGCAACTGGAGCGAGAAGCTTTTGCTAATGATCCTCTTGAGCTAATGGCGGTCGATGGCGACGCGAACCAGCAGAAGTCGGATGCTGACGCGGCGACATGGCTGCCGTCCAATAAGGCATTTCGCTGCAGCTATGTGGCTCGTCAAATTGCGATTAAGGTCAAGTATCGTCTTTGGGTGACGTCAGCCGAAAAGGACGCGATGCTGCAGGTGCTGGCATCATGTCCGGACCAGAAATTGCCTGAGTAATGTTCATGCGGCTGATAATAGACTACACTTATGGTTATGACAAAACTACATACACTTGATCTTCATGTGATAGCGTGGGCGCGGCGATCATTTATGCCTATAGCGCGCTTTGCTTTCTTCTTAATTTTCTTTTATTTCGGCTTTCTTAAGCTGGTCGGGCTTAGCCCTGCAACACCGCTTGCGGAAGCACTAACCGCGCAGACGATCGGAAACGATTGGTTCCACGTTGCGTTTATGGGGCTAGCGGTTATCGAGTGTTTGATAGGCGTGTTATTTCTTATACCTCGCGCAACAAGGGTGGTAATTCCGCTTCTTTTCGTTCATTTGATTGTTGTATGTTCGCCGCTCATTTTGGTGCCGGGCTATGTATGGACAGCACCCTTCGTTCCTAATCTCGAAGGACAATATATCGTCAAGAATATAGCTCTTGTTGCTATTGCAATTGGCTTAGTAGCAAGTACTCCGCCACTGAGGCGGAGTACTAACGGGTCGTAAGTGGATAATTTAGGCTACCGAAACAAGTTCGATATCAAAGACGAGATCTGAGTTCGGTGGGATATTGGCAGCTGCTCGTACCGAACCATAGGCAAGTTGTGATGGAATGACGATACGACGTACTCCGCCCGGCTTCATACCTGGAACACCTTGCTGCCAGCCTTCAATAACCTGTGAGAGACCAAAGGTGACAGGATCGCCAAAATCATGTGAGCTTTGAAAAATAACCCCATCTTTACAGCGAGCGCCAGTGTAGTGTGCGGTAATCGTTGCTCCTTCTGGGACAGGATCGCCACTTCCTTCGGTGATATCTATGATTTGCAACTGCTCTACTTTAGGAACAGGTGTAAAATTTGCAAGTTGTGTGCCTTCAAGTTGTGTTGTCATACTTTAATTGTACAGTAGTCAAATTCGCATTGAAATCACTATAGGAGTAAAATGAAATAGAAAGGAGGACGATTAATGGATGCAAAAACTCTTCGCCGTGAGGTTGATAAGAAACGGGCCGAGGCAACCAGGAGGCGTCAGCTGGCAGACCGCAAGAAGCAAGACGCTTCGGGCCATCATGCTATTGGACTTGACGATAAGGCTGTGGCCGAAGAGCGGGAAATCGAAGCACTTATTGAGGAAGCGGATCGTCTTGAGCAGCAGGCCGAGCAGCTTGATGCGACTGCAGCTGCTGCCGTAGCCGCCGCTGTGGCTATCGAACATCGTGAGAAGCAACTTAAGAAAGAGCTAGAGCATGAGATCGACGATCTTGAGAAAGAGCGCCGACGCTTGCTCGGATAAATTGAATTCAAGGGGGTTGCTATGCCTTATAATTCAGTTAACGAACTACCGGATGGTCCACGTCATGTATTACCTCGTCATGCGCAAGAAATATATATGTCGGCCTTCAATGGTGCTTACGCGCACTACAGAAGTCCGGCGGTGCGTCGGGGAAATACTGATCGCGAAGAAACAGCACACAAAATCGCCTGGAATGCGGTAAAAAAGTCCTACGAAAAAGGCGATGACGGTAAATGGCACGCTCGTTAGGGTAGCTGCTGCTAAATCGGGTAAGTTACTTGCCAAGGCTCAGGCAGGGTGATATATTGTTGATAGTACATTCCGGCCGGCAGGTCGGATTTTTTCATAGAAGAAAGGAAGTTTTATGGAAGATATTAATATTAAGCAACTTACCCTCGCAGTCCGCACGATTGCCGAAGAAAAAAACCTCCCAGAGGAAACAGTCCTCTCGGTGATTGAGCAGGCTATCGCTGCTGCATGGCGTCGCGATAATGGTGAGCGTGATCAAGAGGTTCGCTCAGAATTGAACGTCAATGACGGTACCGCCAATGTGTACGTTGCACGTGAAGTTGTAGAAGAGGTGGGTTCGGACGCTGTTGAGATTAGTCTCGAAGACGCCCGCAAGGTAAAGGCTGACGCCGAAGTTGGCGATGTCATCGAAGAGAAATTTGAAGTCGTTAGCTTTGGACGTGTTGCCGCTCAGACTGCCAAACAGGTTGTTTTGCAACGCCTACGCGAAGCTGAACGCGAAGTAGTTCTCGAGGAATATGAAGACAAAATCGGTACTATCGTTACCGGTACAGTTCAGCGAGTTGAGCCGCGTGTAGTGCGTGTTGAGCTTGGCAAGGCAACTGGTATTTTGCCGCAGAGTGAGCAAATTCAGGGTGAATTTTATAGCATCGGTTCACGCATCAAAGTATTCATTAAGGATATTGAGCGTGACAATCGTGGTCCGCAGCTCATCTTGAGCCGTGGTAACGAAGCCTTTGTCGACTATCTATTCCGTCAGGAAGTGCCAGAGATGGAAACTGGTGCCGTAGAAATCAAGGCGATTGCTCGTGAAGCCGGTCGTCGCACTAAGCTCGCCGTGAACAGTACTGTACCTGGTGTTGATCCGGTCGGTACATTTGTCGGCGGTCACGGTACTCGTGTTCAGGCGGTCATGAACGAAATTGGTGATCAGGAGAAGATTGACATCGTGCCGTTTGCTGAAAGTAGCGAGCAGTTTATTCGTAATGCTCTCAGTCCTGCGGAAGTAGTAAAGGTTGAGATCGACGAAGAGGCGAAGCGCGCAAAGGTGTTTGTGTCTGAAGATCAGCAGTCGATCGCAATTGGTCGTGGTGGTCAGAATGTTCGTCTCGCGAGTCGTTTGACTGGTTATGAGTTGGATATTGAGACAGCGGCTCCAGTAAAGACTGAGTCAAAGCCAAAGAAAAACATCGAAGACAGTCTCTTCGGGGCGATTGAAG
Organism: uncultured Candidatus Saccharibacteria bacterium; assembly: GCA_946885745.1. The sequence continues at coordinate 10,999 of CAMPGV010000022.1, read as the reverse complement.
AATCAACCGAAGGGTAGTTACTGCACTATCTCCTAATCCAGGAGATGTGAAAAAATAGATATAATTAGCACTCTATTGACCGGAGTGCTAATTATTTTGTATACTAAAAGTAGCTACCGCAGGCAATCTAGATAAAATGCTTGCGCCTAGACTACGGAGGCTAGATAATAGAATTATGATGGATGATTTCGCAGAATTCCTATCTCATCTGACCGACAATGCGCGGACTAGTTTGCAGCATGCAGATGCTATTGCGCGCAGTTACGGAAGTGCCTATATTGGCACCGAACATCTCCTGCTTGGTGTTCTTGCTCAGGGTTCATCGGTTGGCGCAAAGGTGCTGGCAGATGCAGGCGTGACATTGGATCGTGCCGAGCTTGCTTTGAATCTTACTCCTCGTACTTTGGTGGTGAGTACGGGCGCAAAAGGTCTTTCTGAAACCGCGAAGCTGACCCTCAAAATGAGCTGGGAGATTGCCCAGGAATTTCACCAAGACTTTTTGGGGACAGAGCACATTCTCTACAGTATTCTTAGTCAAAAGAATGCTCGTGCGACCGTACTGCTGCGCGACATGAATGTTGATGTCATTAATCTTACAAGTGAGCTTGAAGAATTTTTTGATCGCCAACATAATGCTTTTCATGAAAATGAGGCTTCTGACGCACAGTCTGCACAGCAGACTCGTCGCGGCAGTGGTCGCGGTGGTGCTCTTGATACCTTCGGTACCGATTTAACCGCGAAAGCACGCAATGGAGAGCTTGATCCGGTAATAGGCCGTGATGCTCAAGAGGAGCGGATGGTGACGATTCTTAGTCGCCGTACTAAAAATAACCCAGTCTTAATTGGTGAGCCTGGTGTTGGTAAGACGGCTATTGTCGAAGGTCTTGCTCAGCGGATTGCACGTGAGGATGTCCCCGATCATTTACTCGATAAGCGTGTTATTCAGCTGGATCTTGCAGCTATGATTGCTGGCACGAAGTATCGCGGTGAGTTCGAAGAGCGATTAAAGAAGGTAATGGGCGAGCTAAAGTCGCAGCGTAATATTATTTTATTTATCGACGAACTTCATTTACTCGTGGGTGCCGGGGCTGCCGAGGGTGCGCTTGATGCGGCTAATATGCTTAAGCCGGCGCTTGCACGTGGTGAGCTTCATCTGATTGGAGCTACTACGCTTGATGAATACCGCAAGCACATTGAAAAGGACAGCGCATTGGAGCGTCGTTTCCAGACAATTGTCGTACCGGAGCCGAATATCAAGGATACGATAGCTATTCTTAAGGGCTTACGGTCGTACTACGAAAAACATCATGCGGTAAAAGTTAGCGACGAAGTTATTGAAGATGCGGTATATATGGCAGATCGCTATGTTTCGGAGCGCTTTATGCCTGACAAGGCGATTGACGTTATTGATGAAGCCGCCGCTCGTGTGCGTGTAAAACTTGGTCACAAGCCAAGTCGACTGCGTGATTTCAAGCGTCAACTGAAGAATCTTAATGAAAAGATGGAAGAAGCGGTTGCAGCGGAAGAGTATGAGCGAGCTGCACTTTATAAAACGCGGATTAGTCAGCTCACGGCAAAAATCGAGGAGACTCAAGAGCAGCACGAGGCTAAGACGCCTGTGACGCTGACTGACGACGATGTGGCGCATGCTATTTCGGTCATGACTGGTATTCCGGTAAAGCGTGTCCAAAAGTCGGAAGCTCGGTTGTTACGTAATCTTGAGAAGCATCTCGGGAAGTTTATTATTGGGCAAGAAGAGGCAGTAGAACGAGTGTCGCGAGCAATTCGTCGAAGCCGTAGCGGTGTTGCTAGTCAGAAGCGCCCAATTGGCTCTTTTGTGTTTATGGGTCCGACTGGCGTTGGTAAGACGGAGCTTGCAAAGGTACTTGCCCGTGAAGTTTTTGGCAGTGACGATGCACTGATTAAGATCGATATGAGTGAGTTTGGAGAGCGGCATACAGCAAGTCGTCTCGTAGGTGCGCCGGCAGGTTACGTGGGGTATGAAGATGGCGGTCAGTTGACGGATAAAATTCGTCGCCAGCCATATAGTGTCGTTCTGTTTGATGAGATCGAAAAAGCACATCCGGAGGTATTTCACTTAATGCTTCAAATCCTCGAGGATGGTCGCTTAACTGACGCAAAAGGTCGCGCAGTTGATTTTACAAATACGATTATCATACTTACGAGTAACCTGGGCGCGGACCGTATGATGAAAGAATCAAGTCTTGGCTTCCATGCTACTACTAAGGCGCATGAGCGCGAGCTCAAGGAAGTGCATGAAGAGAATGCTTCTGCTGCACGTGAGGCGCTTGAAAAGCGAATGCGCCCCGAGCTCATCAATCGATTTGATGCCATTGTAACCTTCCATGCATTGACTCGCAGGGAGGTGAGTAAGATCTTCGACAATCTCATCAGTGAGCTACAGGGGCGACTTGACCGCAAAGGTATTCACCTTGTCATTAAGCCAACCGCTAAGAAGTATCTGATTACGATGGGATACGACGAGAAGTACGGTGCCCGCCCTCTGCGTCGTGCAATTCAGGATGAGCTTGAACATAAGATTGCCGATGGTGTACTATCGGGTGAATACGAAAAAGGTAGCGTCCTAGAGGTGAGCGCAAAGAAAGGCACGATTTTTATCGAACTTCATCATGAGTCGGTCTAGCTTAGGGCAACATCTTGCCAGTGTAGTTATATTAGTTGTGTCGATTTCGGCAGCATTGTTTTTGATCTTGAATCGTCAGTGGGTTCTTGATCAAGTCGCCCTGTGGCAGTATGAACCTCCTGCTGAAATCGTAGCTCTTGCCGACCGAACGGCCATGACCGACGATGGCCGCCAAGCATTCTATGCTAGTCGACCGGTGCTACAGGCGGCCACAGACTTTAGAGGCACATGTGGTAATAACGAAGAGGGAACGGCGGTACTTGGGTGCTACACAAATCGCTTAATATATATCTTTAATGTTACTGATATTCAACTCGATGGCATTAAGGATGTAACCGCTGCTCACGAGATGTTGCATGCGGTGTACGAACGCCTCTCGGAGTCGGAGCGTGCAAGGGTGGACGGGCTATTAGAAAGTGAGTATCAAAAGTTGGCGGCCGATGACGCATTTACTGACAGGATGGCTTACTATGCCAAGGTCGAGCCAGGCGAGCGCAATAACGAGCTTCACTCTATCATTGCAACTGAAGTTGCCACAATTGACCCGCAGCTCGAGACTTACTATAAGAAGTATTTTGCTGACAGAGCGGCCGTAGTGAGGCTTCATGCCACCTACTCAAGTGTATTTGAGCGCTTAAAGACGCAGGGCGACGAGCTTTCAAGGCGTCTGGACGTGCTAGCGACTTCTATCGAGCAGGCGTCAGAAGCTTATAATGTGGCGTCCCAGCAATTAAATCGTGATATTAATACGTTCAACCGTCGTGCAACGCAGGGGGAATTTGAAACACAGGCTGAATTTAATGCCGAGCGGAGCGGCCTTGCAGCTCGCTCAGAAGATTTAGCGGCGGATCGCCAGTCGATTAATAATATGATCTCAGAGTACAACCAATTAAGAGATCAGCTGGCGACAATTGCAACGCAAACCCAGGCTCTTAACCGCAGTATTGACAGTAGCTTGGCGCCAGCCCCTACACTCTAATCACGGTAACGACGCAAGGTGTTATAATTGGTGTAATGGCAAAAGCTAGATCTCAGTTTATCTGCCAAAACTGTGGCGCGAGCTACCCAAAATGGACGGGTAGGTGCGATAACTGCGGCGAATGGAACACGCTTGTTGAGCAGGCGCCGATTTCGGCTGGTAAGTCGGTCGTGGCGCGCAGCAGTAGCTCGGGGCGCGTGTTGGAGCCGCAGACAATGCAAGCGATTTCTGCAACCGAGGGTGCGGCCCGAATGACGACTGGTATTACAGATCTCGATACAGTACTCGGTGGCGGCATTCTCCCTGGTGGCGTAATTTTGCTTGCTGGTCAGCCAGGCATCGGTAAAAGTACACTGCTTCTCCAAGTGACAGCGTCAATTGCACGTACGCAGCCAGTCCTCTATGCGAGCGGCGAGGAGTCGGCAAGTCAGGTGAAGCTGCGAGCCGAGCGACTTGGCGCTGATGCGAGCGAACAGTTAAATTTTGTAGCCAGTACAAGTGCCGATGATATCGCCGCAACGATCCGCTCGGGCAAATATAAACTGGTTATTATTGATTCTATTCAGACACTGAGTCTTGATGAAATCACCTCGGCCCCTGGTACTGTTAGTCAGATCACGAACAGTAGCAATGTAATTATTCGCGCAGCTAAAGAGGCTGGAGCTGCTGTTGTACTGGTGGGTCATGTGACAAAAGAGGGTAGTATTGCTGGGCCAAAGGTACTGGAGCATCTCGTGGATGTTGTGTTGCAGTTTGAAGGTGATCGCTACGGTGGCTTCAAAGTAGTACGTGCTGTGAAGAACCGTTACGGCTCAACGAGTGAAGCGGCAATTTTCGAGATGTATGAGGAGGGGTTGCGCGTGGTTGAGAATCCTTCGGCAGCGCTACTCGCTGAGCGCCAGAATGCCGATGGTTCAGTCGTGATGGCGACCCTTGAAGGCACTCGCCCGCTTCTAGTGGAGATCCAGGCTCTTGTCAATCCGACAAGTTTCGGCTATCCTAAACGTACTGCCTCAGGGTTTGATTTGAACCGACTTAACCTTCTCATCGCAGTCCTCGAACGACGAACGAAGCTGAACTTATCAGATAAAGATATCTATATCAATGTTGTTGGTGGACTTAGACTCAGTGATCCTGCGGCAGATCTTGCTATATGTATGGCAATTGCAAGTGCAGCGGCGGGCCGTCGCCTTGACGATGAAATAGTCGTATTTGGCGAAGTAGGCTTGGGCGGAGAGATCCGTAGCGTGCATAGTGCCGAGCGCCGCATTGCCGAAGCGCAGAAACTTGGCTTTACAACAGCACTTGCGCCAGCTGTCGGTACAAAAAAGAACTCATTTATTAAACCGATCAAAGACCTTCGACAGGCGCTGATCGACTACCTGCAATAAATTGCAAGGAGCAAACAAATGGATACAATCCAGTTACTTATTCTCATAGCGGTGTTCGCTATCTTATTAGAGGTGACATACCTCGTTTCAAAACAAAAGAAACAGCCAATTGTGCGGCGTCAAGTTCGTAGCGTTCTCGTCGATACATCAGTTCTTATTGATGGGCGCATTTTGAGTGTCGTAGAGACGGGATTCATTGGAGATACACTTATTATTCCACGCAGTGTTATTGGCGAACTACAGTTCTTGGCCGATAATGCCGACCACGAAAAGCGCGGCCGGGCTCGCTTTGGCTTGGACGTGGTCGCCTCGCTGCAGGCAAGTGATAAAGTTGATGTGCAAATTCTCCAGGACGGCGCCAAGGCAGAAGAGGGGGTCGATGAGCGACTACTGACGCTTGCAAAAAAGCACAATGCCCTAGTATGTACGCTTGACTTTAATCTCAGCAAGGTGGCGACGGTTGAAAACATTAAAGTTCTTAACCTGAACGAGTTGGCCCAAAGTATCCGTATGGCGCATCTGCCAGGTGACCGCATGCGTCTTGAGCTGGTACAGAAGGGTCAGGATGGCCATCAGGCTGTGGGGTACTTAGCCGACGGTACGATGATTGTTGTCGAGCAGGCAAACAAGCTCATTGGTCAGACGGTAGATATTGAGATTATCCGTAGCCTCCAGACGGCAGCTGGCAAGATGATGTTTGCCCGACTGGTTGAAATCAAGCCTGTTGTGAAGCAAAATGTAAAGCCTATTGGGAAACGCCTTGTTAAGCCGACTCCACCTCAGAAGCAAGATGCGACTGCTAAGGTGAAGCCTCCTGTTACTGAGTTGCCAAAGAAAGCACCTAAGGAGAACAAAAAGCCACAGCAAGAGCAGCGTACGCGTAATACGCAGGCGAAGCAAGCTAAGCCTGTCTCCTCTCGCCCTAAGACTCAGGCGCAGCGCGAAGCTGCATTCCTTGACCTAGTTGATAAGCAGTAGTAGTGCATGTCCATGTCCATGTAAAAGAACTCCTCAGTTGAGGAGTTCTTTATTAGTTACGTTCTTTTCTTCAGCTGCCCGAAGAGAGATTTTCCTGCTTGGTCTCTGTCGTGCTGTAGTAGCCGACATCGGTTGCAATGATACTGATTGTTTGTGGTCCGCTGGCTGTTGGCTTGTATGTTGCGGCGTAGCTTGAGCCGTTAGCTGGCAGTGTCGCGACAACGGTGCCACCGACACGGATTTCAACAGATTGTAGGGCATGCGTGCCACCGCTTACGGTAGCGCTAATCTTGTAGTTGCCGCCTCCTGCTGGCGAAACATTAATTCCGGAAACTGTAGGCTTGGCATCTTCACATTTATGGAAGTCATCATCTGTAGTGGCGTCATAACCGTCTGATGCTGATATGACCTCTTTCTTGCTGATAGGATCGGTTGACTTAGTAACGCCAACGTCAATCCTAGCGCCTTCAGGTGTACAGCTGGTTGCCTTTTTCTTGGATACTTTATCAAAGGTTACGGTCGCATTCGATGTCCCTGACGTTTTGTTATACCAAGAGGGGAAGAGCTCGCCGTTAATTGTTTGGAGACCGGCAGGACGGGTAAACCAGCTACCGCCGCCGTCTGGGCTCCACTTGCCTTCGGCTGCGTAAACTTCTTTATGAGCATACTCCATTACTTGGCCTACGATCTTGGCTGGGATTGATGAGTTGCCATTTGTGAGAGGAGTAGTGTCTGGATTTCCCAGCCAGACTCCCATTGAAAGAGCTGGGGTGTAGCTAAGTGTCCAAATATCCTTAGGTTTACCGTCCCTGTCTGAAGTACCGGTTTTGACGGCTGTTCGTACGCCAGGTACGTAGAGACCGTAGAAGTTGCGTCCGTAGAGACCGGCACGTGCATTGTCGTCACTCAAGATGTCAGACACGATATAAGCTGACTGAGGATCAAGTACTTGTTTGCTCTCGTCCTTGAACTGTTTAATAACCTCGCCTTGGCTGTTAGTGACTTTTAGTACAGTGCTGGTTGGCTTGTATGTTCCCAGACGACCGAGTGAGGCGAACGCGTTGACGTGATCGATCATGCGGGTGCCGCAACCACCGATAGCTGACGATAGACCAGCTTGTGCATCGGCACCTTGTGTACAGTAGTTGGTGTCGCCAAGTGCGCGGATTGTTTCAAGTGTCGGCTTGACGCCGCTAATGTGCATTGCTTTTACGGCAGGGACGTTCCGTGATAGTCCGAGTGACTTGCGGATATTGATGCTACCAAGGAACTTCCTATCAGCGTTGTTTAGCTCAGCGCCGTAGATAGCTTTCATGTCGTTACTGTCGGACAAGATCGAACCGCTTCCGTAGTTTGCCTTGCCTTTGCCCTGGTCGCTAAAGAGTTGGGCATAAACAAGCGGCTTGATAGTTGAGCCTGGCTGGATGTATGCCGTAGTAGCATTGTCTTGACCAAAGCCTTCATAGCTATAGTCACGACTACCCATCAAGGCGACGATCTGGCCCGTCTGCGTATCCTCTACCGTAGCAGCACCGTTGGTAAAGCCGGCGAAGTTCGGTGTATTAGAAGCAAAGAGAGTGTTCATTGACTCTTCAAGTTTATTTTGGATTCGGCTATCAAGGGTAGTTGTGACGGTGAGTCCACCTTGGCCGACGGTTGCCTTGCCAAGTTCTTGTTCAAGTTGGTTGCGCACCATCTGTACAAAGTGAGGCGCCTTAATGTCGTCAAACTGGCTGGCTGCAGGTTTGAGATCATCAAGGATTGGGTATTTCTTGGCTTCGTCTGCTTCAGATCGTGAGATGAAGCCTTGGTCTGCCATTCGGTCCAGTACATCATGCTGGCGGACTATAAGGGCGTCATTGCCGGCAGTATTGTAAGGGTCATAGAGGCTTGGACTATTTGGAATTGCTGCTAGTAGTGCGGCTTGAGGAAGAGTGACGTCTTTGGCGCTGACACCAAAGTAGGTCTGAGCGCCTGACTCAACGCCGTTACGACGACCGCCATACGGTGACTCGTTAAGGTAGAGGTTAAGAATCTGGTCTTTGTCATACATGCGCTCTACCTCGATTGCAAGAATCATTTCTTTGATCTTTCGAGGGATACCGCCAAAGCCGCGGTCGCCCGCTTCGTCGGCAAAGAATACCTGTTTGACGAGTTGCTGAGTGAGGGTTGAGCCACCCTGGGTGCTACCACCCTTGAGGTTATTGATTGAAGAGCGGAAGATACCGCTGACGCTAACACCACCATGCTTGCGGAAATCTTTGTCTTCGATAGCCACGGTTGCGTTCTTCATGTTGTCGTTAATGTCCTTACCGTCGACAACAAGCTTGTAGTTACCTTGACCTTTATCTTTCCAAAGAGTCTCTCCGTTACGGTCGAGGTAGGTCGTGACTGTTGTCTGAACGCGCTTTGAAAGTTCGCCCGGGCGTATTTGGTCAAGATCTTTGCGGTAATAGGCAAAAAGGCCACCGACAAGTAGTACGTTGAGAAGGATTGCGACGCCGGCAATTTTAAGGGCTAGGATACCGCCACGCTTGCTCACCCAGAACTTCCACATGCGCTTTGGATGCATGCGGTATACCATGCGTTTCACTGGATGCTTCGGCAAGCTCGCAAGATATTCTGCTTTGCGGCGCGCTTCAGTGTCGCGACGAGTTTTTCGCTTGTGCGCGAGATTCGAGTACACGTTAAGACTGCGTGCTCGTTTGCTAGGTTTATTAACCACGTAACTTCCTTCCCATAAGCATTATTACTCACTATTATACCACCGATTCCGTCGCGTCTAGAGGTAATTTCTGTTATACTTACCAGAGTTAATTACCCATATAAAGGAGATAGGATGAAACTTTCCGAAGAACTGCAGTGGCGCGGTTTTTATAACCAAACTACATTTGACTCACCATCTAACTTGGACGAGCAGCAGTATACTCTCTATCTGGGTACGGATCCGACGGGTGATAGTTTGCATGTCGGACACTTGGCCGTCTACATGATGGTGCGTCGCTTCTTGGACCACGGACACAAGGTAGTCCTGCTTGTCGGTGGCGGTACTGGTGTTGTTGGCGACCCGGGCGGTCGTGACGATGAGCGTCAGCTGATTTCGCTTGAGCAGATTGCAGACAACAAAGCCGCACTAGCTGCGCAAGTTTCAGGCTTATTTAGTGGCAAAGAATTCACGCTTGTCGATAACTACGATTGGCTGAAAGACGTCAGTATTTTAGAGTTCCTACGTGATGTGGGCAAGCACTTTAGTATGAGTCAGCTTGTGCAGCGGGACTTTATTGCTACACGTATCGGCGAGGGCGGCACGGGTATTAGCTATGCCGAGTTTAGCTATACGCTCCTCCAGGGTTACGACTTCTGGCATCTGCACAATCATCACGGTGTTGATCTTCAGATTGGCGGAAGTGATCAGTGGGGTAATATTCTTTCTGGTGTCGATTTGATTCGCAAGAAAGAAGGCCATGCCGTGCATGGTATGACAGCGCCAATCATTATTAATAAAGCAACCGGAAAGAAGTTTGGGAAATCAGTTGGCGGGGCTGTGTGGCTTGATCCGAAAAAGACAAGTGTCTACCAGTTCTATCAATTCTGGCTCAATACCGATGACGAAGGTGCGATTGATTACCTCAAACTCTTCACGCTACTCGATAAGGATGCGGTTGATGCAGTTGCGGCGGAGCACGCCGTTGACCCAAGTGCGCGCATTGCCCAGAAGCGACTTGCCCAAGAGTTGACCGATCTAGTGCACGGTGTAGAGCGCCGTGAATCTGTAGAGCGTGTGACGAATGCGCTCTTTGGTGGCGGTGATTTTACTGCGCTTCAAAATGGCGATATCGAAGCCCTCTCTGCAGAGATCCCGACTGTCGCTACTGGTGTGACGGTGATTGAGGCGCTGGTCGAGGCTGGTGTGGTCGCGAGTAACGGCGAGGCGCGTCGCCTTATCAGCGGTGGTGGTGTTAGTGTGAACGGCAAGAAAATTGGTGAAGACCTAACTGTTAGTGCCTCTTCTCTTATTAAAAAGGGCAAGAATAGTTTCGTCCTCGTCCGCTAAATTGCTTGCTATACTATAGGTATGAATCTAGCCACGTCGCTTGATAAGATCAAGGGCGTTGGCCCTAAGACCGCGGAGCAACTTGCTGCGGCTGGCCTGCGTACTGTTGGGGATTTGATCAACTTCTTGCCTCGACGCCACGAGGACTTTACTGAAGTGGTTAAAATTGCGGATATTCATCCAGGCAAGATGACTATTAAGGCACGCTGCGAGAAGATTGCAACGCGTCCTGTGCGTCGAGGCCTCCGCCTTACGACGGCGACACTTGCAGATGATACCGGCAAGCTCCAGGCGATATGGTTCAATCAGCCATACCGTGAAACGCAGCTAAAAAGCGGTGAGGAATTTTTCTTTTCAGGAGAGTTTGAGTTTAGCTACAACAAATACCAACTCACCAACCCAAGTGCTGAACAGGCAAGTGAGATGCCAGTGCAGACCGATCGCATGGTGCCGGTCTACAGGTCTATTAAAGGACTCAAGAGCCTGGTGGTACGTAAAATTATGAATGAGCTTCGTCCGCTTATGTCGATGCTTCCGGAGACATTGCCGCAAGATATTGTCGACAAAGAGAAGCTCATTAGTCGCGGCGATGCGCTACTTAACATGCACTTTCCTAAGGCAGTGAAAGATGTAGAGAAGGCGAGGGAACGCCTGGCATTTGAAGAGCTTTTTCAGTTGCTGCTGGCTAGCCAGCTCAACAAGCAAGAGAATGCTAAGCTCGATGGCTGGCATATACCTTTCGAGCAATTAGTGGTTGCTGATTTTGTGAAGCAGCTTCCGTTTGCATTAACGGATGCTCAGCGTCGCGCAGCCTGGGAGATTATCCAGGACTTTGAAAAGGAAGTGCCCATGAATCGACTGCTTCAGGGTGACGTGGGTGCCGGTAAAACGGTTGTCGCCGGATTGGCGGCTCGTCAAGCGGCCCATCATGG
>CAMPGV010000021.1 GCA_946885745.1 uncultured Candidatus Saccharibacteria bacterium | reverse complement strand
ACGATGCGAAGCATGGCGCACACTTAGAGCTCCTGGTTATTCAGATGAATCGAAACTTGATTATCTTGCACTTGGAGATTCATATTCAAGTGGCGAAGGAGATGTGGAAAAGAATGACTTTGGCCATAAATATTATCGAGACTATACAGACAATGAGGAGCAAAAGAAGACAGGGCAGCCGCGGGAGAAGTGTCATATCAGCACGCGCTCATATCCATACCTCTTGGCACGAGGCATGGAGTTGGCACTCGACAATCCTAGACAATGGAATACGGTAGCATGCTCTGGAGCTACAACATGGGATGCAAAAATGCAGTCCAGTGATAAATATGAAGGTCAGGGTAAAGGTGCTAGAAACGATAACTCCCCTAGGTTGAGGGGTTTTGATACTCATGCGTTAAAACTCCAGGCAATCAATGAAATGATACCTGGCCGCCAAAAGCAACTTGAGTTTGTCAAACTATATAAGCCACGTGTAATTACACTTACTATGGGTGGAAATGATATTGGGTTTGGAGATAAGATTAAGACATGTGTCATGGCGGCCGATACGTGTAAGTTTGCTCAAAGCCAGGGCAGGACGCAGCTGGCAAAGGAAATTCTTGATCAATTTGATAATCTTAAAGCTTTTTACGAGGAGCTTTATAAGGCGTCGGACTCAAAAGCAAAAATCTATGTCGTGGGGTATCCGCAATTTATTAACGGGTCCAAAGAGGCTTCCTGCCCTGCAAATATTGGCATGTTAAATTCCGAAGAGCGAGAGATGATGAAGAATGGTGTCGTATATATTAACAAAGTCATTAAGCAGGCGGCAGAGGCTGCGGGGGTGAAGTATTTGGATGTAGAGAATAGCTTAGAGGGTCATCGGCTTTGTGATAAAGGTGAATCTTATGTTACCGGTGTTGCAATGTGGGGTAGTAGTGAACTCCAGGAGTCATTTCATCCGAACTTTAGGGGTCATCAGGCTATTGCCTTAAGTATTTGGAATGATAAGAATGTTAGTGGAGAAAGTCTTCTCGATTATACTATTTGTTCCGATGGTGGGAGGATGTGCCCTAACTATGGTGCGACAAAAGATAATATTGAGAGACCAGTCTATTTTGCTGGTGATTCATCCTACGTAAAGACTAACTATAGAAGTGACTTGATACTTGGCGGAGTTCATAAAGATTCATTAATGAATCTTTCGACAGGGCCATACTCATTCACGCCCGGTAGTACGGCCAAGCTAACGCTTTATTCTGAGCCGACAGAACTTGGAGAGTATACTGTAGATTCGAATGGGTCAGTAAGTGTTGCAATAGCAATTCCAAGTAGCATTTCTGCTGGTTACCACACTCTCGCAGTGGAGGGTGTTGCATATTCGGGGGAAACGGTAGCGCTTGAGCAGATCATCTTTGTGGCTGGTAATGATCCGAGTGATATTGACGATAATGGCGTTATCGATAGTGAGCAGGCATGCCTTTTTCTGCAGCCAGTCAATGAGGATGTGGATGGAGATGGTATCGACGATGCCTGTGACCCTTATATTGGAGATACACTAGTCGCTAAACGTGACACAATGACTATTGCTGCGGCTACTTCATATACTAGCAATATGGGTTACAGTGGTGGTGGGTTGGGTACTGGTGGTACTAGAGTTAGTGCGCCGAATGGTTTCTTGAGTGACGAGCGCGGAGCTTATAAGGACTCTAATCAAATAGACCTACCCCCAAGGTCCATGCTGGTAGAGATCTTTATCGGACTAGCAGCTATAGTTATAATAGTTGGAACAGTTTTGTTAATAAGAAGACCAAGACTTGAGTGAGGTTAAAAATGTCGAGTAATTATCTGAAGCAAAAGGGTGTTAAATGGTTAATTGCCAGCGGGGTACTGGCGGGGTTTTCTGTCTTTGCTTATATGTGGCTAGTGAGTGCATTAAGTGGTTATGATGCACGTCACGACCTGGATACTGTTAGTGTACGTGCCCCCGGCGTTATTGTGATTGTTGGTTTGTCCATCCTGCTATCTGTGACTGCGCTATTCAAAATAAGGGGCTGGCTTAAGGCTGCTGCTGTTATTTTTTTAATCACCTCTGTATGTGTAATGGGATTAACGGTATTTGCTTACGCACTTTCTGTGTAGGTCTAAGAGACTATTACTGGACTAGTATAATCATTGCTATATAAAGTATAGTATATGCTTATTTTTGGGTGTATACTAAAAGAAGTATGAAAACAAAACTCCTTATCTTCGGTATCACTGGTGACCTATCTACCCGTAAACTTCTACCTGCGCTGAAGGCGATTCATGCGGCAGGGGAGTTTAACGGTCTGTCGATCATCGGTGTCTCGCGCCGTGAGGTGAACGTCGATGAACTACTTACTAGTTCACTTGGTGATGCGACGCTGGCTGATAAGGTGTCGATCTTTTCGATGGATCTCGCTAAGAGTGAGGATTACACGCGCCTGAAGGACGATGCGGCCCTAGCTGACGACGAGCAGCTGATCGCCTACCTGTCGGTACCGCCAGCGGCCGCGACGGATATCGTCGACTTTATGGGGCAGGCGGGGCTCAATACGCCCAATGTAAAAATCTTGTTTGAAAAGCCGTTTGGGATGGATCTCGACTCAGCGCACCGTATGATTGAACACACTGCTCGCTACTACAGTGAAGAGCAGCTCTACCGTATCGACCACTATTTGGCGAAAGAAATGGCGCAAAACATCGTGGCCTTCCGCGGACGCAATGCGCTGTTTAGCAATATTTGGAACAATAATTTTATCGAAGCGATCGAAGTGGTGGCAAGCGAAAAGATCGGTATTGAAGGACGCGCTCAGTTCTACGAGCAAACCGGGGCACTTCGTGACCTGATTCAGGGGCATTTGATGCAGCTTCTCGCATTAACCCTCATGGATATCCCGCACGACTTTGCATGGGAAGAGCTACCGGCACTTCGCCTCCGTGCCCTCGAGCAGTTGCAGCCGGCTGATCCAGCAAAGGCGGTTCGCGCTCAGTACGAAGGGTACCAAGACGAGGCAGGGAACCCGGGCAGCCTGACCGAGACGTTTGTAGCGCTTGAACTTGAGTCAACTCAACCACGCTGGCTTGATGTGCCAATTCGGCTGATTACGGGTAAGGCGCTTGCTGACAAGACGACTGAAATCCGTATTCACCTGAAAAAGCTACACGAAGCGCAGAGTAATACGATCGTCTTCCGTATTCAGCCAAATGAAGGCATTGATATTGAGCTTTTCACAAAGCGGCCAGGTTACGACCGTGAATTTGAAACCCGACACCTAGAGCTGACATTCCCAGAAGACGAAAAGCTACCAGATGCGTACGAGCATGTGATTGTTGATGCGATTCGTGGCCACAAAAACTTATTCACCAGTAGTCCTGAGGTGATCCGCTCATGGGAAATTTTGGCACCACTTCAGCGTAGCTGGAATATGAGCAACGAAGCACTGCCGCAATATAGCGTTGGCTCTCGTGTTGAAGATATTACTCGTCGCTAGCGAGCAGGACCGGTAGAGGTCGAGTCATTCGGCGTGCCGTTCCATGTCCAGTCGGTTGAGTCACCGTCGCCGTAGTTCGGTAGTGTCTCGCCCTTGGTGATCATAAATTCATCAAACCAAAGTATGTCGCCGCTGACGACATTGAAATTATACATGCCAGCGTTTGAAACGTAGACGTCGACCGTTGGTGTATGGGTGCCGGTTACTTTTGTCCAGGTATTGGCAGGAACAGACGGTGTACCTGACGAGCCGCCAGTGTAGGCGCCATCGGAAACGCGAGCACCCTGCCAGTAGATAGTAGGGGTGCCGGCGACAGTGGAGTAGATCCAAAATGACCACTGTACTTTTTCGCCTGCGTTGACACGTAGTCTGTTTCCGCTCGGGGTATTTGCCATAGCCGCCGTATAGCCAGAAGCGCCGGTAATAACTTTCTTTAATGATGTTGTGCCGCTATGGCTGCGGTCGGAAGCAATAGACGAAGTTGCTGCTATCGGGCTGCTGCCAGCCGAACCAAACCCACTCGTGCTAGTGCCGGCTGCATTTGGATTAACGGCGTAGTTGGTGACCGGCGCAGTTCCACCTTGGCCATGGCCAGCACAGCCGCCGCTTGCAGGGGTACTGCTGGTTGAGCTGGTTTTATATGAAGTTGGCCCAGAAGTCGCGGTAATGCAGTAGGTCGGGGGATTGGTACTGTTGTTGACGCTGTACTGATAGCTCACGTTGCCACCATCTGTAATGCCGATACTGGCGAGATCGGCCGGGAATTGGCCGGGGTTATCGACCTGGTAGACGGCAATTTTCTTGGCTGCTTGGGTGAGGGCTGAAGAGACGGCGCTCGCGCGAGCGCGTTCCTGGATGCCATTAAACGCGACGATCGTAATGGCCGCCAGGATAGCGATCACTACGATCACAATTAGGAGTTCAACAATAGTAAAGCCGCTTCGAGGAGATTTCATTAGAGTGCTGGCCCTCGTGATGTTGATACGTGCGCAGTGCCATTCCATGCCCAGTTAGCAGATGCGCCATCGGCATAGTTATACAGGGTTGAGCCTTGAGTGGCCATGACGTCATCGACGTAAAGGGTCGCTCCTGACGGTGCGTTGCCAGACTCCCACCCAATGTCCATATAAAAGTTGGTTGCGCCGGTCGGGATGGTGACTGTTTGCGAAATACGAGTCCATGCGTTGGGTGTGACTGGCTTGCTATAGGCGACGTAACTAACGCCCGACCCGCGGCGAACCATCAAAACGCTTGATTCAGTAGTGTAAACCCATGCAGAGAAGGTGACCGTTTCGTCACCGACGCCAAATGATGAGGTATCGCCGCTGCGGGCGAAGGCGTAGCCGGTGCCTTTTGTGAGAAGGGTAGAGGCGCTGCCGCCGTGAGCGCGCACTGTAGAGCGGGCGATAGTGGCGCCGCCGCCGTTGCTCATATTTAAGCCATTCGTCTCGCTGCCAGGGTTATTGGCAAGGTTGGTGATTGCGGCAACACCGCCGACACCGTGGCCAGCGCAACCGCCGCTAGACGGGGTAGTGTTGGCGTTACTAATCTTGTAGCTCGTCGGACCCTGGGTGGCGGTCAAGCAGTACGTGTTTCCTGAGGCGCTGTATTGATAACTGAGGTTGTTGGAGTTGGCAATACCGTAAGTATTAAGATTGGCAATGCCGTCAGTACCCGAGGCAGCCGGGAACTGATCTGGATTGTCGACTTGATAAAGGGTGAGTTGCTTAGCGGCTTGGCTCAGAGCCGAGGAGACAGCACTCGCCCTGCTTCGTTCTTGAATGCCATTAAACGCCACAATCGTGATCGCGGCCAGGATGGCGATGACGACAATGACAATAAGTAGTTCAACAATCGTAAAGCCGGTTTTCTTGCTATCTATCATAGTGCTGGTCCTGTTGAGGTTGAACTGTGTGCCGTGCCGTTCCAAAGCCAGTTAGCCGAGCTGCCGTCAGCATAGCTAGGTGCGCCGGTGCCTTCGGTGAGCATAAGGGCATCGATATCAACCGTATCACCGACTGCTGCTGTGGAGGAGATTTGATACACACAAAACGTCAGCTGAGTCATTGTTGCAGTTGCAGGGATTTCGGCTGTTAGACGAGTCCAGGTATTTGGGGTGAGGCTTACGGCTGTGCCTGTGACGTTACCTAAGTTTGTGCCGCTGGCGTTGCGGCGCTCAAGTGTAATGGCGTACCGCAGGTTCGAAGATGAACGTATCCAGACGCTTCCGGTGTAGCTTTTGTCTGAGGCTAGATTCGTAACCTGTATATAAGGCCCAACTCCGGCGAATGTACCCGCCGAGCTATAAGTGAGTCGTTGACCGTACGATCCGCTATAGGCAGCAAGTGTGTCGCGAGTGCGTGAGACGAGACCGGAGTTGTTTATGCCAAAATTAGAGATACTTGTTTCGGCCGATGGATTGGTGACAAGGTTGGTAACTGCTGCCACGCCGCCAACGCCATGACCTGCACATCCGCCACTGCTTGGTGTAGAGCTAGCGGAGCTTGATTTGTATGAGGTGCTGCCATTGGTGGCAGTTATGCAATACGTAGCTGGATTGGTCGTGTTATTGACGGAGTATTGGTAGCTAACATCGGCGGTATTGGTAATGCCAAGACTCGAAAGATCGGCAGGATACTGACCAGGATTGTCTACCTGGAAGAGAGCAATTTTTTTGTTCGCTTGGCCGAGGGCTGAAGATACACTACTGATGCGTGCTCGCTCCTGGATACCGTTAAACGCGACAATCGTGATTGCGGCAAGAATTGCAATCACCACGATCACAATCAAAAGTTCGACTATCGTAAAGCCGGTTTTTTTGCTGTCTATCATAGCGCTGGCCCCGTTGAGGTAGAGTTATTTGGCGTACCGTTCCATACCCAATCCGTAGAATTGCCATCGGCGTAATTCTGCGGAGTTGTTCCGTTGGTAACAATAATACTGTCGGCATCCATATAGTCATTGGCTACCCACGCGGTGCCGCCGTTTGTTGAGTACACACCCAGGATCAGGCTTGTGGCTGTGGCAGGCGAGGTAGAGGTATAAGTAATGCGACGCCATGTGTTCGCGGTCAGGGTAACGGCGCCTGAGTTGGGGTACGACAAGACGGTCGAGCCGGCCTGATACTTCATTTCCATATAGACTGTTTGGTTTTTGTTGCTGCGCACATGAATAGAGGCAGAGTATGGCTGATTAGCACTAACAGGGATACTTAGGCTTGGGCCGCCATTGACGGCGGTAGTGCCGGTTGTCCATGTGACTCGACCAAAGGCTGTGCCGGTTTGACCGCCTGGGGTGACGCGCGTCACAGTGGTTACGCCACCTGTACCAGCCCAGCTACCTAGGCCAGTAGTGTTCGATTCAAGTCCAGGGTTGCTTACGAGATTGGTAATTGCCGCTGCACCGCCAACTCCATGACCCGCACAACCACCGCTTGACGGGGTTGGGCTAGATGAACTCGATTTATATGATGTGGCGCCTGTCGTAGCCGTGATGCAGTACGTGGCGGGGTTGGCGCTATTGTTAACCGTGTATTGGTAAGAGACGCTGGAGCTATCAGCGATATCAACGGCTGAGAGGTTGGCAGGGTAGCCGTTGCCATCTACGGCAAAGGCCGCTAGCTTTTTGTTGGCCTGACTAAGCGCTGATGAAACGCTACTGACTCGCGCACGTTCTTGAATGCCGTTAAAGACGACGATCGTAATGGCCGCAAGAATCGCAATCACGACGATCACAATGAGAAGTTCAACAATAGTAAAGCCCGCCCTTTTCATATTGATTACCGCGCAGGCCCTGTTGAGGTTGAGAGGTGAGGGGTGCTATCCCAAGCCCAGTCGGTAGTGCCACCGTCAGCGTAGCTTGTCATGCTGGTGCCTTCAGTAACGATGAAGCCATCGTAATGGGTAGCTGTACCATCGGTCTTCGGTGTAACGCGCAGGCGCATTTGGGTACTGTCGGCCGGTGCGACGCCGCTCACTGTATGGAAAGTTGGCGTAGTAGTTACCGAGAAGGTGTAGTTAATAAACGGATTGAAGCTAATGTTATTGCGCGCTAGCTGGACATTAGAAGTGCCTGGTGCGTCGGCCCACGCCCAGAAGCCAAGTGTGTAAGTTGTGCCCGCAGTGAGATTGTCAGCGACATAGTTAAACTGAGCACTACCGACTGGAGCTGCCTTTGAAAGGGTGACACGCCAGCTACCGGTTTGACCACCGGCGCTACGAGTGACGGTCGGTGCGCCTTGGTCGCCACCGGGTGACCAGAGCGAAGTATTCGTCTCAAAGCTAGGGTTGGCAATTAGATTCTTTACCGCTGCCACACCATTTTGTCCGTGACCAGCGCAGCCGCCCGCGGAAGGGGCTTGGCTAGTCGAGCTCGCTTTGTATGACGTCGTGCCATTGGTAGCGGTAACGCAGTACGTGGCAGGGTTGGCACTGTTATTTACAGAGTACTGATAGGTCACATTTCCGCCGTTACGAATATCTACTGTCGCAAGATCCAGAGGATAGCCGTTGCCATCAACGGCAAAGGCCGCGAGCTTTTTATTCGCCTGACTCAGTGCGGACGAAACGCTACTAATGCGGGCCCGCTCCTGAATGCCATTAAAGGCAACAATCGTAATAGCTGCCAAGATTGCAATCACGACAATCACGATTAAGAGTTCGACAATAGTAAAGCCGGCGCGAGGAGACTTGATCATACTGGTGGTCCTGTTGAGGTGGAGTTGTTGACAGTGCCTGTCCAATCCCAATCGGTTGAGTTACCGTCGGCATAGCCATAGCTCGTCGCGCCACTCGTCACCATCATGCCGTCAACGTCGTAATTAATGACCGCAGTTGAGTTGGAGCGAAGAATGTAAAGGGCGATTGTGCCGGAAGTTGTGACGTTGTGAGTGTAGCTGAGAGTAGCCGTCTGGCCGGCGGCGAGTGTCGCGCTGGCGACAGTGCCAACAAACTGCGCGCCTTGTAATGAGAGACGGAAGGTATCGGCTGTTTGAGCGCGAACTCGGACGGAGTAGGTGACTGTTTGGCCGGCAACCCCAGCTGGCACGCCGAGGTTAATGCCTGAATCGGCAATACTATTGGCTGGCGACGAGGCGCGTATGCCATTTGTTCCAACAAGAGCCGCGGCTGTTGAGCGTGTAATAGTTGTGCCGTTAGCGGCAACGTAGCCGGTCGTGTTAGTTTCAACCGACGGGTTGGTGTGGAGATTGGTGATCGCCGCGACACCGCCCTGGCCATGTCCTGGGCAGCCGCCTGCTGTAGGTGCAGGGCTGGCGGAGCTTGATTTGTATGATGTCGTGCCATTTGTTGCCGTGACGCAGTAGGTGGCAGGGTTGGCACTGTTGTTGACAGAGTACTGGTAGGTGACGCTGCCGTTGCTCGTGATATCAACGGCTGAGAGGCTGGCAGGGTAGCCATTACCATCCACGGCAAAGGCCGCAAGCTTTTTGTTTGCTTGGCTAAGAGCCGATGAGACACTACTGACTCGTGCCCGTTCCTGAATACCGTTGAACGCAACAATAGTAATTGCCGCAAGAATTGCGATTACAACGATCACAATCAAAAGCTCAACGATAGTGAACCCGGCCCGAGGTCGCTTTATCATACAGCTGGCCCTCGAGACGTTGAATTGTTTGGCGTACCGTCCCAAATCCAATTGGGGGTATCACCGTCGGCGTAGTTGCTGTTCGCGGCTTCGGTAACCATGGCACCATCGAAGTCGAAAGTGTCATTAACGGCCCATGGAATTGAAAGTGCATTGCTAAAGATAGCGACAGCACTTGCTGCTCCAGCCGGGGCAGTGAATGTTCCTGAAATGCGGCGCCAGGTGTTTGCTGTGAGGGTATTGTAGTTTGCCCATGCTGCCGTGCCGAGTGACGCGCCAGTTGAGTCGTACCACTGGACACCAACACGGGCCGAGGTGACATCGGATCGATTTGTACGCATGGCGCCAGAGATAGTGTAGCTGCTGCCTGGAGTAACGGCGATTTGATTACTTGAGGTATTAAAGCCATTATCGGCAGCAGCGGCTGCAACTGTCCAGGTCTTGCGGAGATATGAGGAGCCGTAGAGTCCACCGCTTGTTAGCCGTGAGTTGGTGCCTGCCCCACCGGTATTGCCATACCAGCGGAACGACCAGCCTGTGGTGTTTGACTCAACACTAGGGTTGGTGGCTATATTGATGATCGCAGACGCACCCCCAACGCCGTGCCCAGCGCAGCCGCCGCTCGTTGGTGTCGCATTTGTGGAGCTAGACTTATAAGATGTGCTGCCGGTCGTTGCGGTGACACAGTAGGTGGCAGGGTTGGTGCTGTTATTAACGGAGTACTGGTAGCTAACATCACTATTGGTAATGCCGATACTGGCAAGATCGGTCGGAAACTGGCCGGGGTTATCAACCTGATAAACGGCGATTTTCTTATTCGCTTGAGTCAGTGCTGAAGAGACGGCGCTGACGCGGGCTCGCTCCTGAATGCCATTAAAGGCAACTATTGTAATCGCAGCAAGAATAGCGATGACGACAATGACAATCAAAAGTTCAACGATTGTGAAACCGCTTTTGGTTTTTTGCATACTCTAAATATAGAGGTAACAGGCCGATAAGACAAGATGTGGAAAACCATTTTCCAAGAGGTAAAATGCTTGTATTTTCCATATTTTATGTAGTGCACACCCTATATGTGGTGTAATGCAAATATCACAACATCCTACATATAGCGTTTATTAATAATCTACTGCTACAATGAAGATCCATGGAGGTAGCAACTAACATGGGACAAACACAGAAATACATATTTGTTACGGGGGGTGTACTCTCGGGGGTAGGAAAAGGCATCACCGCGGCCAGTATCGGTGCTGTATTACAGGCCAAAGGTGCTGTCGTTTCAATTCAAAAGTGTGACCCGTATCTCAATGTAGATGCGGGTCTTTTGAATCCTGCGGAGCATGGCGAGTGTTTCGTGACACGAGACGGCGCTGAGACAGATCTCGATCTTGGGCACTATGAGCGCTTTCTCGACATCGAGCTGACACAAAAGAACGCTACGCTAGCAGGCCGACTACTATCTGACCTTATTATGAATGAGCGTGCCGGCAAGTTCGGCGGCAAGACGGTACAGCTCGTGCCGCACCTGACGCAGGCGATTCAAGATGCGATTTTAACCTCGGCGAATGGTAGCGATATCCATATTGTAGAAATCGGTGGCACTGTCGGTGATTACGAAGGGCTAAGTTTCGTTGAGGCGATTCGAGAATTTGCCCAAAAGGTCGGGCGTGATCGCTGTCTCTTTGTCCATGTTGTGTATGTGCCGTTTATTGGCACCAGTAAAGAATTTAAGACCAAGCCAGCGCAAAATGCACTCAATGACTTGCGTGGATTTGGTATCGTGCCCGACAGTGTGGTGGTGCGTACTGACGACCCTGCGCCAGAAAACGTCGCACGCAAGATTAGTCTCTTCGGTGGCGTGCCAGAAGAGCACGTGCTTCTCATGCCGAATGCTGATACGGTCTATCGTATTCCGGAAATTCTAGCTAACAGTGGTATGCACCAGCTGCTAACTAAGTTCTCAGGTTTAACTGCAAAACCAAAACTCACCGGCTGGCACCAGTTGGTAATGCAGCAATCAGCGCAGCCAGAGACGCGAGTAAAGGTTGGTCTTGTGGCTAAATATATGGACAACGAAGACACCTATATCTCTGTCCTTGAAGCACTTAAGGCAGCTGCTTGGGGTGAAAAAGTGGGTGTGGACATCCAGTGGATAAACGCCGAAACGGCAACGAAGAAGGACTTTGCAGAGGTAGATGCGCTGCTTGTGCCCGGTGGATTCGGCCTGCGCGGTGTTGAAGGGAAGATCGCGGCTGCCCGCTACGCCCTTGAGAATAACGTACCGTATCTCGGAATTTGCCTTGGGCTACAGGTGGCGGTCATTGCGGCTGCACGCCGAGCCGGGCTCAAGACTGCTAATAGTAGCGAGTTTGACCCAGAGACACCCCATAATGTTGTCTATATCATGGAAGGGCAGGCAGGGTTGGAGTCGACTGGCGGCACACTGC
This sequence comes from uncultured Candidatus Saccharibacteria bacterium, assembly GCA_946885745.1. The sequence continues at coordinate 2,795 of CAMPGV010000021.1, read as the reverse complement.
GACTTGGTGATTACCCAGCTATCCTTACGAAGCAGTCGCTGGCGTACAAACTCTACATAGAGCCGGAGATCATTGAGCGCCATCGTCACCGCTATGAGGTAAATCAGGCATTTTTGCCGGAGATCGAGAAGGGCGGCCTTGTTATTAGCGGCACTTCGCCAAACGGCAAGCTTGTCGAATTTGTCGAAGCAGCCGATCACCCGTACTTTATTGCTACCCAGGCACACCCGGAATTCCGCTCACGTCCAATGCGTGCCCATCCGCTTTTCAAGGGTCTGATCCGCGCAGCAATTGACAAAGCGTAAGAAGTATGCTAGTATATTCATGTAAACGAAAGAAACAAACATGGCTGAAGAAAAACACTTAGATTCACTCGAACCAATGATTAGTACCGATGATGTGTCGGTTCTGCGTACTCTTTTGCATAACATTAAGGGTATTAGTGCCGTCTCAACGACGACTGACTATATTGCCCTAGAAGATTTGCCAGAAGAATAAATTGGCTCGATCAATAAACGCCCGCTACTTGGCGGGCGTTTTGCTGCGCCTCTGTTGTCACAACTGTAAACTGGTATAATGAACCTAATGGAACAAAAAATTACTCAACTTATCCGCGACTTGTACGAGATTGAAATCGACGTACAGCTATCGCGTCCCGACCCGCAGTTTGGCGACTATGCGACCAATATCGCAATGCAACTAGTAAAGCAGCTTGGTAAGAACCCACGTGAAATTGCTGAAGAGATTGCCGCGAAGCTCCGTGAAAACGAAGACTTCACTGAAGTTTCTGTTGCAGGACCGGGTTTTATTAATATCCGTCTTGGCGATGCGGCACTGCTTAACTTGGTGCAGGTGAAGCCCCGACCACAGCGAGCAGGCGCACCGATTGTTATTGAAACGAACAACCCGAATCCATTTAAGGCGATGCACATCGGACATGCCTTTAACGCCGTACTTGGCGATACGATTGCTAACTTGATTGCCCTCGACGGGGGTAAGATGTACCGCGTGAGTTACCACGGTGATGTTGGCCTACATGTCGGCAAGAGTATGTACAGCCTACTACGATTTGCAGATGGCGATCTGTCAAAGATTCAGAATATTCCTGAACACGAGCGCAACAGCTTTATGAGTAAAATGTATGCTGAGGGTTCTAAGGCATATAAAGAGGACCCTGAGGCGAAGGTTGAGATTGATGATCTTGCCGCCCAGTCGTTCGAGCCAAAGACGGCGCTATATACGGATATCTATGAGCTTTGTAAGAAATGGAGCTTTGAACAGATCGATGCGACGGTCGCACGACTTGGCAACCAACCGACTGTTGCGCGATTCCTTGAAAGCGATGCCGACGCGCATGGTGTTGAAATTGTTAAAGCTAATACACCAGGCGTGTTTACCGAATCTGATGGTGCGTATGTCTTTGAGGGTAGTAAATACGGAAGCTTTGATAATGTTTTCGTGGGACGAACCGGACGCGGCCTGTATGCGGCACGTGACCTTGGCTTGATGCAACTGAAGAACGAGCAGTTCCACCCGGCAAAAAGCTACATCATTACCGCTGAAGAGCAGAAAGCCTACTTTAAGGGTGTGATTGCTGCCGCTGAACTTGCAATGCCGGAGATGAAGGATACGACCGTCAACATTTCGACTGGTACAGTGAAGCTGACGACCGGCAAGATGAGCAGTCGTGACGGGGATGTGATTGAGATTGCGTGGTTATTTGATGAATTCGGACGTGCTATCGAAGGGCGTGGCGGTGAGCCAACCGACCAGATTATTGCCGGTGCGCTACGCTACCAATTCTTAAAGGTAAAAATCGGCAGTGACGTTGTCTTTGATGTTAACGAGGCGGTGAGCCTGACGGGTAATACGGGTAGCTACTTGCAGTATGCGCATGCGCGCGCTCGTCGTATTCTTGAGAAGACCGGCACCTTTACGATGCCGCGTGAAGTGCGCGAAGAGGATCGCGCGCTCGTTCGTAAGCTCGGTGAATATGCCGAGGTGGTAGAGTTAGCAATCCGTGGTCTTGAGCCGCATCACATTTGTAACTATTTGTTTGAACTTGCCCAAGAGTTTAACCGCTACTACGAGAAGAATCAGGTGGCGGGAAGCGAGTACGAAGAGCACCGTGCAGGTATTGTGGCACTCTATGCCGATACGCTGGCTGCTGGCCTGGCTATCATTGGGATTGACGCACCGGATAAGATGTAATATAATATGTTTTTAGTAAGCGAGGCTCGCCGCGATAGTGGCGAGTTTTGCTTGTCCAGGGAAGGTCCCTGTGTGAACAAGGAGAGGTCGGATCATGGCACGCGAAAGAGATTTGGACAAAATCTGCGTACTAGTGCTCAAGGCGCTTAAGCGGCTCGAATCCCGAGGGGAGAGCGTGGTTGTGGCCCGTGGCGGACGCTACGGGTTAGACTTACGCTCCCAATTAGAGATCAAAGGAGTGCATCAAAGTGACGTCTGCCGAGCGGTCAACCTGCTGGTTGCCGAAGACGCGGTGTTTCGTGATGACACAGCAAACGTGGAAGCCTACGGCTCTCTGTCTGACCCAATCAAGGAGAAGGCTTCGGCTTTCTACCTTACTAAGAAGGGTCGAGAGCGTCTCTCTGAAGTGCGGGCTCGTGAAATTGCCGGAGTGGCATTGGGTGAGTTCGTGAAGGCTTCGTGAGCCGGGTGGCGCTGCGTCTTCGTGACGTTGCGCCACCGCACTCTCCTTGTTCCTATTATTTTAGACACTCATGTATAATCTCTCTTGTACTAAGGGAGATTATTTTTTATGGCACAAGCAA
>CAMPGV010000020.1 GCA_946885745.1 uncultured Candidatus Saccharibacteria bacterium | reverse complement strand
CAGTATAGTAGTAACAGATGAAAGTAATCTTTGCGCAAGGCAACCCTGGCCGCCAATATACCGCCACCCGTCACAACGTCGGGTTTATCATTCTTGACGCGCTTGCAGATGGCGCTAATTTTGCGCCGAAGCCAAAGTTCTTCGCAGAAATGGCTGAAACACAAATAGCAGGGGAGAAAACCCTGCTCGTCAAACCGCAAACTTTCTACAATGAAACCGGCCGTAGCGCCCGTGCCATCCTCGATTTCTACAAGCTCGACCCGAGTGACCTGCTCGTCATTCACGATGACCTCGCTCTCCCATTTGGTAGCCTACGCATCCGGGAAAAGGGAAGTGACGCCGGCAATAACGGCATCAAGTCGCTGAACGCCCATCTTGGCCCAGACTACATGCGCCTCCGCGTCGGCATCTACAACGACCTTCGCGATCGCATGCACGATGCCGACTTTGTGCTCGGCAACTTATCAAGCACTGAACAAGCTTTCTTGATCAAAACAATCATCCCAAAGATTGATGAGCTTGTTGAGTCCTTCTGCAGAGGCAATCTCGAAGTCTCAAGCCATACGCTTACCCAGTAAGGTGTTATTTACTAAATATTTTCCCATTTAGCGACACGATCGCCATCACGATAATACTCATGGCCGCCCCAGGCCGACATAAACAGCTCGTCACGCTCAAGAGGCGTCACGGCCGTCAGTGCTTTGTCTAAACTGAGCGTATCCGGGTAGACGGTGTCGTCAGAAAGAGGCGCCAAGCTGCGCTCAACCAGGGCGGCATTTGTAAACTCATACCGTTTCGTGCAGATATAGCCAGGTTTACTGCAGTGAACCCTAAAGTCGTGCATTGTACGAATTGGCTGCGCCTCGTTTGCATACGCTTCATACTTATACAGCATCCATATAGAAGGCGATGCATAGGTCATCGCATCAGATACAGCCTGGAGATCCGCCGTAGCAGCATCGTATGCCACCTGCAGGGGCATAGTGTCAACTTGGCGCAGCTTGGCCTTTGCAAGTTCGCGCCGACAGTCTGCTTGGCGCTGAGCTACCGCCTGGTAGCTCTTGTACATATCGATGAGCTGATCAACCTGCTGGCGTATCTCTTGCTTATCCACGCGTCACCTCTGCCATAAAGGCTTCGGCCGTCAGCGTCGTGGCCGCCTCGCCAATACAGACAAGCTGCGAATTTTTCGCAGTATCTGCTGGGCGAACGCGGCACTGTGCTGGTGTCGCCTCGATATGCCACCAGTCGCCATCACCATCGGCAATATCGCCCTTCATGCGTCGCAGGCCAAACTCGGCTGACAGCATCGGCCAGCTTTGCTCAATTGAAGCGGGTGACACAGGACCAGGGAGCCGAAGAACTGTATAGTTTACCGCGCTATCATGCGACTTAATCTCACCATCATGCTCCACATAGTAGTCAAGCACTTGCGATGGCCTATCAAGTAGCGCAAGGTCACACACACCTTCGGTTACCGGAGCAACAGGGAGTGTGCGGATTGCCTCAAGTCGCTCCATCAATATATCGTAGTCCTCCGGCGATATCAGATCGGTCTTACTTACAAGTAGTGTGTCGGCCGCCTGTAACTCGTCGTGGTACACCTCGAGCGAGTCCGGATGAGCGACCGCCTCAACGGCATCGAGAACAAAAATACCGTGCGCCAGTTCGTACTTATCAAGAATATTACCCACGATAAGCTTTTCAATCAGCATCAATGAATTTGCCACACCTGTTGCTTCGATAATAACCGGCTCAGGACTATCAGCGAGCGACAACAGCGCTTCGATCAATTCATCTCCGGTCGAACAGCAAATACACAAGCCGGCGATCGTCTTCACTTCCGCCTGATGGTCATGTAGCTGGTCGGTGTCGACACTGGTGCTAGCAAATTCATTTTCAATGACACGCGCAGACTGGAATTGCGGCTGTTTTAATAGCTCCCGTAAGAGTGTTGTTTTACCGGCGCCAAGCGGACCGTTGATCAGGTAAAGTTTTGGTTTCATGATAACTCTTTCTTATATACAAATACTGAATTAATAACTTCATCGTCGGGGTGGTATTCCTCAAGCAGCTGCACACCGGCTAAATCACGTGCCTCAATCGCGGGGTACAGAAGGCGTCGCGCACCAGCGGCACTGCGCACAATCAACCGTCCGTCGTTACGCAGGGAAGGGAGGATGTGATCAATAATCGACTGCTTATCCGCAAGTGACTCACCAGCAAGACCCGCTATCAGTATGGCGTCGTATGAGGCCTCCAGGTGAACCGTTTGGCCATCGCCCAGTAAGGTTTCACCTTGTATACCCAAAAGCCCACTGACACTGCGACAAAGCACCACAGCCCGCATTGATATGTCGACATGATCAACCACAAGACCACGCTGGCGTACATACTCTAGGGCACTAAGCGGCAGAGGACCGCTCCCAATAATCAACAGCCGCGCCCTAGGCACAAGTGGCATGCCGCTTTTCTCAACGAGATCAATTTCTCGTCGAACCAGCTCGGCGTAATTGTCCGTATAGGGGAACTGCTCTAGGACCGCGCGAGGATCTTCAGCGCACTGAATCTTCCGCGCCCAGTAGAGCTCAAGTTCAGTTTCAGCAGCCGAAGCCGCGCGCTGCACATTGCGCATCGTTTCGTCTGTAAATGTCATTTGGTCTGGTGCTTGCACTACCCCCTCAACAAGCCGAGAAAATAGCTCGTTGACAACAGCGGAGGGGCGATAGTCATCAATCGCGAGCACTTGTTCAATAGAGTTCTGTAACATGGTTTCACTATAGCCCCTCCGCTTCATCTAATGCAAATAAGTTGCAGTAACATGCTATACTGCAACCAATGGACAGCCAGCTTGCCACTCTCTTATCAGAACATCACCTTCGCCTCACTACTCCCAGGCGCCAGATTTTTGACGAACTCACGCGAGCCCACGAGCCACTCAGTATCGTACAGTTAACAAAGCTCCTTCCGGACGCTGATAGGGTAAGCATCTACCGCACGATTGAACTTTTCACGAGGCTCGGTATTACGACAGCCGTCAACTACGGCTGGAAACAGCGGTATGAGCTCGCATCACCGCTAAAGCCGCATCATCATCACTTATTTTGCACATCCTGCTCAAGACACATTGAAATACATTCAAAGCACCTTGAAGCACTTATCGAGACCATCGGTAAAGAACAAGACTTCACACCACGTAACCATCACTTTGAAATTACTGGTACATGCAACCAGTGTCGTGCGACGTCGCCTAATTGACCACTCATACGAAAAGTTTTATAATATACTCAGTTGCAAAGCCTCCATAATCATCAGTGACGCTGGCTTCGCAATGAAGTTCGGCTGCTACGCACTCTCCGTAAGGAATCCGAATGTACATTCAAACTTCACGTAAACAGTGGGCGATACTTGATCACGAAGTGTGTATACTCCATGAATACCTCCAGCGCCGCGGCTTGTATACACTCCCCGCGAAAGTGATCGTAGAAAGATCTCTCGTAAACAGCACGCTCTTTATCGGACCATGGCACATTCCTCTTCATTCAAGCTCAATAGTACACACAGAGATACTGAAGAGCTTCAATCCGCAAACCGACAAGCTACGCCTGCCTATCCTTCTACTCGAAAATGGAACCGTAGCAACACAAGCTGAAGGATCCTCTCTCTACCTCCCGATGACGCGACAAAATACGTCACGTGAATTATTCAAGGTTGCGCTGCATGTAGTGTCATCGTGGAATAACTTCCTCGGGCCAGATCCACTACTTCGTGAATTTTTGTAATCTATCAGCCGAACACAAAACCCGCCGTAGCAATACGGCGGGCTGTTCAATTGTGTATATTTTTTCCACTTAAAAAGCGCCAGGTAAGGGTGGGCATCACCTGGCGCCGTTTAACCCTTTAACGCACCCCTGGGGGTTAAGCGTGACCCACCTCACACATAATGGAGGTCCGCCGGTTAAAGGGATTAGTATGCATGCAATGTTTTTGATGCTACGTAGTGGAGGGTAGAATACTGCGTAACACATTGCACACAACCTAACATAAGTTAGAATAGGGGGTATAATGTACGTTTGGTTGAACTCGCAGTCGCAACCAATCGTCTTTGATATTAGCACGTATTTGACTTTTCGTCAACACCTTTTGACACATTTCGTATGAAAATCAATAGAGCCACCCCCGACAAACACCCATATTTACAGCCATTATTAAGGCTACACAAGGTGCCAAAGAATATCTTTTTTCGCGGAACCCTTCCTGACGCACGTATCCCAAGTGTTGCGATCGTAGGCACGCGCAAGCCGACTACTTACGGCAAAGAAGTGACTTACACCCTGGCTGCCGATCTGGCACGCCGGGGTGTAATTATTATTAGTGGCCTAGCACTGGGTACCGATAGCATTGCTCATCGAGCCTGCCTTGAAACTGGTGGCATCACGCTTGCCGTCATGGCAAATAGCGTCGAGCAGATCTACCCCCGCACACATGCAACCCTTGCTGAACAAATCCTTGAAAAGGGCGGGGCACTCCTCAGCGAGTACGAACCACCAACCGATCCTCGTGACTACCAATTCCTAGCACGCAACCGCATCGTGAGTGGATTAGCCGACGCTGTCCTTATCACCGAAGCTGCCGAACGTAGCGGGACACTCTCGACGGCCGCCCACGCGCTTGAACAGGGTAAAGAAGTATTTGTCGTGCCAGGCAATATCACCAGCCCCATGAGCGCCGGCTGCAACGCACTTCTCAAGCAAGGTGCGCACGTCGCCACTTGCACCGAAGACATACTGGAAGTTATCGCACCTGATCTCCTCATACAACAGACAAGCCTTGCCCTTGGCAACACGCCACTAGAGACGGCTATTATTGAGTGTATTCAAGCGGGTTTACGTGACGGTGAGGAAATCCAGCGAACAACCGGCGCCAGCGCCGCAGACCTTAATCTAGCCCTCACCATGCTCGAACTTGCCGGCAGTATTCGCGCCCTCGGCGGCAACCACTGGACTATTAAGTAGTTTTGTTGCATAATACACCCATTGCGTCGAGCTCGTCGCATACAATACGTATCAGAGCTCCGCGTGACGGACTTTTGATACCCCAACCAACCCGAAAGGAACCGTCATGCCCATCATGTCGTCAGCCATTCACGAGACTCATTGCCAGTACACCAGAAGTATACGGCGCTATGCGATTTACCGAGCCCAGCTTCCAGCGCTTGCGCCCGGCACCAACGAGATTATTGACCGACTCGTAGCCCTGGCCAGCATGGTTCGAACCAACTATTTGGCGTCGTCGCTTGATCGCTGGACCATCCTCGGTACGCAGTACCAGATCTTCCAGCTTGACGACTCGCTGCATGGTCTCGCCGAAGGTCGAGAGGGCTTTATTAGCCCCCTCGACACCAGGCGACCGGCCAACACTCCAGTCATGACTACCGCATCGATCCCGTTTGCTGTTCTTGTTGAAGAGAACGTGCAAAACGAAGAGGGGATTGAGCAGTTGCTTATCCTCGGCGACACCCTATACGCCGTCGGTCGGCGCGCACTGCGCATGCATGCCCTGGAGCAGGTGAGCTAATCCTGTCTGCGTTCCTCAGTATCAAACGTCCGAGGCCGTCGCATATTGTGACGGCCTTTGACATGTCTAGACTTTACAAACCTCATCCGGTTGCGTATAAATAAGCCCTGTGCTTAGCTGAATACATAAGCATGAACAGGATTTATGAGTAAAAATTTAGTAATTGTAGAGAGCCCAGCCAAGGCAAAGACTATCGAGAAATACCTCGGTAAAGATTTTCATGTCCTCTCGAGCGTGGGCCACATTCGCAGTATCGTAAAGAAAACCAAAGACGGAACGCCGCCGATAGACGTCAAGAACGGGTTTGAAACTCAATACGAAGTTGACCCCGAAAAAAAGAAAGTCATCACCGAGCTTAAGCGAGCCGTTAAGACCGCCGAGCAAGTCTGGCTCGCAACCGATGAAGACCGCGAAGGGGAGGCGATCGCCTGGCACCTTTGCGAGGTATTAAAACTTGATCCGAAGACTACGAAACGAATCGTCTTCCACGAAATCACCAAAGACGCTATTACAGAGGCGATCAAGAGCCCTCGTACCGTCGACATGAGCTTAGTCCGCGCCCAACAGGCTCGTCAAATTTTGGACCGCCTGGTGGGATTTGAGCTCAGCCCTGTCGTTTGGCAAAAAGTTCCCGGCGGCAAATCTGCCGGCCGCGTTCAAAGCCCAGCAGTTCGCCTGCTTGTCGAGCGTGAACGTGAAATTTCCAAGTTCGAAGGCTCTTTCCAGTTCAAGGTAACTGCTATGTTCACCTACGATGGAGAAGAGGTGAAGGCCGAACTGCCACAGCGCTTTAATACCGAAGAGGAAGCCCAAGCCTTTCTCCAGAGCCTGATCGGCGCTTCATTTACCGTCACCGACATCACGACCAGCCCGTCAACTCGCAACCCAGCGGCGCCATTTACTACCAGTACACTTCAGCAAGATGCCAACGCCAAACTTGGCTTTGGTTCAAAAGCCACTATGGCCAGCGCCCAGAAGCTCTACCAAGAAGGTAAGATCACCTACATGCGTACCGACTCGGTCAACCTATCAGGCCAAGCCATTGCCGCAGCGGCTGCATATATTAAAGACGCTTTTGGTGAGCAGTATTCACAGATTCGTAAGTTCAAGACCAAATCGTCAAGCGCACAAGAAGCTCACGAAGCAATCCGTCCGACCGACATGCGTGTCGAAAAGGGCAGTAGCAATGAATATGACCAGAAGCTATACAACCTGATCCGTAACCGCACGCTCGCCAGCCAGATGGCGCCAGCTAAGCTTGAAAAGACGACCATCACTATTGCCATCAGCACGAGCGACAAGAAGTTCGAAGCTAAGGGTGAGGTGATTATCTTTGACGGCTTCCTTAGGGTGTATGGTGGTGGCAAAAAAGAAGATGACATCTTGCCGCCAGTTAAGTCAGGTGACACACTCGCCATTGCAAGCGCAAACGCCAAGCAGATCTTTGCTCGTCCACCCGCACGATTCACTGAAGGTAGCCTCGTCAAGAAGCTGGAAGAGTTGGGTATCGGCCGTCCGTCAACCTACGCGACCATCATCAACACCGTCCAGGTGCGCGGTTATGCTGAACGTGGTGAAGGCGAAGGTACGCCACGTGATGTTATATCGCTAAGCCTCAAGGACGGCAGTGTTGAGCGTGAAATCATCCAGGAGAAGACTGGCGCCGACAAAGGAAAACTCGTGCCAACCCCAAGTGGTGAATTGATCAGTGACTTCCTTGGCAATCACTTTGAGCAAGTTGTAGACTACGGCTTTACCGCTGAAGTCGAAGAGCAGTTCGACAAAATTGCCAGCGAAAAAATGGAACGCAACGTCATGCTCCAAGGCTTCTACGATCCATTCCACAAACTCATCCTTGAATCAGGCGGCATCGACCGCTCGACCGTTGGCGCCTCTCGCGAAATCGGCATTGACCCAAAGACCAACAAGCCGATCACCGCACGCTTTGGCCGCTTTGGCCCGATGCTCCAGCTCGGCTCAACTGAGTCAGAAGAGAAGCCACAGTTTGCGCCAATGCCAGCTGGCAAAAAGATTGAAACCATCACTCTCGAAGAAGCCCTCCACGCCTTCAAGCTACCCCGCACCGTTGGCGAGACCAAGGACGGCAAGGTGATTAAAGCAAACATCGGCCGCTTCGGTCCGTACATCCAAGTCGACAAGCTGTTTGTCAGTATCAAGCCGCTCGACCCGCACGATATCACCCTTGAGCAGGCCCTTGAGCTCTACGATGCAAAACTAAAGGCAGAAGCAGAGAAGAACATTGCTGACTTTGGTGACGGCATCAAGGTCCTAAACGGTCGCTATGGTCCGTACATAACCGACGGCAAGAAAAATGCCAAGATTCCGAAGGACACCGATCCAAAGACGATCACTCACGAACAGGCCAAAGAGTTGCTCGCCGAGGCGACTCCAGCAAAAGGTCGCTTTGCTCGCAAAACAGCGGCGAAGAAACCAGCAGCAAAAAAGACGGTGACCAAAAAGCCTGCAACAAAGAAAAAGTAACTAATTTACCCGTTCATAAATAGGTGGTATGCTATGCGTACCACCTATTTCCGTATGTAAGGATACACTCATGACACAAAAAGCAGTGCATGTTTTTATCGGAGGCAACGACGATAGCCTAGCTATCATTGGGCATTCGAATGTTAGTAGACAGGAGGCGGAGGATCAGGCGAAGAAGTATTACGCCACACCTCAGGGGGTGCAAGCTTCAGAAGGAGGGAGGCCGATGGCCCTCTACGCAAAAGCAGAGAAGCCCGAAGCTATCGACGCAACACGCGACATCGCCACCCTCACTGCAGACACCGTCTACCGACTTATGGGACAGGGGTACATTACGCACCACGCTGGTGTCACCCTGTAGGGTGTTTACAAGCCCGTCCACTGAAGAACCCGCCTCCACAGGAGGTGCCGCGCGCTTCTAGGGGCGGGTTCTTTCATGCCAGATTCAAGCAATAGATAGCAGATAAGCATAAGCTTGTAAAGACATAATGACACATCATTCCATAATAAAAAGCCCCAAAACACTCTTTACTAATACTGTCTACTTCATGCTATAATTAGTTATACAGCACAACTATTTGACAATTTATAAATATTGTTCTATAGTCATACATAGATAGATTAAAAAATAGTAACCAGATTATCTGCAGAGTGGGACAGAGAGGAATACACTAAGCTGCCATGAGCGATGCCACACAAACCGATACAGCGACCAGCCTAAAAACAGCGGTAACCGATATTTTAAATGTGATTGACCAGGAGCGTGAGCGTGAGATTATCACTCGTCGCTTCGGCCTACTCGACCGCCGTGAAACCCTTGAACAAATCGGCGAACTCCTTGGCATCACACGCGAACGCGTCCGACAGCTTGAAAAAGCAATCTTGATTCGTCTCAAAATTGCCGCCGAAGAAGGCAAAATTCCTGCCGTCCACGACATCGAGCGTCTCATTGTCCGTGACCTCTCTGAGAACGGCCGCCTAGCTCGCGTTAGCGATATTACCGACCGTCTTATTGGCAAAGCAGGGGAGGCAAACAACCTTAGCCGCTCTCACGTTGCCTTTGTCGCCGAGCTCGCTCCGAAGCTTGTTGTAGTCAGCGAAAACGACAACTACCACCACGCGATCGCTATCAGCGAATACGGTGACGAAAAAGCAATCCGTGCTCGTGTTGACGAGATCGTTAAGACTATCAAAAAGCATGGCGAGCCAATTTCAATCGAAGGCCTTCACGAACAACTTGACTACGAAAACCCAAGCCAGGTCCGTGCCCTTGCTAGCGTCAGTAAGCTTCTCGCACACCTCAAGGACAGCTGGGGTCTTGCGAAGTGGCCAACCGTCAACCCAAAGAACATCCGTGACAAAATCTATGTCATCTTAGCCGACAACACCACACCTATGCACTTCTCTGACATCGCTAAGTCAATCAAAGAAAGTGGCTTTAAGCGTAAAGACGTCACCACTCAGGCAATCCATAATGAACTTATCAAAGATAAGCGCTTCGTTCTTATTGGCCGCGGCATCTACGCTCTCGATAGCTGGGGCTTCTCAAAGGGCACCGTTGCCGACATCATTACCGATGTCCTCAAGAATGCTACCGAGCCACTTCACCGTGATGAAATCGTGAAGCGTGTTCTTAAAAGCCGCCAGGTGAAGGAAACTACCATTCTTCTCAATCTCCAGAGCAAGCCACAGTTCAAGCGCGTCGCCAAAGCAACCTACGTACTCGCTGACGACGAAAGCAAACCCACTAAGGCTTCAGCCGCACCGACAACCGGTGATCTTGCCGGTCAGGCAACCGCTTAAGGTTTACTTGCAACCCTCGTCAAGAGGTGAGAGAATAGACGATAGTTATGGATGTTCTTTTGTGGATTTTCACTCTGCTACTGCAATGGTACGTCTGGCTGCCAATTGTTCTGGTGCTGCTGTTTTTGACGTGGCGTAACTACCAACGCGTCGAAAAAGCAGCTGACTTTGACAGCGTCCTCCTCGTCCTTGAGATTCCAAAAGCTAACGACAAGTCGGAGCTTGCCGCCGAGCAGCTTTTCGCCAGCCTTCACGGTATTCTTCGCGACAAAGCGGAGCTTAAATACAGCGGCGGCATCCAGGAACATCTTAGTTTTGAGATTGCCTCCGTAAATGGCCAGATCCGTTTTTATGCCTGGGTACCAAAAGCTCTGCAGAGCTTCGTTGAAGGACAGATCTATTCTCAGTACCCAACCGTACAAATCCATACTGCCGACGAAGATTATGTAACCCACGAGCGTCAGCACAGCGTCACATACACCTCAGAGATCACCCTCACCGACAGCGAGTTCCTGCCGATTAAAACCTTCCAAAACTTCGAAGTTGACCCGCTTGCCGGCATCACCGGTACACTTGCCAAGCTCGAATCAACCGGCGAAGAACTTTGGGTGCAAGTACTCGTGCGCCCCCTGGCCGACGACTGGCACAAGGCCTCTGACAACTGGATCAACAGCGTCAAAAACGGCAATCCGTTTGCATTTTTAAGTGGCGGTTTTAGCCTAAAGCTACTCGGCAGCTTATTTGAAGCAATGTGGAAAGTTCCAGAGCAGGGGAGCGGTACAGCAGCACCCAAAGAGCTCTCTGACCGCAACAAGAACCGCATTGCCGAAGCCGAAAAGAAGGCAACAAAGCTTGGCTACCAGGTCAAAATCCGCCTAGCATACCTTGGCGAAAGTGAACCAAACGCCAAGCTTCGCATGCAGGCTATTGTTGGTACGTTCAAGCAGTTCAACAGCACCAACCTCAACGGCTTCCGCATGTCGGCACCAAGCTTCAAGCCAGAAGACCTCGCCAAGTACAGCCAACGTCAGTTTGGAGACCGTGGCTTTATCCTCAATATCGAAGAACTGGCGTCAGTCTTCCACTTGCCCCACACCAACGTTGAAACCCCAAATATCGTTTGGGCCTCTTCGAAGACAGCCGAACCACCAGCGAAACTACCGATTATCACCGGTAATAGCGCTGTTGATGAAAACATCAGCGCCTTTGGCCTTACCAACTTCCGCGGCATCAACCACCAGTTTGGTATGCTGCGCTACGACCGTTCTCGCCACGTCTACATCATTGGTCAGACCGGTGCAGGTAAGTCGGGTATGCTCGAGCTCTTCGCGCTTTCCGACATCTTCCACGGCCAAGGTTACGCTATCATCGACCCGCATGGTGACTTCGCTATCAACAATATGCGCTTTATCCCAGGCTCACGTCTGAAAGACGTCGTCTACTTCAACCCAGCCGACACGGCATTTCCACTTGGCTTCAATCCGCTTGAAGTCACCGATCCAAACCAAAAGACCAATATCAGCTCCGAAGTCATCGGTGTTTTGAAGCGTATGTTTGGCGACAGCTGGGGACCACGCCTCGAATACATCCTCCGCTACACCATCTTGGCACTCCTCGATCGTCCAGAAACCACCATGCTCGACATCACTCGCATGTTGACCGATAAGAAGTTCCGCAAAGAAACGCTTGGCTACTGTAAAGATACCGTCGTCCTCCAGTTCTGGAATGTCGAGTTCAATAGCTGGACCGACAAATTCCAGGCCGAAGCTATCGCGCCAGTTCTCAACAAGGTTGGTGCTTTCACAGCCAACCCAGTGATCCGTAATATCATCGGTCAGCCAAAGTCGACTTTCAACATTCGCCAGATCATGGACGAAGGCAAGATCCTGATCGTCAACCTGTCAAAGGGCCTGATCGGTGAAGACAACGCTGGTATCCTCGGTTCATTCCTCGTCACCAAGATCCAGCTAGCTGCCATGAGCCGTAGCGACATTCCAGATATCAAGGACCGCCGCCCGTTCTTCCTTTACGTCGACGAGTTCCAGAACTTTGCCACCGACTCATTCGCCACCATCCTGTCGGAAGCCCGCAAGTACGGTCTCAACCTCACCGTCGCCAACCAGTATATCTCCCAGATGAGTGATACCGTCCGTGACGCCGTCTTCGGTAACGTCGGCACCATGATTAGCTTCCGCGTCTCTGCAGACGATGCGCCAATTCTTGCCAAGCAGTTTGAGCCACAGTTTGAGCCAAATGACCTTTTGCAGATGCACAACCGCCACTTCATTATCAACATGGTTATTAACGGCGAAAAGGCACCAGCCTTCAGTGCGACAACTCTCACGCTACCGCCAGCCCAGACCGACAATACCGGTCGTATTATTGAGCACACCCGCCTCAATTTCAGTCGCACGAGGGCAGATATAGAACAGGAGATTGCGAGCGCCATCAATCCACCACAACCGCAGCAACAGCCAAAGCAAAGCCAGTCTCAAGCCAAGCAGTGGCCAATCAATGCGCAGAGCAACGTTATTACGCCAGCCGCCTCAAAACCAGCAGAGCAGGGAACAGGTGTGCCTTCTACGCCAAACTCTACCCCAGAAGGAGAAGCAGCTGCGCCGCCAAAGAAAAAGCGTACCCGCAAGCGTAAACGCAAGACTCCGACAGAAGGAAGCGGTGACACAGCGACGACTACCACACCGTCAATCCCAAGTCGGCCAGCGCAATCACCAGCTCCGCGCGAGCAACCGACTCCAGCAGGTGACTCTGCCGAGTTAAAGCTACGGTAAATTCCGCGTACGCCTCTTATGCTATACTGAGTATTATATTTAGTACTTAACGGGCATCTTAAGTAATACCGTGACAATACCCAACACAAAAACCGGTTTCACTATCGTTGAACTTCTCATCGTAATTGTTGTGATTGCTATTTTAGCGGCCATCACGATCGTTGCCTTTAACGGCATACAGGAACGGGCTCGCGTCAGCTCGGTAAGTGCGGCGCTTAATCAAGCCACTAAAAAGATCGCCGTTTACCAAGTGGACAATCCCAATCAGTACCCAGCCGATCTTGCAAGTATTGGTATTACTAATAGTGGCAATGTCAGCTATCAATACAGCGTCAACAATAGCGCCAGCCCAGCGGCATACTGTATCACCGCAACCACCGGCTCAACCTCCTACAAAGCCAGCTCAACAAGCACAGCACCGTCAAGCGGCGGCTGCGCAGGTCACGGGCAGGGCGGGGCAGCAGCTATTACAAACCTTGCTATTAACCCAAGTGCAGCCACAGGCGCTAACTACTGGTCAACAAACACCTCAAATAGCACCCTTAGTCGAGACCCAGCCGAGACGCGTACCGGCTCACTTACGACAGGCAGTATTCGCACTACGGTCAACGTTGCAGGCAATGCGTCAACTCAACTCTGGGACGGCTCAGCTACGCCACTTGTACCAGTATCCCCCGGAGACTCTGTGACGATTTCTGCATGGGTAAAGTCATCAGTCGCAGGCCGAACCCTGCAAATCGCTGACAGGTGGCGCAATAGCTCACTCACAGAACTTAGCGCCTCATCCAGCAGTAACTTTAGTCTGGGGACAGGATGGACACGCATAAACTTCACGGCTACAGCACCCGCCTCGGCGAGTTATAGTCACGTCTCGTTCTACTTCAACAACGGCCAGGTTGGCGACAACTGGTGGCTTGACGACGTCATGGTCTCAAAAGACTCGACGCTTTCAAACTACGCTGATGGCGCATCATCAAACTGGATATGGAACGGTACACAACACCTCTCTACCTCAACCGGCCCAACTTTATAATTCGTGTAGCCTTTTCGGGAGGGATAGTGGCCCGCACACTGTTCGATGAAGTAAATAATGATAGCCCCTTGGGGCTGTATCATGCCATTTTACAAATACAGCAGGGAAGAGGGGATCCCCACTGCATTAATCCGCCAGAAGATTACCCATAACCCCTCCTCTATCTTCAGATTACCCACCATCACGCAGTACGGCTGCGAATCTAGTTTCAAAGCTTGATTCACTAGGATGGATCCAACAGCGCGTCCAAGACGAAAGGCGGTGCAGGGGAATGTCCCCTACTTTCCCACCCGGGCCCAGCATCAGCCTAGTTTGAGCGTCGAAACGATAATAGAACATAATTAGAACATTGCCTATAAGCGCGATAGACTAGACAGATGACTGTGACTGTTGGACATACATAAGCTTTTGAATGGCTATTAAGTATATATGTACAAATGGGCCGACAAATGGCCGGACGGGAAATGTGCCATGTGAATGAGGGCAGTAGTGAGTTAATAATAAAATTCATAGTTAGTATGGTCATAAATATTTATAAAAATCGTGAGTGAGAGTGCATAAAGGCAATATAGACTATGCGTCGCACAATATATCTTTTACGACATTAACATTATATATAATAGATGAATCACGATACATCTAGATAAATAGTTAATTTACCATACTATACCTACATACATCTATCGGAGGGAATATACGTTTCCGTTGACACGCACAACAACTCCTTATCGTTAACAATTTTAATACTATTACGGAACAATCTTGGCACCGAACCGACCCAAGTGCCATACGGCCATATACATAGCCACAAGCTTGATCCGGCCATACGCTTATGTAAGATTTTGACTTTTCCACAGAATGATAGTTTTATTTGCTTTTTCTATTTTGCGTGGTGCTATATATTTTTTCGCTAGCCCACTACGCATTGCCACACCCCTACTCTCCTGTTTCACCCTGCCCTATGTTATTTGCTTTTTTAATATTTTTATTTCAAAATATACTTTATATCTAAATACGAACAAAAGTAGAACAC
>CAMPGV010000019.1 GCA_946885745.1 uncultured Candidatus Saccharibacteria bacterium | reverse complement strand
TGGCTGCAAGATGTGCCGGTGGAAAAGGGTGTTGTACTCTATATAAACCCGTCAGGAGACTGGGAGCTGGGTGGCTTTGATGCTGATGCTGGTTTGACTGGCCGCAAGCTAGCAGTCGATAATTATGGTCCGCGCATCCCGATTGGCGGTGGGGCATTCAGTGGTAAAGATCCGAGCAAGGTTGATCGTAGTGCAGCGTATGTGGCGCGTAAGATTGCCGTCGACTACCTAAAGGGTCGTAGCGCAAAAGAAGTCTTCGTACGCTTAGCGTATGCAATTGGTATCGCTGAGCCGCTCGAGACGACAGTTGTGGTTGACGGAATAAGTGAAAAGGTTGTAGGCTATGACTTATCACCAAACGGGATTATCAAGAGCTTGGATTTGAAGCGCCCGATATACGAGCAAACGGCTCGCTATGGACACTTTGGTCACGGGTTTGACTGGGAGAAATGAGATGAAGAGTCCTGAAATTGAGGTTATTAACCGAGATAATGTACCGACGCCATACCAGCTGCGACGGCTGGCGATGGTGGGCGCGAAGACTGCTATGCAGCGCCAGACTTTAAAGCGCATGGCCCATAGAACCGATGCGTATTTCTTTATTGATGAAGTAGACTACCTGAATGACACCGAAGTGACACCGAAGTGCTCGAGGCGGGAAGGATTCGGCATCGTATGGCAGCGCGCCTAGGTAAAAAGGCTGTAGAGACCGGTTTTCAGTGGAGCTTTAAGTGTTATGACACGTACTGGGTAGAGCAGGAGACTGACAAGTGGATGGCAGAGCGCACATTGTACCGCTTTGAATGGCAGCCCCAGCAGACGCTTGTTGCTGACCGCGCAATCAAAATTATCGGCGACCAGCAAGCCGAGGCGCGATCGGGCTATGACATGGGTGACATGATTGATCACTTCGCTATGGACGATGACGCAGCTTCGATACTACACGCGCAGATGGAGTTTGAAGCGGTAACGAGTGATGATTGTGTTCACTTGATTAGTGCAATGGAGCGGTATTACGCACATCTCCGCGAGCATGAAATAAAAGCGGCATAAACGGGGTTGTTGATTGAAGCAATTTTTACATCTCCCTTATGCTCTGCCGGTGGGGTACTATATAGGGAGTTGTAATATAAACGAAAGTTAGAATATGGAAACCGAAACACGCGAGACCACTGATATTTTTTTGTGGGCCAATAACACTGATGGCATCAAGAAGGAAATTGACGTCGAAATCTTTTTGTTCAATAAGAACTACACCCCGTACAGCACGAATTTCAGCAGCGATCTGAACGCACAGATCAAGCCACTCTTTTTGTACGATGCGATTAACTTTGTTAATCTTGGCGCTGGTACCGGCTTGACGGTCCGCGACTTCGAGATGAGTGAAGGTGAGGAGAATGTTTTACTTCGTACTGACCTCGAAAAGGTTGGTCGCGCTGAAACGCTCATTCACCTTATCGAGCATGAGCGCCACGATATTGTCGAGTTTAGCGAAGAAGAGCATGAGTTTAAGCGTGTGAAGGGCATTGTTGCGCGCTTTACCCACAAGGACGACCCAAAGAAAGCGTTTTATGCCATCAAGGGTATCCAGCAAGGCGGTGTCTTGAAAGGTGCAACAGCATGGGAGTTTCGTGAAGGAAAGTTTGGCGCGTTTCAGGCGGATGTTGGCCTTAAGATGCCAGCCGACAACCAGGTGCTGATCATCAATAAAGACATTTTTGTCTTTAACCAGCCGAAGTTTGAAAAGCTCTTTAACTATGAGTACAAAAAGCAGATGTTGGCCGATCAGAAGGTTGAAGAAATTGAAAAGCAGTTTAACCTCAGCTTCCCAGACGGTCTTGACCTGCAGAGTCTCGTTCGTGAACGCAAGAAGATCGTTAACAAGCTCCAGAAGATGGAAATTGGCTCTGTCACCCAAGAGCAGGCAGTTGAATATGCCGACAGTATGCAGCTGGAGCTGATGACCGACGACAACGGTGCGATCATTATCATGGACGGTAATGACCTCGACATGTTCGTGAACCTCATAAATGAGGATTACATTACGAGTGAAATCACTGGCAAGCGCTATGAGATTAAGAGTAAGAAGCTCCTTGACGAGCCAGATGGCGAACCGCCACGCGGCTAAGACGAAAAACACCGACGAACAGTCGGTGTTTTTATTTATGCGGTATAATGGAACAAGATGAATCAGGGGTTAGCGCTAGAGATTATGCTCAGCGGTGAGAGTGTACTGTTAACTGGTCCGGCAGGGGCAGGAAAGACGTACGTGCTCAACCGCTTTATTAAGCATGCCAAAGCTGAGGGCAAGCACGTTTCGATTACGGCCACGACTGGACTTGCGGCCACACATCTTGGCGGCACTACAATCCATGCCTGGTCAGGAATTGGTGTCTCGGATTTTATTTCTAAAGGCTTTGTCGATCACATGGCGAAAGGTCGTCGCGAAATCATTGAGAAGACCGATGTACTGATTATCGATGAGATTTCAATGCTGCATGATTATCGTCTCGACATGGTGGATGAAATTTGTCGGTTGGTCCGCAAAAAGGATATACCGTTTGGTGGGATCCAAGTGATTATGTCGGGTGACTTTTTCCAGTTGCCGCCAATTAATCGTGGCGAATCACGCGGGGGTGGTTTTGTGGTGCATAGCAATGTCTGGCAGGAGCTTGATCCAACAATCTGCTACTTGGCCGAGCAGCACCGTCAAGATGACGAACATCTACTCGACATCCTTAATGCGCTACGAGCGGGTGACATTCGTCGTCATCATGCCGAAAAGTTACTCGCGCGTGTTGACCAGCAACCGGATGCTGACATCGTGCTAACGGAGCTGCACACGGTAAATATTGACGTTGACCGCATCAACGAAGCGAAGCTCGACGAGCTAGCGGGTGACGAACTCTTTTATACGCAGAGCACGACCGGAGCTGATAATTACGTAGAAAACTTACAACGTTCAGTTTTAGCACCAGCTACATTGCGGCTCAAAAAAGGTGCACTCGTGATGGCGGTAAAAAATGCAACAGATCGTCGCTATGCAAACGGCAGTATCGGCACGGTGATCGACTTTGAACCAGGGACCGAGTATCCAATTGTGGAGTTTCGCAGCGGTAAAATAGTCAGTATGATCCCAGACAGTTGGGAGTTACGTGACGGTGACAAGAAGCGAGCTAGCATTACGCAGATTCCACTGCGTCTCGCATGGGCAATTACGGTTCACAAGAGCCAGGGTATGACACTTGATGCGGCACGGATTGACCTCCGCAAGGCCTTTGTCGAGGGGATGGGGTACGTAGCACTGAGCCGAGTAAAAAATTTGCACAACCTCTATTTAAGTGGCATTAATCGTATGGCGCTCCAGATTAGTAATGACGCGCAGGACATCGACGCTAAATTACGTGCCCGCTCGGCTAACGATGTTCAAAAGTTCGCCCATCTTGAAGCTAAAGCAACAACGCGTGCGATCGAGCCGGTTAAAAAAACATCAGGTGGGAGTAGTGGCTGGGCTGATAAGATTGCCAAAATGCGCGAAACATATCCAAATGCTTATAAGCCATGGCAGCCCTCTGATGACGACACGTTGCGACTGGAATTTCAAAATGGAATGAGCGTCAAAGACCTCAGCGACAAGCTCGGCCGGCACGAGGGAAGTATTACCATGCGTCTGCAGAAGCTGTTTGGCGAAGATGTCGTCGTAGTATAATAATTTCTATGCAGAAAAAACCGACATTGCGTTTTCCGAAACGCTTCCTCTGGGGGGCCGCAACCGCTGCACATCAGGTAGAGGGTAATACGAACAACCAATGGTCCGTCTGGGAATTGGAAAATGCCAAGTCAAAGGTAGCTCAAGCTGAATACCAGTTTGGTGATCTTGAAAACTGGAAACACATTAAAACGCAGGCGAAGAATCCGGACAACTACGTGTCGGCGGGCCTAGCTGATCACCATGGCCGCTACGAAGAAGATTTTGATCTTCTTCAAAAGATGAATATGAATGCCTTTCGCTTTAGTGTTGAGTGGTCTCGCATTGAGCCGAAGGAAGGTTCATGGAACGCCGAGGCAATCAATCACTACAAAGAGTATATTGCGGAGTTGAAGCGCCGTAATATTGAGCCAGTCATGACACTGTTTCATTTTACGCTGCCAGTTTGGTTTAGCGAAATGGGCGGCTTTGAGAAGCGAGCTAATGTGAAGTACTTTACCCGCTTTGTAGAGAAGGTTGTGGCCGAAGTAGGTCGTGACGTCCGCTACGTCATTACGATAAACGAACCTGAAGTCTACGTTATGGAGAGCTACCTAAACGGCCATTGGCCGCCACAGCAGACGAGCCGTTGGCTCTCATGGAAGGTGGCTAATAACCTTTTGTATGCCCACAAGCAAGCTGCGCGTGCGATCCATGGACTTGGCCGTCGCCATAAAGTATCGGTTGCCAAAAACTCCGTCTATGTATACGCCGGTGATGATGCTTGGCTAAGCCGCTGGAGTGCGATTGTTGCACAGTGGATTGGAGATGACTTCTGGTTGCGTAGCATCGCTCGTCACTCGGATTTTCTTGGTGTAAATTATTATTTCAGCAGCCGAATCTATGGCTACCGCATGCATAATCCTAATGACCCGGTGACCGACCTTGGCTGGGATGCGAGCCCAGCAAATATTGAGCACGCAGTCGTGCGACTACATGAAAAATATAATCTCCCGATTTTGATCACCGAGAATGGCTTAGCCGACGCCAATGATGAGCTGCGCCAATGGTGGATTACTCAGACACTCATTGCCCTACAGCGAGCTATGGATGAGGGGGTGCAGCTCGAGGGCTACCTGCACTGGAGTCTCATTGATAATTTTGAATGGGATAAGGGTCGTTGGCCGCGATTTGGCCTCGCTGAGGTTGATTATGATACCGGCAAGCGCACACTGCGACCAAGTGCGCAGTGGTTCGGCAGGGTAATTAAGCGCCTGCGAGCGGAGGACTAAACTGTGGACGAGCCGTTCGGTAAGGTTGAGATAAAGATCGCTGTTATTGGCGGTGGTACCGGTAGCTTCACGATCTTAAGCGATCTCAAGGAGCATACGAGTCGAATTGCAGCGATTGTAAACATGGCCGATGACGGCGGCAGTACGGGTGTACTGCGCGATGAGCTTGGTGCGCTGCCTCCTGGTGATGTACGCCAATGCCTTGTGGCTCTTAGTAATACGCCTAGGCTCCGTGATCTATTTAGTTATCGATTTGAAGAGGGCACATTTGGGGGGCATTCATTTGGTAATATCCTTTTGACCGCACTGGAGAAGACGACTGGTAATTTTGCCGAGGCGGTCGAGACGGCGTCGGATATTTTGCGTATCAATGGCGCGGTGATTCCAGCGACGCTCGACGATGTGCGCCTACGAATGGAGTGGCCCGAGGCGAGCCTTGTGCTCAACGGGGAGCGAGTGATTGATGCCGATTATTTCAAGCACGATCCGCGTCGCGCCACATTGTCCCTCGTGCCCAACCCTAGTCCCAACTCGACTGCCATTGCTGCTATCGAACAAGCGGACTTAGTTATTATTGCGCCGGGCGACCTCTATACGTCGCTTGGTCCGTTACTTGTGATTGATGGTATTGGCGATGCACTGAGGCGTACGAAGGCAACTGTAGCGTATGTGTGTAATCTAGTGACAAAAGAAGGGCAGACTGCAGGATTCACGGTTAGTGATCACGCGAATGAGATTGAGCGATTTGCGGGTGGTCAGTGCCTCGACTACGTGATTTATAACGAGGAGAAGCCGACTGCGAGTGTCGCCGAGCGCTACAAGGCAGAGGGCGCCTATCTTGTCGAGCACGATGACGTAGCCCTGCGTCAGGCGCATTACACGGCTGTCGGTGGTCATTTCATTGGTGGTATGGCAGAAGAGCACGCGGCGGACCTCCTGCCTGTGACGCGTTCACTGATTCGCCATGATGCACCTGCGGTGGTGCGCGCACTGCTCCGACTCTCCCGGGGCGACCGCTAACTGTATTTAGTGATCATGCCCTAATATTGACAAAGCATAAACAGTATGCTAGTATAAGCTTATAATGAACAACAACACAAACAATACCCTTGAACAATCAGAAACGGTCGTTGCAACAATCTACGCTCATCAGTTGGTTGGTTATGATCTTAAAAATGCTATTTTGATCGTATCAGTCGTCCTGAATCTTTTCTTCTTTGTGACCTGGCTCGCGCTTCAGGTGACATCTGCATACGACATGCAGCTGGCTGGCTTCTTTCTTGGCCGCTAAATAGGGCAGACTACATAGCTAAAAATACCACGCTTCACGTAGGCGTGGTATTTTCAATTACCTCTGTTATGAGGGGTCTTTATCCACAGATTTGTGGATAACATTTATAGGCTGAATAAAAAAAAGGGAAAAATGGGGGTTGTCGTGGGTAATTGTGGGTATTATAGTAAAGCCAGTGGAAAGCGGTAGGCAACTACCCAACCAAAAACAAACACCACTAGCATTAAAAAATAACCTACGCACCCGGCTTCCGGGGAGAAGGCACCAATTAGCGATGGATTATTTCGAACGAAAGCTTGATGACAAGCGTCGGTTAACAATACCGACAGAGCTTCGAAATGAACTCGCCAGCGGCGTCGTTATCACCAGGGGTTTTGGTAAGTATCTGCATCTCTACCCGCAGCACATATGGGACAGGGAAGTTGAGCCAGCGCTCGGCGGCAGCATCCTCGACGAAAAGGTCGCGGATCTGAATGTCCGATTCCGCCGCGGTAAGACAAATGCAGATCTTGATCAAAAACAGGGTCGCGTTACTATCGAGCAGCATTTGCTGGATTACGCAGGCATCGACCGCGAACTAATCGCCGTTCGAGCTGGCGTATACTGGCGTATTCTTGCACCCGATAGCGACGTGTAGGGAATTTAACGCAATCGGCTCTTTAACAATTCAGGCTAGATAAAAAGAAATACTCTCGAGGACACCTATCTGGCAGTAGTCGTGGCAGTTGGCCCACATTAAACAAGCCAAAGTACCTTCCTCACACACAACACCTCCCAAAAAACTCCACCTCACACATAAGTCTCTCAACTGAGTGTTTATGGATGACACAGTCATACAAACAATTACACTCAGACACTTATTTACAAAAACAAACACACATGCGAAAACAAACAGACTACTGCCGGTTAGGTGATCTCGAGCAAACTGATATATAATCTATATTAGTTTATGAGTATCAAAGAACATCCACCACATCATGTTCCGGTTTTACTAGACGCGACACTTGATCAACTGCAACCTATTCAGGGAGAGAACTATCTCGACTTGACGGCAGGTTACGGTGGTCACGCCAGTCGTGTTCTTGATAAAACCCAAAACTATTCCGACTCCGTTCTTGTCGACCGTGACGATTATGCCATTAGGCATCTTCAAGCGTTCGCAGAAAAGGGAGTTCGTCTGCTCCATACTGATTTTGCCAGTGCTGTACAGCAACTGGTCGAAGAAGGGGAGCGATTCGATATAGTCTTGGCTGATCTGGGGGTGTCGTCACCACAGCTCGACCAAGCTGAACGAGGGTTTTCTTTTGCAAAAGATGGGCCGCTCGATATGCGCATGGATCCAAGGCAGGAAACTACCGCGGCAACGCTGGTAAATACCGTCTCAAAGGATGAACTGGTGCGTATTATCACGACCTACGGTGAAGAACCGCTCGGTTTCGCTCGAAATGTCGCTCAAGCGATTATCGACAACCGACCGTTTTCGACTACCGACCAACTCGCTAGCCTGATCAAGTCAACCTACCGTGGCCCGTGGAAAAAAATCCACCCGGCAACGCGTACCTTTCAAGCTCTCCGTATTGCGGTCAACGACGAGTTACGGCAAGTTGAACTTATACTACCGCTTCTTCCAAAGCTACTAAAGCCAGGAGGTAGGGTAGGAATCATCAGCTTCCATAGCCTTGAAGATCGGCTTGTAAAGCAATATTTTGCCGAACAGAAAAACGCCGGTTACGAGGCTGAACTCACGATACTGACCAAAAAGCCGCTTTCAGGAGATATTTACGACGTTCACAATCCGCGATCACGTAGCGCAAAGCTTCGCGTCGCAGTGAAAAAATAAAACAAAAAATAGAAGGGGCTAAAAAATGCCAATTCACATTCCAGTACAAAACACATCAGTTGAAACTCGCGTAGAAGTTCACTTCAAGTAGTTTCCGATGTGTAGGGCAGCGGCGAACTCCGGTTCGCCAGCCCTCACGATGTCCGCTTATTACAGACACGATGCCAAGCGAGCATGGTGAGGTTTTGCCTGCCAAAAACAAATACAAAATCTAAAAACAAACACACCACCACAATGTCATACCAACGAACTCAACAATTCAGCAGTCGCCGTCAGCAGAGCTGGGGGCGCAACCAGAATACTGTTGCTTACAGTTCGCCGATTAAGCTTGGGCCTGTAGCACATACTGTGCTCGTAGCGCTTATGATTACGGTGCTTGGTTTGATATACTTAACGCAGGCAACGCGTGCAACGGGCTATGATTACGAAGCACAGAAGATTGAAAGCAAGATCGCTGATCTTGAGATGCAAAAGGCCGATCTTCGTGTCGAGAACGCTCGTCTAACGGCACTGCAGAATGTTCAAAACAGCAACGTGGCTAAAGCCATGTCAGAGCCTGAAAAGACCGATTACATCGGCGAATAGACCAACATGCAATTTAATTTAACCCAAGGCACTCGAACCCGAATGCTCGCCATTTTGACTCTCGTCATTATGGCGGTTTTTGTCGTTCGTTTGTTTTATCTCCAGGTCATTCGTCATGAATTTTATGTGGCACAGGCCGATGCTGAGCAAGTGAAGGCGCTCGTCGTTCCGGCGCATCGTGGTGAAATTTACGCGCTCGATAATGGCGTTCCGGAGCCGATCGTTCTTAACGAGACGGTCTATACAGTATTTGCGGATCCAAAAATCGTCAAGGATGAGGCTAAGATGGCGGCTCTCGTTCGAGAGGTGGCAGGTGGTAATGCCAGGCCGAATTTGGAGAAGCTATTATCCGATAAAAAGCGACGTTATGAGGTGTTGGCGACCAAAGTCAGTCGAAAACAGGCTGAAATGATGAAAGAGAAGGGATTAAGTGGTCTCGGCTTCCAGGAGGAGACACAACGTGTATACCCTGAGGGGCAACTTGCTGCGCAGACGCTTGGCTTTGTGAATGCCGAGGGCAAGGGGCAGTATGGCATCGAGGGGGCGCTCAACGACCGCCTAGCAGGAAAGGATGGGCTTTTGAAGACGGTGACGGATGTTAGTTCGGTACCGCTCACGATTGGTGATAAGAATGTCCGTACTGCACCAAAACATGGCGATAATATTGTTCTGACGATTGATCGTAACATCCAAGGCTACGCTGAAAAGGCACTCGCTGCTGGTTTGGAGCGCTCAAAAGCTACTCACGGTAGCGTGATGATTATGGATCCACAGACGGGTAAAATTATGGCGATGGCAAATCTACCGACATATAACCCTGCTGATTACGGAAATGCGACAGATGCTGCGGCCTTCAATAACGCGACCATCAGTGCTCCGTACGAGCCAGGCTCGGACGTGAAGGTGCTGACAATGGCGGTGGGGCTTGATAAGAATGTCGTGCAGCCGGATTCGACATACAACAACACTGATTTTATTCAGGTAGAAGACCGCACGATCACCAATGCCACTAAGGGTCAGACCGGGATGATTACGTATCAAAAGGCTTTGAATTATTCGCTTAACACTGGTTTTGTGACGGTGGCGCAGCGCCTTGGTGACGGCAAGAACATTACTTATGGCGCTCGCCAGACTATGTATGATTACTTTTACAATCGTCTGGGCCTGGGGCAACTGACAGGCGTTGAGGTGTCTGGTGAGGCGGCAGGGACGGTTCTTTCTCCCGACAGTATGGACGGTGGCGCTGTGCGCTATTCAAATATGTCTTTCGGCCAAGGGCTCGATGTCACCATGGTGCAGGTGTGCGCTGCGTTTAGTGCCATTATCAACGGTGGGACCTACTACCAGCCGAGTGTTATCGCCGGAACGATGGATGAAGAGGGTGTGGCCTTTAGTACAAATACACCGAAAGTTGTTCGTCAAGGTGTCGTTAAGGCCGATACGTCGGATAAGATTCGAGCAATGGTGCATGAGGCGCGGGCAGCGTTTTACGCAAACAATGACCGTTCCGGGTACTATACGGGCGGTAAGACTGGTACCTCCCAGACAATTGAAAATGGGCTATATGTAGATAATCAGACAATTGGTACGTATCTAGGATTTGGTGGTGAAGACGGTAGTAGCACGGGGCCGAAGTATGTCATAATGGTGCAAGTATCTGGCGAGGGGATGAACCTGACCGGATCGGCTGATGCGCTTCCGATTTTTACCGATATTTCAAACTGGATGCTTCAGTATATGAAACTGCAACCGAAAGGATAAATGATGAACGATATGACCCTGTACGAATTTACCCACGGGCTGTCCGGCACCTTCTTATTGAGCGTTGCCGCATTTCTCCTAGCGATGCTTCTGACCCCAGTCTACACCTACTTAGCGTATCGCTATAAGTTTTGGAAGAAGCAGCGCACGACAAGCACGACAGGTGAGGAGCTTGAAGTGTTCAACAAGTTGCATGCAACGAAATTTAAGCGCCATATCCCAACGATGGCTGGTGCGATTGGTGTCGTCGCGATTACGATTGTGACCTTTGGGTTTAATCTTGATAGGGCAGAGACATGGTTGCCGCTCGCAGCCCTTCTCGGTGGTGCAGCCGTTGGCCTGTTGGATGACGTAATCAATCTTCGTGGTACAGGTAGCGGTGTTGCTGGGCTGCGCTCTAGTTTGAAATTCGGCATGATTACAGTTATTGCTATTGCACTGGGTTGGTTCTTTTACGCTAAGCTTGGTTATACGACAGTGCACATTCCTTACCTAGGTGACCTGTTTCTGGGCTGGGCGATCATACCGCTGTTTGTCTTGGCGGTAGTTGCGACGAGTAATGCGGTAAATATTAGCGACGGTCTCGACGGGCTGGCTGGTGGGTTGCTTGCGATAAGCTACGGGCCGGTGGGTGTCCTAGCGCTACTCCAGGGTCACGTGCTGCTTTCTGGCTTTTGTTTTACGGTCGTAGGCGCGCTACTTAGCTACCTATGGTTTAATATCTATCCAGCCCGGTTCTTTATGGGGGATGTTGGTAGTTTCGCCTTCGGTACGAGCCTTGGTGTAGTAGCTATGCTGACGAATACGCTCTTCTTACTTCCACTTATTGGCATCATCTTTGTGATTGAGGCGGGCTCTAGTTTGATCCAGATCCTAAGTAAGCGTTTCAGGGGTCGTAAGGTGTTTATTTCAGCTCCGATTCATCATCATCTTGAGGCGGTTGGTTGGCCAGAAACCAAAGTAACGATGCGCTTCTGGGTCATCGGCTGTGTTGCCGGCTTTATCGGTATTATGCTGGCGCTGGCCGGAGGACATATCTAGTCTATGGACCAAGCGCGACGTGCGGTGGGACGCGTGAGCGAGACGGTGCGTGGTGTTGTTGTGCGACGACATCGCCCGGATTATTTCATTTTACTTTTCATGGGGCTCCTGATGCTCCTTGGGTTGGTGGTGATGTATGCCATTGGCCCGCAGCGCGCCAATGTCCTCAATAACGCCTACGGGACAGACTATACGAGTACATATTTCTTTATCAAGCAGCTGACAAGTATATTGGTTGCATTGATGGGGTTTGCATTCTTTGCGTTACTTCCGCATGCCTGGCTTAAGAAATACGCAGGTAAGATTTTACTCGGTGGCTTTGCGGCCTGTGCGCTGCTGTTTATCACAGGCAATGTACTGGGGATTGATGCAATTGCAAAGTGCGCACTTGGAGCATGTCGCTGGTTTGAGCTAGGGCCTCTTGGTAGCTTTCAGCCTGCGGAGTTTTTGAAGTTGGGTCTGCTGCTGTTTGTCGGTGGCTTTTTGGCAATGAGGATGCGCCAAGGAAAAGTGAATGATATTCATGAGACAATTATTCCGCTCGGTGCGGTTGTGCTGGTGGCGGCGATTTTTGTGATCGGCATACAGAAAGATATGGGTACCGGTATAGCGATGCTAGCGATTATTGCCAGTATGCTGATGGTAGCCGGTCTAAACAAGAGGGTGGGGCTGATGCTTGCGGCAGGCGCACTCTTGCTGGGTATGTTTATGATTGTAATTGCACCGCACCGTATTGAGCGCGTAAAAACCTTTTTGTCGGGCGACAGTATGCGCACGGAGGAGAATCGTGACGCCAACTACCACATTGACCACGCCAAGATAGCGATTGGTAGTGGTGGATTCCTCGGAGTAGGGATTGGTAATAGCGTCCAGGCGACAGGCTACTTGCCGGAGGCGATTAATGACTCCGTGTTTGCGATTATGGGTGAAACCTTTGGATTTATCGGGCTGACGGTTATATTGATGATATTTTCGGCGCTTTTATTGCGGCTATTGAAGATATCAGATCGCTTGCCCGATCCGTGGATGCAACTTGTCGTGGCGGGTATCTTCGGCTGGGTTGGTGCGCATGTTATATTGAATGTAGCGGCCATGATAGGGGTATTTCCACTGACGGGTATCACGCTACCACTACTTAGTTTTGGTGGAACGAGTATGATATTTAGTGCAGCTGCCCTTGGTCTGGCTTTTCAGTTGTCACGCTATACAAGCCATCGGTCAGTAAGTAAGGAGAATGGGTATGAAGATTCTAGCAGTCGGCGGGGGGTCGGGCGGCCACGTTACGCCAGTCGTCGCGGTACTACGCGAGCTTAAGGCACGTCACCCTCGGGCGGAGCTGCGCTTTTGGTGCGACAAAAAATTCGGACCTCAGGCCCGTAGTATCGTGCACCACTATGATCCGAAGCTGAGGGTGGACACGATTCTCGCTGGTAAGTTGCGTCGGTATAACAATATGACCATCTGGCAACAGATGGCGCATCCGCGAACAATTTTTCTGCCAAATATGCGAGACATGCTGTTTGTGATTGGGGGCTTCGTGCAGAGCTTCGTTAAGCTAACGGCATGGCGCCCTGATGTTGTGTTTACTAAGGGCGGATTTGTTTGTTTGCCAGTTGGATTGGCGGCGAAGTTACTCGGTATCCCGTTAGTGATCCACGATTCAGATGCTCATCCGGGTCTGACAAACCGAATCCTCGCGCGCTATGCCTCGGCGATTGCAACAGGGGCGCCACTCGATAATTATGGGTACAACCCGGCAATTAGCCGTTACGTCGGTATTCCTATCAGTAGTGACTTTAAGCCGCTCACTGAGGCTGAAAAAAAGCATGCAAAGGAAGAGCTTGGGGTTGATCCGGAGCGACCACTTGTAGTGGTGACTGGCGGCGGACTGGGTGCCAAGCGGATCAATGACGCCGTTGCGCTGATACTAGATAAATTACTAGAGCGAGCGTCGGTTATTCTTGTATCTGGTGCTGGTCAGTACGATGAGCTGCGCGCCGTCACACCGCAGGCTGATGATCGCTTTCAGCTGCATGCTTTTGTAAGTCAGGGTATGGCGCGCATGTTATCTGCAGCGGATATCGTTGTGGCGCGTGCTGGCGCAACAACTATTCTGGAGTTGGCAGCCTCTGCAACGCCAACAGTGCTTATTCCAAACGGCTATCTAACTGGCGGCCACCAGCTCAAGAATGCTGCCGCTTACGCTAAAGAGGGTGCTGTGTCGGTCTTGGACGAGCATGCGATTGATGCTGATGCTACCGTGTTGCTGACTGAGTTGATGGCACTTTTGGCTAATAAAGAGCGCCAGACCAGCATGTCCAAGGCTTTTCATAAGTTTGCTCGCCCTCGTGCGGCCCAAGATATGGCCGACATGATCATAGTAGCAGCCAAAAAGGCCTAAATTTGCTACAATAACCACAAGCAGTATGGGCCTATTCTCAAAAAAGAAACCTGATTTACCGCGTCGCCGTCAGAGCGACGCACTTAATGACTCGCTTGATGAGCGGTATACATTTCGTCGCAACCAAACGCTCACCGGTAGTGCGTCCGCGCGTGTCGTGACCGCCAATGATATGTCGGCGCAAATCCGCTCACCGCGAGCGCACGCGCATGAACTGGCGCGACGGCGCCAGCATGTTGGGAGTATTCTTTTTGTCACGCTGCTCGGTTGTGCGCTGCTCGGCTTTTTAATTATGCAATTTACCGCTTCCGTGACCGTCCGTTCCAGCGAACTGACTATGCAGCTTGACGATCGCTATAGTCGGGATATCGAAGATTATTTCAATCGGCAGCCTATCGAACGGTTGCGTTTCCTGTTGCGCGAGGATCGCCTACTCGCATATCTGCAGTCGGTGGCTCCTGAAGTAGCAAAAGTGGACGTAGAAGGCTCTGTCGGTTACGGCAATACAGCCTTTGCCCTTACGATGCGAGAGCCGATCGTGGCATGGAATATTAACAATAACCGCCAGTATGTCGATACGTCCGGTACGGCGTTTACGCGCAACTACTATGCTGACCCTAAGGTGCAGGTGGTGGATGAGAGCGGTATTCAGATTAGCGGCGGCGAGACGGTTGCCAGTAATCGCTTCCTCGGCTTTATCGGCCGCGTAGTTGGTCTCGCGAAGTCCTCTGGCTACACAGTCACTGACGTAATTCTCCCTCGCGGGATGACGCGTGAAGTTGACATTAAGCTCGAAGGGGTAGGGTACCCAATCCGTTTCTCGGTGGATCGCCCAGCAGGGGAGCAGATTGAGGATATGGATAGGGCGCTCACTTGGCTGACCGCTAATAGTCAAAATCCTGAGTACCTTGACGTTCGCGTTAGTCGACGTAGCTACTATAAGTAGGGAAGAGACTTCTCTTCCACTCTCCTACTCGTGTTCTACTTTTGTTC
>CAMPGV010000018.1 GCA_946885745.1 uncultured Candidatus Saccharibacteria bacterium | reverse complement strand
GTCTGCAACTGGGCCCAAATACGCATTGGAACCTCACCGAGCAGTGCCGAAAGACTACCATCGTTTACACGTGGGTAGTTGGGTGGAAGATCGGTGCGGACACGGTTATCAGCGAGCCGTTCAAGCTCGTCGAAGTTTACTTGGAATTGACGCGTATATTTAGCCGCGTCATTGTAAGCACCACCTAATTCACTGGGTTTTAAAAAAGCCACCGTCGTTGGAATATCCTTTTCAGAACACTCCGACGATCCGGTGGCGTTTTTAGTATTAAAGTCACTATAGCAAGTTGTTTATGCTTATGCAAGCCTTTTTATTGTTTATTTTTTTCGATGAGTACAGTCACTTCCATGCGCTTGATACCCTTCTTGCCGTCGCCGACAAATCGGATGAGTACATCTTCGCGATTATCATCAGTGATGTACTTTGAAGCTTCAAGCATCCGGCTCTGTGCATCGTACTTATCTGTCACCTTATGGCTACTACGAGCGGACTTAGAGCAGCTGACGATCTTGCCATTCATGATGCTCTCTTCTGTGATAACCTTGCCGAATTCGATCTTTTCCATATTTCCCCCTATTTGTTAATGTGCGATGGCCTTATCCTGTGGCCATGAAATTCATTGGTTTACGTCTTGTGTGTTGTTTCGTCGGCTCTGTCTTCATCGGTCTATAGTTGACTGCGAAGAACTCGGTTGACGTTCGATGGTGTGATGTCCAGTCGTGGACAGGCTTTACGACTTCGCCGGTGCTTTGTGATGTTTCCGACTTCTCTGGGTAGTGTGCCGATGATACGGCTGTCTGCCAGTAGCGTGTACCCGGTGTGTCGTTGACTCGTACATGCATCAGGAGTCGCTTCGTCTCGTCTCGGCGAGTGAGCCAGTCGTTACTCTGCGTATTGCTCTGTACGACGATATTGTAGTCATCCTTGAGAATCTTGTACGGGCTACGCTCGCTCTCGATGTGTCTCGATCGGCCGCTTGGGTCTCCGTAGCAGATAGGCTTTCGCCAGTACCTGATCATCTCTATGAAGTTCAGGTCGTCATCTGTGTAGATGAAGTCGCTGTTGATGTCCCCGCCCATGAATGGCACGTACCAATCGATCAGTTTGTCTTTGTTCTCGTATGAGTTAACGAGTGTGAGCCAGTGACTATTGCGTACCGGCTGCCACCAGTTGAGTGCTACTGCGTCTCGCCCAAGGTCTATCGATAGGTAGAGCGGTAGGCTTGGATCGTACGGGAAGTGACCGAACTCTACCTTGTCTACTTCTGCGTATGGTCGTCCGGATGCTGAGTATTCCCAGCTGATGTCGATTTCGTGCAGCATTTCCTTCTCGGACTTACGGTCTTGTTGCCTCCTGTACCACTCGTCGTCTTTGTCTGGGTGGAGTCGCCAGAGGTATGTGAGTACCTTGATCTTCTCGCTGAATCGAATGAACTTGGCGTACGATGGTCGATCTGGTGGAGTGGTGATCAGTGCGCGGCACTTGGTAGATTCACCGACAGATGTCCACGATCGTTCGAAGTCTGGCCAGAAACCACCTTCGTCGATCATAGCGATGGTATAGCGACCACCACGACCGAAGTCCGAGTTGGCTGATTCACCCTTGATAACGTTGTTTGTCACTGGGTTGATGATCTTGAGGAAGGTTCGGTGCTTTTTGAGTGAGAAGCCTTCCGGTAGGAGTAACGGATCCTTGATGCGTTTGATCAAGTATTCGATCTTGCCGAAGAGCGAGTCCATTGTCCAGTTGTCGACGAACTCCTCCTTGCGTGAGCCGAGTAGGGCCTGGAAGCTGTCGTCGAATAGGAAGCACCAAAGGATAACGGCGAGCGTCACCCATGAGATACCCATGTCACGAGACTTCTCGATGAATACATCGTAACCGTCACGAATAGCTGTAACGAGTTCCCATACATACTCCTCCTGGAATGTGTACAGATCGAAGTCCATGTGTGGCTGGATGGCTGTTGGTCGCGGGTCGTATGTGACAAGATACTCGCGAATGAAGAATACGGGATCCTTACGAGCCTTACGGCGGTTGAGTTCGGCAATGGCCAGGCGTACTTCGTCAGGCATCTAAAACTCCTTCGAAATGAGCTACCGGCATGGCGTACGAATGGAATGCATGACTAAAGTCGGGCACTGTATACGGCTGAGGATACACTAGACGGTATGCGTTTGGTGGTAATGTTGGATCTAGGATAATTTCCATACCGAA
Organism: uncultured Candidatus Saccharibacteria bacterium; assembly: GCA_946885745.1. The sequence continues at coordinate 13,186 of CAMPGV010000018.1, read as the reverse complement.
AACTGTGTCGTGAGGACTGATCAACTTGATTTCGCTGTAGAGATTGGGGGCTACTTCGATACTACTTGGGCTCTTCGCCCGAGCTTCGAGGCACTTGTTGTATGTCTCGTATAGATCCTGGAGTGAGAGCGGCTTCGAGGTGCTAACTGGCGTCGTGATGGCACTGATAGTATATGGTGCAGCGATTCTTGCCATGTGAATGAACTTGCGAGATGGACGTGGCCGTATCTGCAGCTTATAGTGGCCTCGCTTTAGTTTTACAAGTCGCAGGCCTAGCCCGGCCAGCCTCCTCGGCGGCACTACTATGCTGCTGATCTTCATGTCGGCATTTTCAAGTCGCGTCTCCAGGCGAATCTCCATGTCTCCATGTGGCTTGTATATCGCTGGTGGCATTTTAATAGCCATTACTTCTTACCCTCGACATAGTTACGAACGATCGCGTCCAGCTCTTCATCTGACTTGCCTGCGTACGAATGCTTGACGGTGACTTCACCGCCCTGCTCGACATTGAGCTTATCGCCGTAGCGCTTTGGCTTAAGCTTCATGGCTAGCCATTTGCGCGTTTCGATGCGCAGCTTTGAGCGACCAACGAACTCGCCGTTGATCATGTAGCCGATCATTTCACCATCCTTGCCGTACTTCTCCATCCAGTCGTTGGTGGCGTCGTCGGCGATGTCCAGCATCTCATCCACCAGGAGGTCGGCGGCCTCTTCCTTCGCGCGCGCGTATTGCTCCGAGAAATCCTCGTGGTTACGTAACCAAAGAAAGATTGTCGACATGGCGGGCATACCTTCCATCTCGGCAATCTTTCTCATTGATTTGCCTAGTGCAACTTCAACAAGTATCTTTACAGCGATCTCTTCGCTGTAGTCAGTAGGGCGTCCAGGCTTCTTAGGAGCCTTTGTGGTAGGTTTCTTAGCAACCTTCTTCGCAGGCTTTGGGGTGGCCTTTCTAGGACTCGTAACCTTACGAGCCTTGGTAGCCTTGGTCTTCTGGACCGCCTCTTTCTTCTTTTCAACCAACGAGAAAAACCCCTGTGCTAGTCGCAGAGTGGGTTTAGTGTTTACATAATACGCTAGTGGTTATAAAAATGCAACAAAAAAGAGCCTGATTTCTCAAGCTCTCTTTCTGCCGGTTACAGGGCGACTACTTGTCCGCTTTTGCGATCTTGTTTCCAGATCCCGTCTGAGCCGAGGTAGTACGATACTTCGTCTTCATTGTAGAAGCTTACGCCCGTATCGTCGTGTCCGATCAGGACGCCGTAGACCCACTCGCCATCTTGCTGTTGAGCGGATACGATCCTACCAATCGACAGCGTGCCATCCGGACCGACTACGATTTGCTGATCGATATGAAACTTTGGTTTTGCCATTGTCTCGTGTCTCCATTAAAGTTAATTGCCCACCTTCTTTAGTATACAGAAAATAGCAATCTCGATTATGGCTATTTTTCAGCGTCCTTTATCACGACGAACTCAAGAGCTCGCTCAGGCCATAGTAGCTCCTTTACGAAGCCGCCATCGGCTACTAGATCTTCACCTTCGCCACCCGTCTTGAAGTCGTACTGGACCACGATATACTCATGGCCAGCGTTTGTAGCCCTACCGTCGACAACGCGCCGGAGAACCTGCCCCGGCGCTATCTCTTTCGAATGTTTGTCTTTGATCAATGTCATACGACTATCTTACCAGACGTCGCTTATGCTTTCCTAGCGCGGCGCATGGCACGGTTGGGCTTAACTAGCTCCACCTTGCCTTCTGCGGGGTTCGGTGCAGGCTCGAGGCTTACAGGGATACCCATCGCCCAGGCGCGGCCAAAGTCGCTCAGGCGCTTCGGAATGATCTTACCAGCTAGCCATACGCGGAAACGGAATGGAATGCCGGCAAACGTACGGAATACGTACTTAAGATCGTTTTTCTCTTGCTTCTTTTGTTCCGTTGACATGCTATCAACCTTTCTTTGGATTGTAGGTTATCTTTTTTACTATTCTCATTTGGAATCCAGGCTTATGCGTTACCATGAGGGACCGATATGACTCCAGGAGGGCATCGAACGGATCTTTCTCAATCGATACCCTTTTGTAAGTGACTGTGCGCCCATTGCGCTCAAACGAGTACGCTACGATGTACTGCGTGTACGTATTTGGTATGTAGCTACTCGTGCTCATGCTTACATTTTATCAAACGGACTCGTTACGCTCCCTGGACTTTTTCACGTACTTGTCTCGTCCGATCTGCCAGAATCGGTATTCTAGCTTGATGTGTGAGATTATCCCGCCACGGCGCTTTATGAGACGCCAACTAGACAGACTCACCTGGGACCTCTGGGGCTGGTTCCGGCTGCGGTATCGGCTAGTATATGATTGCGCACGATCGGAAGTTGTCACCGAAAAATCGCAGATCACTTTCGTAGATGTCCTTGTTGTCATCCAGCCACTTATTGGACTCTGCCTCGATGTCGTGGCCAAACGCCTCACTAAGGATCTTTACTTGCTTGTCGATCATGGTCGATACTCCAGCTTAATGCACTTTACACCCTTTCGCTTCTCTGCGATGACGGTCAACACGGCCTTGAATAGTGATTCGCCGCGCCACACCTCTTCATAACCGTATCCGCCCGTCTCTTGCTTTCTGACGTAGCTATGCACTTCGTATTTATTGCCCATCATTCACCTTCCTTTACTTCTTTAACCCACCATCTACCGTCGCGGAAGACTGGGGTGTATGTGACATATATCGTCTTACCGCTACTATCTTCATAATCACCCATCAGTCGGACGTCTTCCGGACTACCTTCGGTATCAGGCATAAGATCATCAACTGAGTCGTAACGATAGGGCTTGCCGCGATCCATGTAGTACTCGACATACTCATCCGTACTAGAGTTCTTACCCTGGACAATAGCCAATCCTTCGACCATACACTTGTCGTTATCGTCAATGTCTTGGTTTGCTATGTTTACTTCGTAAAACCAACCCATTAGGCTTCCTCTACTACGGCGAGCTCATTGCGCTTACCTGCCTGCATAACGTTCAACGAATCAGGATTCTTTCGCCATGTCCCAATCATGATCAGTAGGGTTCCGTGAATGAATCCATATAGATCCTCGGGTTTGGTGGCTATACGTGTCTTAGACATATCGAAGTGATGCCTGTCACGATAATGTTCACACTGACGAATATTGCCGCCGCACAAAATAACCATCTATTTACCCTTCCTTAAATTGATATTGTAAGAGATTGCATGCCACGCTCCGTCCCTTGGTGGCAAATGCCTGTAAATCTGCCAGGCTAATTTCAATACCTGCGGTAGGTATCTAAGCTTCATCACTCTCTCCTTTGGGTCGTACCAGCTCCAGTAATAGCAATGCAATGCCCTGTAGTAGTAGGTTGTTATTAGTGTCGCGGCCATTATTGCCATTGATAGCAGCGTCAATCTTCTTCTCGGCGCGGTCGATATTGTTCACCGCTTGTCTCCTTTGGGCCGCACGGGCTCAGTTAACTCTCCCGCCTCATGTAGGGCGATGGTTAATCTCAGGAGTGCTTTGAGTGAAGTGTCATCCTCTGGCTCCATGAATAGATACAAATGCCCTGTAGGACTAACATAATTAGCCTTAAACTCATCTCCGTACTTAGAAGACAAGGTGAGGTAATGAATCTTCTCGTCTTTATGTAGTTCTTTTGGCAGCATCTCCAACAGGTAGTCAGTGGTGTACTGGTAACCTTCAAAGTACTTGTACAGTCCAGCCCCATTATCCTTCGGATTGAATATTGCCCGCGCCTCTTTTTGCCACCATTTAGTGCGCTTGTATACCTCTCGGCATAAATCAAGATATTCACTATCCACTACTCGCCCTCCTTACTTCGTACAAGGTCGCTTGTGCGACTTGTTCTAAAAAGTTTATCTAAGTCTTTGCCTTTGATAGTTTTTCGGCCTGAGTATGCAAGATGGTAAAGGGCGTTACTAAGGGCTTCTTCCATGCCATTTTTGAAGCCTTCCTCATGCACCGCTGCGTCGCGGGCTTTGATAGCTTTAACGGTTCTCACCGTGGCAACTTCTGGGCTTATGTTGCCCTCTCGTGCATCTAGCGTAATATCAGCAATTTCACCGAGCAGCTTGTCAAGATCGGGGCTTATATTCTTTGCCAAATCAGCATATTCTCGCAATTCCGCGTCCATTACTTGCCCTCCTTGGCTTGGTCGCTTTCACGACGCATGGCCTCAACATCAACAGCCAAATCGTTGTGCGCCTTGACTAGCTTATTGACTACCCGCCCTACCAAGATGATTGCTTGGCCAAACGGCAACAGCTTATGGGGTATATTGTTCAACGTAAAATCGGGTATCGGTTGCACTTTATGTTTCATCTTACCCCTCCTCCTTGGTTTGGTCGCTTTCACGACGTTCACGGCAGTATACGCACCTATCATCATCTGGCATGTAGCGGTGTTGCCACATCGGAATCCAGCACATAGCGAAGAAACTTCTTATCGTCATTATTTGCTCCTTTCGCGAAGTTGGCTGATTATACGTCGCAGCATTTTAATGTCACTCTCAAGGCTGTAGGTAGGCTGGTTGAACGCCTTTGCCATTTTCGCCTTCGCCTCCAGCACATTCAACCATTCGCTATACACCTCATACTTTGCCTCAATCTGCATCTCCCGCTCTTTCGCTGCGTCATGGGCTTTGATGATGCCTTCAATATCCTTGCGAGCGTCGATGTGTGAAAAGGCTGGGTTGCGCGATTTGTCACCGGTGATATGGTTGGTGATGTCCGCACGTATTTGCTTTTCAAACTCATCGAGAGCTTTGTCTATCTGCTCTCGCAATTCCGCGTCATCCATTTACTTACCCTCCTTTGCTTGGTCGCTTGTGCGAAGTGTCACATTTATTGGGTAGTCTGGTGCAGGGTCGCCGTTTCCAGTGTCTTGCTCATACATGGCGCGTATGCCGTTCTTAATACCCTTATACACTGATGTGCGTATATGGCTATCCATTTCGTGCATTTCGTCGATGATGCCGATAGTCCATGCAACACCACGCTTTTCTGCTTCAAGCTCTTTCGCTGCGTCACGGGCTTTGAGCTCAGTTTCGAGCTTTTCGCGACACTGCGTAAGAGTTTTGTAAAAGCCTTGCTCGTATAGATTGAAGTGCTTAACTGTAATCTCCTGCAAGTCCGTGTCATCCATGGCTACACCCCCGGCAAGTGTCTTGCACACGTATCTTCATCACCTTGCCATACTCGTTCTTAATTTTGATGTAGCTCATTAGGCGGCATCTCCGCCATAACCATCAAGGACCTCGTTTGCTTCGTGCATTAGCTTCTCGAGCTTAGTCACCTTTAGGCCGCATTCAGTTATCAGATCTCTTAGTGCAGCCTTGCCTAAGCCCTCGAGCACGAATCGGGTCGGAAACGCTTCTAATTGGACCGGCTCTTGTTCTGGACGAGAGAGTGGCAGATGAATAACATCCGCCACATGATCTTCTGGATAGTAACGTGGAATTTCGCTCATAGTCTTGCTCCTATTTCTTTCGTTGATCCCATAGAATGGCAATTGTCATGAATATCATCATTCCTAGCCATAGTGGGTTCGTGATAATTGTTCTAAAAAGTTTCATTACCGATGCTCAACTGCCTGCATCTTTATTTTTTCATCGTCGTCAGTTGCACTCTTCGTCACAATCGGACCATCTTCGCCGTTATACTCGGCTAGCGCCTGCAGCTCTTGCTTAAGCGCCTGCTTGATGATTGCGAAGGTGATTTCCTTTTCCTTTTGGAATGCCGCAATACGCGCTGCGCGTAGGACCGCGTTCTTTACGTAGCCGCCAGTGATCTCGTACTTTGCGAGCAAGTTCCAGTCAACATCCTTAGCGATCGGTGCCTGCTTAGGGAACATACGCTTCCAGATTTGGGCTCGCAGCTCGATTGACGGCATTTCGAAACGAATCTTCGCAGCAATACGACGATCAAGCGCCTTATCAAGGTTCTTAGCGTGGTTGGTAGTGAATACCGTTACGCCACGATGATTCTCGAGCTTATTTAGCAGTACGTTCACCTGGGACACTTCGTAGCGTGATCGTGCGCTTTCGCGGCTATTTAGTAGTGAGTCGCACTCATCGAACAGAATCACATCATCCGAATGCTTATCGAAGAGCTCAGCAATCTTTTTCTCTGTCTCACCTACGTATTTATCCATTACCTCGGCTGCAGTAATCGTTATCAGCTCTTTGCCAAGATAGTCCGCAATTGCTTGTGCCATCAGGGTCTTGCCGCTTCCTGGTAGCCCATGGAAGAGTAGCGATACACCCGCACCCTTTTCGATAGTCTGACTAAAGCCCCACTTTTCAAAAATCAGATGATGGTTTTCAACGAGTGATAACGTCTCTACGATCATTTGCTTTTTGTAGTCCTCGATAATCACCGTATCGAATAGACTCTTGTCTGTTAGCTTGAAGTACTTTCCATCAGGAAAGTCTTCGTTCACTACGTAGTCATAGCTCTTGATCTTAGGGGCCTTCTTGCCAGCAGTGTACTCTTTTCTGCCGTAACCACACTCAGGGCAGTAACTATCAGCTCCTTCAAGGTCGCCCCTGCACTCCGGGCAGTTCCTAAGGCCAAGGACCCAGTTGAATTTCTTAACTTTCGTATCGGACTCAGTAGCACTAGCGATTGTACCGTCCGGGTATACGGAGAATCTATTCATTTCTCGCAAAAATGCCGCAGGATCAGCGCCGCCAAACATTAGTCGAGATCCTTAAGATCAAGGTTGCGACCAGCTTTACGGCTAAGCTTCTTTACTTCGTCAGACAGTGAGTCGGTGAGCTCGGCTTGCTGTGATCGCGAAATGGCGTTTGCGAGCGAGTCACCTACCTTAGCTACTGCGTCGTAGTTCTTGTCGGCCGCAGCGCTCTTTAGTGTGCTGGTTAGGTTGTCGAATAGGGCTACTGCCGCTTCTGAACGTTTTTGGATTGCATCTTCACTTAACACAATTTCTCTCCTTGTGGTTATTTCTTGTCGAGTTTTCGCAGTAGTCGTAAGACCTCTTTCTGCTCACGATCCGTAAACTCGTTTTTATTCTCGATCACATCCATGATCAGTCGTGCGATCAATAGCGGCACGATAGCTAGCGCTACTAGATGACCCAACAGTATGCCGGTAACACGGCCGCCAATCGAAATCGGATACATGTCACCGTATCCGATCGTTAGTGCAGTCACTATAGCCCACCAGAACGAGTCCCATAGACTCTTGTGTCCGAACAGACTGTAGCTTAGCGAGCCAAGTAGTAGCGCTCCGATGTAGACGAGTGCCAGGATCTTGTATGACCCTACGCATATTCGTATTACTCGAAGCGCTTTCATTAGAACTTAACTTTTGGAGCCTTGCTTGCGCCGGCATCCGCCTTAAATAGCTTGGCCTTCTCGAAGTCAAACATATTGGCAAATAGGCTCGTTGGGAACTTAGTGATCGCAACGTTGTAGCTAGTCACCTTGTCGTTGTAGACATCTCGGACCGTGCTGATAGTATTCTCGGTGCCTGAGAGCTCGTTGATGAGCTTTGTTACCTGCTCGTTAGATTTGAGCTCTGGGTATGCTTCCTGGAGTCGTGGTAGGACCGCGATGTTCGTCTCCATGGCTGACGCTGCAGCTGCTTTCTCGTCGGTAGTCGATGCGTTATTGTATGCGGTTCGTGATTCTGCAATCTTACCGAATACTGCGATCTCTTGACCCTGAGCACCTTGGACCGAAGCGACAACGTTATCGATCAGGTCTAATCGACGCTGATACTGCGTCTCTACCTTAGCCCATGAGTTGTCTACGTCTGCTTTTGCTGATACGAGGCTGTTGTAGTTGCTAGTGAACCAACCGAAGATCATGAGACCCAGGATTAGTACGACACCCGTTACGATTGCTGGTGTGCTTAATTTTAATGCTTTCATGTTGAACTTAAACTTTCTGCCGTATGGCATTAAATTTTCAATATTTACTTCTTCATAGCGATAGGTTGAGTGCTTTTCGTAACGAACGATTGCTACATCGCCTTTGATCGCCATCACCTTACCTCGTGACATCGATGTTGTATAGGAATATCCGGGCTCGGGGAAATAGACCTTTTGGCCCTCTTCTATCTTTGGCTTATCTTGTTTACGCCCCATACAATCCCTCCAATGATCGCTAGCGCCATAATGACGAGAACGATCCAGTTAAATACTGCTAGGCCGTCTACTCCGCCTGCTTCTGGTGTTGCCATTGTCTCTTTGCCGTCCGGCTGTACGATCGTCACTTGATCGTGCTGTGGTGAGTCCTGGCTGAATAGATAGATCCAAGGGAGGTAGTCTAATGCTGAGTGCTGTGGATAGTAGACTGTTGATCCGTATGGAGGTGTGTAGCCTCCTGTGAATCGTGGCGCGTAACCATTGTCGCCGTAAATACCGTCTGTGCGGCTATATCGTGCGTTTACAGGCTTTTTAGCGCTAGATTGCACTTCCTTACCGTCCAGCGTCTTAATCTTGCTTCCTGGCGTTGCTGTACTCTTTCCTACTTTCGGCTTTGACGGTGTGTAGGTTGAACTGCTTTTCTTGGTTGTTTTCGATTTACTTGTTGAGCTACTAGAACTCTTCGACTTAGATTTGCTAGAGATACTGCTTTTAGATGATGACTTGAAACCACCGCCAGATCTGCTACCCTTTGCTACATATTCGATCATTTGAGTAGTCCCGGTATAAACCCGGTGAAGACAATAATCAGGATTCCGAATACGGACCAGTTGAAGATCACCTTCTTTGGGTTGTAAGGATAGTCGTAGTTGAAGCCGCGCCATTCCGCATCCTTGAAGTCGGATGTCCAATCTGCCCATATACTAACGAGCCATAGTAGCGCCAGTACGACTATCGATCCACCAAGCGCGGTTCCAATTACCGCCAGTGGGATTAGAATGTTAAAATCGGTCATCTCTCCTCTTCTTCCTTGATCTCAGCATTAAGCAGAATCATGTCTTGAATTGCTTTGTTATATTCTTCGTTTGCCAGGCATAGCCTACTAGCTATTTCGCCGAGCTTCTCGCCCATCGCCTGACGCCTCCAATACATTTCCTGCAGTGGTTGCGGTGTGGCCGGTATGTCTATGTACTCATGCCGCATCTTTACGCCCTCCCATATCGAAGATCTTTGCCTTGACTTGGCCATCTTCGATAAACTCGCGCTGCATCTCGCAGGCCACAATCGTCAGCGCTCCCAGTTCTCTTTCGAGCGCAGTGGTCTTAGGAATGAGCCCTACCTCCTGAATATTGCGCATAAAATCATCCATGACATCCAATGGCTTATTCGCTCTACTGCGTCGCATGCCAGATCGAATGCGCTGCAAGTCATAGTGACTCGGTAGCGGTACGAAAGGGACCGCCCTATGCAACTCTTTGTGCGTGTCGTAATCCATGCGGGCTATCAGTCCGCTTTCTTCCCTTAAGAATGCTGCGTCTCGATTTGACGTCCATGATGGTCGACTAAACAAGATGTGATGATCATTCGGCTTTTCCATTGCTCGTTTCCCTTCGGATTTCATCTTCTCGATCGATAACGTACTCAGCTATCATTACGACCGCTTCTGCTTCTACTTCTTTGAACGCTAGGATCTCGGCCACTCGGACCGCAACTTCGCGTACCTTTGCATCGCGTATAACAACAACCATCCCTTAGGCCTTCTTAGATAATCGTGGAACTGGCTTAAAGAATATTTGACCGTCGAATAGCCACGGCACATTGTCAGGTCGATCATTAGCGAACGGCAAAGGGTGCCATTTGTCGTCAACGCCAATATAATGATGTGCGAAGCGCATGTGGCGTTCGATCTTTGCGTGAGCGATCTGATTGAGCATCGCTTGTGAGGCTTTCTGGAGTTGGTCGTAGTATCTTTGCAACTCAGCCTCAACCGCCTGCTTTTCTTTAGTCTCACCCTTTGTAAATAGTCGCTTAATCATAATGGCAATACCCCCTGTTCGCTTGTAATGATCGGCTGCTGGCTAGATAAGACCAACGCATAGGCTGCATCGTGAGCCGCCTTTTTCAGTTCTCGTTTTCGAAGCTGTTCGACTAGTAGTTCTAGCTTTCCTGCGGTTGCTGCTGCTTTTGCCGTTTTCTGCAGAACCGTCATCAGGTCACTAACCGTATTACAATCTTTTTTCGTGCACTGCAGATTTTGAGTGCCTTTAAGAATTACCCACGAATGTGTGTGTTCTTTCATATATCCCCCATAGTTGTTTTATTGAGCAGATAACTGGAATTAGCGAGGTAGAGAATCCCCTAGTCCGGTCTTGGCAAACCGGTAGTGAAGCCACTCTACTCTTGTGAGCTAAAAAGGAGGTGGAGCCCCCTCGCGGACCTCTCGGTATCCGCACTCATCGCCGCAACTTTTTCAGCTAGCAATTCTTATTGCTTCTCACTAATCCAGTTGTGCGCACAAAGTCTCTTATGTGTAGGTCTAGAATGTATATATTCTTTATGCGCCCAGTTATCTGTTCAATATTTGTTTTAGATCATACAGTTTCATGGCTGCACCGGTAGCTGTAATATAAACTCGCAATTTAATGCTTTATTTTATATTCCGCTGCAGTCATGAAAGCTAGTAGAAGGGCGATACACCTTACGCGCCATAATGACGATCATTCTCTACTAGCTGGCTACACGATGTCGATTGCTGTCCATCTGTAGCCTTGTGAACATATAAGGTCAGATTCGAACTGACGACCCTGCGAACAGGACTCAATGCAATGCACTCTGCCTTTGACCGCTCGGCCACTTATATGCCCATGAAACTGTATGATCAGTTTCTTCGTGCCCTGTACTTTTACGTCGCGTACAGCTATACGCCTGCCACGGTATTGGCGCTCAGCACTTTGTTTAAACTTCAACTCGTCGTGTGATTGAGCGGACCCTATCGATCACGTCGGCGATTCGGCTGTTGTTAGTAAACGTAGTCCGTACGATGTCGGAGCTGAAATTCACCGGACCGGCTATCTCGCCGCCCATGAACTTATCACCGTCTTGTGAAAGGACCGGCGCAAGCTTGTCCTCTAGGATGCTAAGGGTCGTCTGTAGTTCGTGCAGTAGACCGTCTTGGCGCATGTGTTCATCTTGGAGCGGCGATGTTTTTGCCAACATTGCCTTCTCTCCCTCGTACCCGACAGTTGGCTGTGTTGGACCATCTTCGAATCTCCGTGCAACATTTATAGCTTTGCGATTATCTTCCCTATCCATATACCCTCCTTGGTTGATTTATTTGATCCTTCGCCTGCCTTGATTTCTCTGCTTGACGACGGTGTATGTGTGATCTTTATGAAGTGGAAGCCAGAGTAGCTCGAGACACTTACGTTTGAACTTGTAGTTGTCCGTTTCTACGCCTTTGGCTTCGTATAGTTCGTAGCTGCCGTCATTATGATGAATTCGGAAGTCTACTTTGTGCTTTTCGACAAACGCTAGCTTGCCATCTTCTCGGTAGGCTTTGGCTTCGATCTTGAACTGCGTATCGTAGTCCTTGATGTCGCCTGCCTTTTTCCTTAGCTCGAGCTCTGCAGCGACTGATGCTTCGAACTTCGAGTCGAATATCTGGCCGTTGAACTCGGTGCGCTTAGCTCCGAACTTGTTTGACTTTGCTACTTTGCCGATCTCGTGACCGCAGTCTGTGCAAGTTAATACCCCTCGTTGAAACAGGAGCCTTGGACAACTGCACTTTGGACACTTTGCCTGCTTCGTTTCAAGCGGGCCGGATTGACGCTGCAGATAAGTCATTCAGCATGCCTCCTCTTTGCAGATTGGCGAGTATGCCTTGAGCGATTACGATTCGAGCCTTGAGCCGTGAAGCGATCGTTCGTCGCCGTCTGATAGAAGCGACGCGGTTGATCAAAGCTTGGTGTTTTTCTTCGGATTCCGTCCATTCAAAATGAATCTTTATCCCGAAACAGTCATAGCCGGTCATTCGCAATCCTGCTCCTTTGTGCTTATAGCATCATCTTGGTTTGCGCTCAGCGCCCAGTACTTCATTGAATTGCCTGTACTGCCCTTTGCGACAAATGCCACTTCGATATAGCCGTAATTGTGCAACTCAGTCACTCGACCGGTTACACAATTGATTGGTAGATCTAAATGCTCAGCGATCTGCAAGTTATTAGCCTCGCCGAGCTCTTTGATTGCTAGAAGCACTTCCTTTCGCCTACCCTTAAGCTCAGGTCGTATCGCTTCAAGCGCTTGTTTGCTTGTTTCTGCTACTGCCATCCCATTTTCCCCCAGTTGTTTAATCAACTCGAAGGTGTGAACGTAAGTCACTAAACCCACTCCTTGAACTTAATAATTTCTAGGAGTACGTTCACACTTTAGAGTTGACTAGTCGGCGGCCCTCGCATAGCCGCCGACAATCAATATTTGTTATCGTTACTTCTTTTTGGTTGTATTCTTGTGCGCCTGGTATTCCCAAGCACAAGCAGCGATGATGTTCAGGGTTCCGAAGATCTGAACGATCGGTGCTGATCCGTAAGGCGTATCGATCCATCCCAGTGAGTAGGTGCCGACTCCGGTGATGACCAAACCTGCCTTAAATACTAATTTCGAAAGAGCAAAGATAAAGTTGGTTGTCTTGATTTTGAAGTTGTTCATATTGGTTTTCCATTCTGTTTGTGTTGTGCGACGTGATGGGGACGGTGTGGCGAGTAAGGAGTCTTGGAGCTTTACTATCACTATTTCAGACAAACAATGCAGTTAAGGTACTAGTCAATCTAAGGCGCTGACTCTGGCCACAAACAATAAGATTTACTCTCACCGTCCTCGTCACGTCGCACAAATTATCGTTATCTATTTACCACCAAGGCTCGCCATTTTTATAAGTGGTCGTGCCTGTGTGGGCGTTGTAGCAAGTATGGGTACAGAACTTCCACTCCTCGGCGTATGACCATGAGCCATAACGTCGAATTGCGTAGTCATTCCAAACCTGCATCTGACATGTACCGTTCGTTGACCAGTCTGGGCATCGTTGAAGCATTTCGGCTTTATTTCCGCTAGGGCAAGCTTGTCCGAGACCGATACAACCGAGATAGTTCTCAGCATCCAGTCTCCAGCTAGATTCTTGCCCTAGGACCGCTTCGACGTGCTTCCAATCGGCTTCCGCTATGCCTGCCTTGATCATCCAGTCAGTCTTGCTACCAGCC
>CAMPGV010000017.1 GCA_946885745.1 uncultured Candidatus Saccharibacteria bacterium | reverse complement strand
TTAAGCGTATCGATGCCAAGGAAGGTGTCGAATTTAACCCCGACCTGCATGAGGCGATCCAATTTGATGAAGATGCCGAGGGTGACAAAGAGGTTATTGCCGAAGAGCTTCAGGCGGGCTATACCTTGGGTGACAGTCCTATTCGCCACGCTATGGTTAAAGTGACTAAGCAATAGCTTTACGTCTTATATAAAATCTTATATACTCCTACTAATATATTTGGAGGGGTATAATGGCGCTACTCTACATGGACGGGTTTGACGCGCAGGACAGTGCACTTCGATGGGTGCAAAGCGGGTCGGCAAATGAATTTACGTACGGCGCGATGACTCGATTTGGTGCTGGAAAGGCACTTACAATCAGTACCACAAACGCTGCCGCGTCATCTTATGTCACGCGCGGCTTTGCGGCTTCTAGTTCTATTTATATTGGCGCCGCTATCCAGGTAGGAGCCGAGGGTGCCGGCAACGATCCGAGTGCAAATTTATTCGGTATTTACACAGATGCAGGAGTGAATGGCCATGTCTATCTGCGTCGACTGAGTACTAATACAATTGCCGTGTATCGTGGCAATCCTAGCACGGGGGACGTCAATAATCCAAGCGGTACGCAAATTGCCGCATCTTCTGCCGGGGTCCTGGACGGGAACTGGCATTATATGGAAGTGTATGCGATCATTCATGACACTACCGGCCGTTTAATCGTTAAGGTGGACGGTGTCGTGGTGATTGACTTTACTGGAGATACCCGTAATGGTGGCACAAGTATGAATATTGACGCTGTTCGGTTCCGTACCGGTAGGTATACGGGTGGCTCCTGCGCGATCAGTATAGACGATCTTTATATATGTGATGCAACGGGTACGACAAACAATACTTTTCTCGGTGACGTGCGAGTGCAGACTATGTTGCCGAATGCAGCCGGTTCTTCTACTCAGTTTGCTCCGACTGGTTCGGCTAATAACTGGGCAAATGTCAGTGAAGTGCCATTTAATAACACCACCTACAATGCCTCATCCACGGTTGGCCAACTCGATCTTTACGGACTATCCGATCTGACCGCAGGAACCACTTCTGTTAAAGGCGTGCAGACTGTGGCGCACATGCAGAAGTCTGATGCGGGTACGGCAAATGCAAGAGTGGCACTGAAGTCGGGCGGAACTGTTTACTATGATGCAACGCGCTCACTCGGCACGAGCGCTACGCCTTACACGCAAATTCATGAGACCGATCCATCTACATCGGTAGCTTGGACAACAGGAAGTATCAATGGCTTGGAAGCAGGAGTTGAAGTTGCTTCATGACAGATGTACGTGCTTTGACTGAGTACGTTGAGGTGGCCAGTGCAACGGCAGATCCATCTCGTCGATTAAATACGCTCTACATTGAGGCTGCTACAGGTTCGACTGATGCTCCGCGACGTATTGGAAGTATGTATGTGGAAGTGGCGGCATTGAATGGGGCGCCTCCCCGGCAAGTTGCGTCACTGTATGTCGAAGTGCTGACCCCCTCAAAGCTCGGTTTTAAGGGATGGGGAATGCCAATTTAGCAGTAGAACTCAGTTAGTAGTGGTGGTATACTAAGCACAATCAGAATAAATAGGTCGCCGCAAAAGCAAAATAATGGCACGATTACCGATACCTGGTTCAGATCAAGGGCAATGGGGGGATATCCTCAACGACTATTTGAGTGTGTCGCTTAGCGGGGACGGGGAATTAAAAGACGGTTCTGTCATCAAGGCCATTCCTAACGGCTCTATTATGGCCAGTAAGTTAGCTCAAACTTATATCCAAGCAAATGAAAAAGCGCAGCCCAATGGTGTTGCAACTCTAGGGACTGACGGCCTCGTGACTAGCTCGCAGTTGCCATCGATAACTTCGCCACCAGACGCCTCTACAGCTACCAAGGGGCTTATTCAGCTCTCTGGTGATTTGGGTGGCACCGCCACTGCGCCGACGGTTCCAGGTCTTGCCGATAAAGCTGCGGCGGCAATGACAATTAGCGCTGGAGCTGGCTTGACTGGCGGCGGTAATCTGAGCGCCAATCGGACTTTGGCTGTTAATTTTGGTACAACCGATGGAACAGTAGCTGCAGGAAATGACGCGCGTATTGCGGGTGCTGAGCAAATTGCGAATAAGGGTGCGGCTAATGGCTATGCATCTCTTGGCAGCGATGGCCTCGTGCCTGCTTCGCAGCTACCGCCAGCGGTAGCGCCGCCGGATGCTACGACAACGACAAGAGGACTTATTCAGCTCTCCGGTGACCTTGGTGGCACGGCCGCCTCGCCGACAGTTCCGGGTCTTATTAATAAAGCAGCCACAGCGACCACAATTTCTACAGGCGCTGGCTTGACCGGCGGGGGAGATCTTTCTGCCAACCGAACATTGGCGGTAAACTTTGGTACAGCTGCTGGTACGGTCGCAGAGGGTAATGACAGTCGTATTACGGGTGCAGAGCAGGCAGTGAACAAAGGTGTGGCGAACGGCTACGCTTCGCTAGACACTGGCGGCAAAGTGCCGACTACCCAACTACCGGCCACGATACAGATGCATACCTTTTCTTCGACCGGGAGCATTGCTGTTGAAACGGGCACGCATCGACTTTATAACAACCGCTCAAGTGCCTGGACTATCAATGGGGTTCGTGCGTCTGTCGGAACGGCACCAACCGGAGCGTCTTTGATTGTCGATATTAAAGTAAATGGTACGACTATTTTCACTACTCAGGCAAATCGCCCTACGATTTCTGCTGGGTCAATGACTTCTGGGTATGTGACAAATATGAACATTACGTCGGTTGCGGCAGGGGCATATGTAACCGTTGACGTCGCCCAGGTAGGGTCAATAATTCCTGGTAGCGATTTAACAGTTCAGTTAGAGGTGGTGTAAATGGCACTGATATTCATGGAAGGCTTCGATGATGGCCTGACGACGGCTAAGGGCTGGAATAACTTCGGTGGCGGGACTGTGACTGGCCGGTTTGGCGGAAGAGCGGCGCTCAATCAGTGGGGAGTGATGACACGGTCCTACCCAGGCGCGCTGACCAATACCATCGTGATCGGTGTTGCTATTAGCTCATCGCAAACAGCGACAACGGTTTCCTTGATGACGAGTGGCATGGCACGTGTTGGTCTAGTGTCCGGTGGGTATATTGCACTCTACCGCAGCGACAATAATGCGCAGATAGCTATTTCCACCGGCCCAGCCTGGTCGGCGGCTGGTGTGTGGCGTTATATTGAATTGAAATATACGCCAGGCACGGGAGCATGTGAAATACGAGTCGACGGTGTCTTGCGCGTAAACGGTAATGTACCGACGACAGCATCGGTATCGTCACTTGCCTTTGATTATCCTAGCGGGAATCAATACTGGATAGATGATCTGTATGTGCTGGACTCAACCGGGGCGACCAATAATAATTATCTCGGCGATGTACGAGTACAGACCCTTTTGCCCTCATCGGACGGAGCAAATCTTGCAATGTCACCTGATTCGGGGACAACTCATTACAATCGTGTGAATGAAGCGACCCCAGACACAACATCCTACGTTTTCTCTGGTGCCGCCGGTGTAAAAGATAGTTACAAATACCAGCAGCTTACGGCTAATACGTCATCGGTTCATGCGGTTGCGGTAACAAACTACGCCTCAAAGGACGCTCCAGTTGCAGCCGGCCTTGCTACAGTTGTGCGTATGGGCTCAACTGATTATGCAAATGCTCAGCCGCAAATGCTATCAGCGTCATGGGTAGCTGCAACAGATATATATCAGACACGACCGAGTGATAATGCACCGTGGACACCCACTGATGTTAATACAGCTGAATTCGGTGTACAGACCTCGTAGTAGCGACGATGGCAGCAACGATTCGCGCAACGGCACAGGCTTTTCTCACAAGCGGCACGACTAGTTCGATCACTATTCCGGTTGCAGCGCAAACGGGTGACTTATTGGTGCTGCATGTCGCGGGTTACTTTACGCCGTCATTGCCTGCTGGCTGGACAAAATACTATACACGGTCCGGTACGAATGTCGGGTGTTTTGTGGCAACCAAAACGGCGGGAAGCGGCGATGCTGGTACATCCGTATCGATATCATGGTCAGGTGCCAGTCAGGCGGTGATGACGATGATTGCCGTCACGGGTAGTCTTGGGGTCCGGGGGGTTGCGAATTTATGGGCTAGTAGCGGCGGTAATGCATCGCCAGGTGCATTAAATGCGCTAAATGGTGATATGGTGCTATACCTTGGCGCCAACCGAAGTGGCGGTGGTGCACCTGCGATTAGTCGTGGATCGGTCGACATATCGGGTAGTGGCTCAACTAATATGGGTGGCGTAATTGCTCATGAAGTACTTGCTGCTGATACGCCCGGCTTGCAGGCGAGCTTTACTTCTCCATCTGGCGGTTCCACACAGGGTTACTCATATTCGACACTGGTTATTGCCGGCGAGACGCCGCCGGCAGCCGTGAGTGCTATCTCGCTTCGTGATAAGGCGCAGGTGTTTGTTAATGGGGTGAGTACAACGATTACTATTCCAGCAACAATTCAAGAAGGCGATTATCTTATCTTGCAGGCAGTGGGCGCTTGGGCGCCAACGATGCCGAGTGGCTGGAGTTCGCTGTACGCTAATTCGGGTATGAATGTCGGCTCGTTTGTGGCTGCAAAGACCGCTAGCGCAGGTGACGCTGGTTCAGTCGTTACAGTGACGTGGAGCGGTAATCAGTCGGGTGTGCTACAGCTGATTGCGCTTGTAACACCCGGGTATGGCATACGGCGCATGAGTCATGACTGGTCGAGCTCTGGCGCGTCGTATCAGCCAAATGATCTAGGGTCGGCAAGTAACGGGGACTGGGTATTAGCTCTCGGTGCCAACCGTGCTGCAAATAACGTACCTGTCGTGCCTGGCACGACGGTAGATGCTAGTGGCTCGGGTGGTACGACAGCCTTCTCAGGAGTTATCGCACACGAAGCGCTTGGCTATGACATCGTGAATGCGTCCTATGCTTTCAATGCTCCTGGTGGTGGTAGCGGCTATCAATATACACTGCTTGTTATTGCATCATCGCCGGTTGCAATAACGCGCTCGTTGTCTCGGCAATCTCTTGAGGTAATTGCAGCCAGTACGATGGGTAATCGTCTCCTGTCGCGCCAGTCGGTCGAGGCTATTACGGTCAGCGCGTCTGGCAACCGTCTCTTATCACGACAATCGATTGAAGTCCTGACGCCATCGAAGCTGCGGTATCGGGGCTGGGGGACTCGGTATTAGCGGACGTGGCGTCGTTGTAGTATAACGCTTACGCTTGGGGTATACTGAGAGCACTATGGCAAATCTACCGGTGGGCAGTGGGGATATTGAGCGTTTTCTTGCTATTTTCGATGGTGATGCGGTCCAGGCGGTGCGAGCCATCCGTGAGTACGTTGGAGTAGCGCGACGTCGTGAGCAGCGACCAAAAGTTGCGTCGACGGCACCAATTATTATAAAAGTGACCAATCTCACGAAGCAGTACAAAATTGGCCGACAAAAAGTACAAGCGCTTGCCGGTGTGTCTGTTGAGATTCGTGAAGGAGAATTTGTCGCCTTGACTGGCACTAGCGGTAGTGGTAAGTCAACGCTGCTTCAAATGCTTGGTGGACTTGATAAGCCGACCAGTGGAGTGGTTGAGGTGGATGGGGTCAACCTTAGTAAGCTGCGTGATGGAAAGCTGTCAAAATTTCGTGGCCAGACAATCGGGTTTGTTTTCCAGTTTTTTTACCTGCAGCCATTTTTAAAAGTTGCCACTAATCTCGAAGTACCAGCAATGTTTGCTCGGGCGAAGCGGCGTCAGCGTCAAGTAAAAGCCGTTGAACTGGCTGACGCGGTTGGAATTGACGATAGGATGCGTCATTTGCCAAGAGAGCTTTCGGGCGGGCAGATGCAGCGCGTAGCCGTGGCACGGGCACTGATGAACCAGCCAAAGATTCTTCTCGCCGATGAGCCGACAGGAAATCTCGATAGCCACAATGGTGCTGCAATTATTGAGTTGTTTGAAGAGATCCGAAAGCAGTTTGGTACGACCATTGTTGTTGTTACTCATGATCCGGGTATTGCCGCACGCGCAGACCGTGAGGTTCGATTAAAAGATGGAGTAATCATATGATCGGAATTCGTGACGCGTTTACGTTAGCTTATACAAAACTGCGCACTCGTCGTATCCGGACGATGGTGACAGTCGTTATTGCGAGCCTCCTTTTTGGCGTGATAGCTCTGGCGCTTTTTGTACTGCAGGGAGCGACTGGGAGCTTACAGAAATTTACGGCCGGCACTCTCTCGGAGCGATATTTGGCGATGGTTTCGTACTCACCGGAGCATTATCCAGGCCCTGACACTCCCGAGAGTGTCAAAAAACGTGCTCAAGAGATTTATGACCAGCTGATAATTGACAAGAAAAGTGCTGCAAAAAAGCTAGGTATTGAGTATGATTCTGCAACCGAACAGCAGCCAATCAATGATATCGGTGATGACCTGTCGTTTTTAAATCCGGCGTCACCAGCCGCAACCCAGGCGTTTAATGAGTATGTAGCGACATTTCCTAGTGCAGAAGATGAGGTTGATAGAGTAGTAGCTTCCTATGGGCCTATCAGGACATACCCAGTTGCGCAGAGTAGTATTGCCGATGGTCGACTTAAGCCAATCGTCGACGGCAAGGAAGATTTTACAAAGGACCCTGAACCATCTAACGATATGTCGCAAATGACTATCGATTTTGGTTGGTCATACATTGATGAGTCAGTTGTGAGGCCGTTCATGCTTGGTGCTGAGCAGATTGCGCGCCAGCCTGATACGTCGGCAATTCCCGTGATAGCGCCGTTTAATCAAGTGGAGAAAGCGCTTGGTCTAAAGCGTCTACCCAACTCGGCCACCCCTGAAGAAAAACTAGATCGGCTTCGCTACGTCAAAGCGCATGCTGAGCAGGCAACGTACGTCTCTTGCTATCGAAATAGCGTCTCGCAGCAGCAGATCAATGAGGCTCTGCGCGTGGCGAAGGAGATTGACCAAAATAAATCCAATAAGGATTATCAGAAGCCGTCACTCATTTATGGATTACCGTCGGCGGGCGAGTGTGCTGCAGCGACGGTAGTTCGCGACGTACGGACGACAAGCGAGAAGCAGCTTGCTGCTAAGTATAGTCAATTTTCCGCACAGTTCGGGCAGGCGACTGAACCGGTACAGCGAAAGCTGACATTCCGAGTTGTTGGTATTTCACCAAATGGCTTATCGGCAGAGTCATTCTCTGGTGTTGATGGATTGCTAACGACTATTGCCGGTTCTACGCTTGAAGGGCAGTGGGTAGTGCCACAGCAGCTTTTTGACGCGATGCCTGACAGCAAAGAGCTTGCGTCGTTGATTCGCCCCGTAGTGCAGGATGCGACAACATTTAACTATGATATGGATCGTCGACTCGTTGAGTTCAGTAGTGTCGCAGAACTGAAGCGCTTTGTTGATGGAATGGGGTGCAGTATGATGTACTGCGAACCAGGAAAGGTATCAGCAAATTACTTTGGGAGTAATGCGGTTTTGGTTGAGGATATTCGAAAGCAAGCGGTCCAGGTCTTGCAGTATGCTGCCTTGATAGTGGCATTTATTGCGGCACTCATTCTCATGGGCATGATCGGTCGGGTGATCGGTGATAGTCGACGTGAAACCGCGGTCTTTCGTGCGATTGGAGCGACACGTAGCGACATCCGCTCCATTTATACGCTGTACACAGTTATGTTAACGATAATCGTAGCCATTGTTTCGTTGGTGCTTGGTCTTCTGGCGGCTTGGTGGATAGAGGCGAAGTTTGCCGGCGACTTCACGGTCCGTGCTCATCTGATTTACACATTTGCTGATGACGCACTACGTTTTAGTATGATTGGTTTTTGGTGGACCGCACTTCTAGCTTTGGTGGGATTAATTGTATTGTCCGGGCTGGTTGGGATGCTCTTGCCGCTTGCACGCAACTTGGCTCGTAGTCCAATCAAAGATATGCGTGATGATACTTAGTTAGCACTCTTGACATTAGAGTGCTAACTTTATTAGACTAAAATTATTGGCAATCACAGTAGGTGAGTGCTAAAATAGATGTAGAAACCCTTTGACTGATAGTTAACGAAAGGAACGAATATGGGAAAAATCATTGGTATTGACCTTGGTACGACCAACAGTGCATTTGCCTACATGGTTGCAGGTAAGCCTGAGGTAATCGCAAATGCTGAAGGCAACCGCACTACTCCTAGTGTTGTGGCTATTAACAAGAAAGGCGAGCGTCTCGTTGGCCAGGTAGCGCAGCGCCAGCGCGTGACGAATGCGAAAGATACTATCTATGGCGTCAAACGTTTGATCGGCCGCAAGTTTAGCGATGCGGAAGTTCAGAAGGACCACGACATTATGCCATACGAAATCGTCAAGAAAGACGGTGGCGTGGCAGTGAAGATGGGCGATAAGGAATACACTCCAGAAGAAGTGTCAGCTATGATCCTTTCAAAGATTAAGGCTGATGCCGAAGCATTCCTGGGCGAAAAAGTCACCGAAGCGGTTATTACCGTGCCTGCGTATTTCGATGACTCACAGCGCCAAGCGACTAAGGACGCTGGTAAGATTGCTGGCCTTGAGGTGAAGCGTATTATTAACGAGCCAACCGCCGCTGCACTTGCCTACGGCCTCGAAGGTAAGAAGGATGAGAAGATCGCTGTTTTCGACCTCGGTGGTGGTACGTTCGACGTTTCTGTGCTTGAACTTGGTGATGGTGTGTTTGAGGTTCGCTCAACCAATGGTGATACCCACCTCGGCGGCGAAGACTTTGACAACCGTATCGTTAACCATTTCCTCGAAGTTTTCAAGCAACAGGAAGGTATCGATCTTAAAGGCGACAAGGCAGCCATGCAGCGTCTTAAGGACGAAGCCGAAAAGGCAAAGAAGGAACTCTCTTCTACGTCAGAAACTGAAATCAACCTACCGTTCATCACAGCTGATGCCGATGGTCCAAAGCACTTCGAATATAAGCTAACCCGCAGTAAGCTCGAAGAGCTGGTGGCTGATCTGATCGATCGCCTGGCCGAGCCTGTTCATAAGGCGCTCAAGGATGCTGACATGTCAGCAGGCGATATCGACGAAGTCGTCCTCGTTGGTGGTATGACTCGTATGCCAGCTGTCGTTGAAAAGGTGAAGTCTATCTTCGGCAAAGATCCACTCAAGGGTGTGAACCCAGACGAAGTCGTGGCTGTTGGTGCCGCAATCCAGGGTGGTGTTCTCCAGGGTGACGTGAAGGATGTTCTCCTTCTCGACGTGACGCCACTTTCACTCGGTATCGAAACCATGGGTGGTGTCTCTACTAAGCTCATCGAACGCAACAGCACCATCCCAACTTCAAAGAGTGAGACGTTCTCAACTGCTGCTGACAATCAGCCTCAGGTCGAGATTCACGTCCTCCAGGGTGAGCGTGAAATGGCTGCTGACAATAAGTCACTTGGTCGTTTCATCCTCGATGGTATCGCACCAGCTCCTCGCGGCGTGCCGCAGATCGAAGTGACCTTTAGTCTCGACGCTAACGGTATCCTCAATGTGACGGCTAAAGACAAGGGTACTGGCAAGGAAAACTCAGTAACCATCCAGGACAGCGGCAACATGAGTAAGGAAGATATCGAAAAGGCGCAGAAGGAAGCGGAGCTTCACGCTGAAGAAGACAAGAAGAAGCGCGAAGCAATCGATACGCGTAATCAGCTCGAAAACGCTGTCTACCAGGCTGAGAAGATGCCAACTGAGTACAAGGATAAAATTTCCGACGACGATAAGAAGGTAATCGAAGAGGCTGCGGCCGAAGCGAAGAAGGTAAAAGATAACGCTGATGCCGGCAAAGATGAGCTCGAAGCTGCACTTAAGGCGCTCAACGATAAGATCATGCCTATCGGTGCCAAGCTTTACGAAGCCGCTTCGAAAGATGCCGAAGCTGAAGGTGGTGATAAGAAGACCGATGACGGTCCAGTCGAAGGCGAAGTTGTCGACGACAAGAAGTAAAATAGGCTTCATAGACAGAAAACCAGCCGCATGTAGCGGCTGGTTTTTATTGACATGGAAAACCCCGCAACTGGCTGCTGCGGGGCGGTGCGCGCCGTTCTACTCGAAGTAGCCCTTGCGGCGACCTGGCTTGTAGCGACCCTGTACGAGGGTGCCGCCGTCGATAACACGAGCTTCAAACCAGATTGTATCCTCCTCTTCTGGTATGTGTCGAAGCCCAAGGACTACTACTTCGGTAGTTCTTGGGTCCGAATTCCAGTCAAGGGGTCCTGTGATATGACCTGTGTGGAAGTGCACTGTGAAGCCGCGTCGGCCTACATACTTCCATGCGTCTGCAAGCTCTGCAAGGCTTGGCCCGTCAAGGATATCTTTTCGGTTAGTCATCCGACTCACCTTTCTGCTATGCCGATCTGTCCTCGGCATCGGACGCTATTCGATCAGTTGCCCAATCGACCACCTACCATCCGATAGGAATTAATAATATTATAAATAAAAATAAACAAAATGTCAAGCAGAGCTATTGTTGCAATGGTTGTGTTATGTTATAAATATCGTATGAACAGATTTGCTTCATACCACATTAAGATGAATCTCGTCAGCGCTACAGCAGGCGTGATTAATCGTGGTATGGCTTATCTTCTCTCGTAAATACATCATTTGTGGTACTAGATAAGCCTCCCGGTCGGAGGTTTTTTCATACCAATGGCTAGGGGGCTCATCCGGTCTCAGAAAGAGACCGAGAAAAGAAAGGAGAGATCCGTGGCATTCGGACCCATCATGAAGGTAAGGGTTGGTGAGCTTGATATTGAGCTTGCTCCGCTGACGAAGGAATCAATGGAGGAATTCGTTAAGCCGGGGTTGCAGCAGGCGAGCATTACGCGATATCTTTCGCGCCAGGCTGCTCCGGTTCTGGAAGATGAACTGGAATGGTTTGATAAAGTACGTGCTGATAAAACACGTCTTAACTGGGGTATCTGGGTGGTCAAGGGTGATGAGCGGATATTGATCGGTGACACAGCACTGATGGATATTCAGCGCAAGCATATTCACCAGGCTACTAGCGGCTCTCTGATTTTCAATACTCAGTATTGGAGAAAAGGGATCGCTAGCTCAATCCACAAGGCTCGCACGTGGTATGCTTTTCAGCACATGGGTCTCCACCGTATTATGTCGGCGGTGATTCAGGGAAATGAAGGTAGCCGTAAGGCGCTTGAAAAGTCTGGTTACCGATTGGTCTACGTCGAGCGCAACGAGCAGTTTGTTGACGGCGAGCTGCGCCATATGGATAACCTTGCCGTGTTGAATCCACTGCCTGTATTTTGGGATCAGTGGTGGCACGGGGATGAACCTGACGACGAAGCCATTGAAGCTCGTGTTGTGACCGAAGAGATCATGGCATGGGCCAAGGATAATGTGGAGCTCCTTTAATTTCACACCCCGTCAGATCACAATGGTTTGACGGGGCTTTCCTATGTAAGCAGCTTGTGCTTACTCTGTTAACAGGGTACAGTAATCCTATATGGATATCAAAACAGAACTTGAAAAGATTTTTAAAGGCGATCTCGATACGACTGATGAGACGCGCGACTTTTACTCACACGACGCTAGCTTGTTTGAACTGAAGCCACAGGTTGTCGGTTTCCCGAAAGATGCGGATGATATTAAGTCGGTCGTTCGTTTCGTCAACGAGCATAAGGCGGAGCACCCTGACTTAAGTATTACACCGCGCTCGCGTGGTACTGATATGTCTGGTGGTGCGATCGGTGAATCGATCCTCCTTGATATTAGTAAGTATATGAATAACCTTCGCGAGGTTACCCCGACCTTTGCTCATGTGCAGCCAGGTATGCTTTTTCGCGAATTTGATGTCAAAACCATCGAGCAGGGCAGTATTCTCCCAAGTTACCCAGCTAGTCGCGATCTCGCTAGCGTCGGCGGTATGGTTAATAACAACTCTGGTGGTGAAAAATCATTAGAATTCGGCAAGACCGACAACTTTGTTACTGAGTTAAGCGTGGTGCTGAGCGATGGCAGCGAGTACGTCGTTAAGCCCCTTAATCGTGATGAGTTGAACGCCAAGATGAGCCAAGATGATTTTGAGGGTAACTTGTATCGCCAGACATATGAATTACTTGATCGGCATTATGATGAAATCAAGGCAGCGGCACCAAAGGTGAGCAAGGACTCGACTGGCTATCACTTATGGAATGTTTGGAATCGTGAAACGGGCATCTTTGACCTCACGAAGTTATTTGTGGGTGCACAGGGAACGCTCGGTATCGTGACTGATATCAAGGTAAGCCTGGTGCCAAAACCAGCTCACTCTGGAACTCTTGTCTGCTACATGCGCAACATCGACCAACTTGGCGAAGTTGTACCGGCTGTACTTGCCCATAAGCCGGCGACGTTTGAAAGTTTCGACGACAATACGCTCTGGCTTAGCTTTAAGTTTTTCCCGGCATTTTTGAAGCGTCTCGGATTTGCAACGTGGCTCAAGATGGCATTGCAGCTGATTCCTGACGGCCTCGCACTCCTTAAGGGTGTGCCCCAATTGATTCTGCTGATTGAGTTTACCGGCAGTAGCGTCGAAGAAGTGAGTCACAAGATTCATGTAGCGAAGAAGGATTTGTCGCGGTTTGATTTTACTTATATGGAAGAGGATGAGACCGAAGCGAAGTCGCGCAAGTTCTGGCTGATGCGCCGTGAAAGCTTTAGCCTGCTACGCAGCAAGGTGAAGGACAAACACACCGCGCCGTTTATCGATGACTTTGTTGTGCCACCTGCTCGATTGACAGAATTCTTGCCACAACTCCGCACGATTATCAAAAAGTATAAGCTACTGGCAACTGTAGCTGGGCATATGGGTGACGGTAATTTCCATGTGATTCCCCTTATGAAAATCGAAGATCCAAATGAGCGAGCAAAGCTTGAGCCTGCTATGAAAGAAGTAAATAACTTGGTGATTAAGTACGGCGGCTCTGTTTCGGGTGAGCATAACGACGGCATGATTCGTGGTCCGTGGCTTGAGCAAATGTATAGCCCATCGGTCCTTGGGTATATGCGAGAAATTAAGACTCTTTATGATCCGCTAACAATCTTTAATCCAAAAAAGAAAACTGACGCCACGTGGGATTATAGCTTCGCTCATATTCGACGAAATTTCTAGGGCAGCAAGGGTTTTTTGAGATTAGCTACTAACTGAGGAGTAGTCTTTCGGAGGTGCTGTATTGCCAGCGCAATGAGAGCTAGGGTGCAGAAGAGACTATAGAGTAGGAGCGGTGGTAAGTATGCAGGGAGTAGGGCGGTTAGATAAAGTTTTTGCCGCCGCCGTAAGTCGACAGCCGTCCAGATGCTAAATAATACATACAATCCTGCGGCACCAATTCCAGTAAAAAGCAGGAGTGGTTGCCGTGCGGTGATTGCGAGCGAAAGTGTGTAGGCAGTAAAAATAGGTAGAGTCAGGAGTAGTCCTCCTACGCAAAGTGCAAAGAAGTGTCGATAGCCAGCAAGAAGCGGATGGTCGGCACGTGACTGCCATAGGACTGTGTAGTTATGGGCAAAGGAGCGACAGACAGCTTCCGTGAGCGTGCGGATACTGTTGATTGCGGGCGTAAAGATAGTGACGTTGTCGGCAAAATATGTTCGGAGCAACGGGTCTTTTTGTAGCGGTCCAGCCAGTACTGACCTACGGTAGAAGGTGGGGGGTGAGAGTGGACTGGTTGGTGCCGATGGTAGCAGTGTATTGGCTGTTTTTCTCCACAGCCGAGCAATCCCCGCAATGTATCGCTGTAAAAGTCCGACACTGCTGTAGCGGGTTGTTGTGGCGACGCTTGGGCGAAGAACGGCTATATTTGGCTGACTATCAAAATGCCACAAGGCACGATCAATCGCACTACGTTGCAGCTGATGACAACTAGCTAGTGCTAGGATGATTGCGCCATGCCCATAGCGACGGTAGGCATTCGCAAATGTTGGTGTGCCGCTAAAAATATTTATTGCATATTCGTCCTGAAACTGAGTAATAGTTTTTTGGAGCTTGGCGCGTTCGGCTCGCGTGCACATGAGTATGATTTCGAGCTTTTGATACGAATTTTGACGAACATTTTCGAGGAAATTTTGTGTCGCGGCTACATCTCCATCAACGGTGAATAAGATGGTTACGAGAGGTGATGCTTGAGACTTATGACGCCGAATTCGGTTAACGGCGCGAATGTCGTCAATGCCCGCTCCTATGCCAAGGGTCAGGGTGACGACGGCTATAAAAACGAAACTTATGAGCAAAAATAATGTCATTATGAAACCACTTCCTTAAAACTAAAAGTAAACATTGTACGCCACTCACTAGCGGCGCCGGTGCAGGTTTGAACAGTTAGAATGGGCGGGCCACTATAGTTAAAAATACCTGTGTCGCTAGGTGTAAAATTGTGTGATGATTGAAAAGAATAGGTAAAAATATGGCCGTTGTCAGTATATACCTGCGCTAACGAGCTATCGGTGAGAGGCGCCTTTGCAAGTGGCTCAAGCACCTGGGGGGTGCCGTGGCCATAAATAAACGTATTACCCGATTGGTTATTTGCTGGCATGGTCATCATGGCGTATTGCAAGCGGGTGTCGCTAAGTGTCCATGTATCAAGCGTTGCGTCATAGTAGCCCTCGTCAATAGGAAGATCAATGCCCGCATCTGCCACGACAAGACGGACTGGCTTACCGTAGATAACTGCAGCTGTCGATGCTGTTGGTGCGGTTGCTGTGGGATGCGACTGTGTGATAGTTGGGGTGGTGATACTAACTGGCTGGGGTGCATAGGCGAGGACCCCGATGTACCCCAGCAAGCTGACCGCTCCGATATAGAGCACTCCCGTTGTAAGGAAGAAGCGTAGTCGTTGAGACCATGATATCGGAGCGGTCATGTTGGTGACTTACCTCAATGCAAAGCGGCGATATGCTGCTATGCCGAGTTGTGAGGCAATAAGTAGTCCAGTTAGGCTCGAACCAGCGATCAGTGCGCCGTCGAGAATTGGGTTGCTGCTAGTGTCTGGTAGTGTCGTAATTTCGACAGGCGCTTGGGTTGGAGCAACTGCACCGCCACCGCCACTTGGCTGCTGAGAGCTCGGTGTGACTGCACCCATGCCTGGCTTTGGATTTTCTGGGGTAATTACCGCGGGCTGTTCGCCACAGCTGGCGCCAATTTCAACGATTGTACCGTTCTCATTTGTGGCGTTGCCGCTGATAGCGCTACCGCCGGTTGTGTTGCCGTCATTTGTTGTGTCGCCCGAACCGGCTGACTGTGAGTTATCGGTGACGACGTAAATATTATTTTTACAGGTGACTTTAATGTCACGCGCGCTAACGCATTCAATCTTGTTGACTGAGTCAGGTCCTGTGTGAGTAATGATGGCATCGCCCGAGCAATCCCCGGGTCCTTCTTGCGCATTTGCTACGCCACCCATGAATGCTAATGTTGCTACAATTGCTACGAAACCTCGCAAGTATCGTTTCATATATTGGTACCTCCTCGTTACACTGGTATATTTTCGTTATACAATACGCCGGTTATAGTCGACAATAGCAAAGCAAACTCTCAGCTTATCTTATGAGAAGGGTTAAACGAAATGGATTTTATGTGAGATACCTCACATACCGGGTTTTACCTAAAGGCCTATGCTAAAGATATCTTTGTGATCATTTAGGGGAGGAGCGACACTATGGAGCATGGTACACAATCATCGCAACACTACCTGAAGGTAGG
>CAMPGV010000016.1 GCA_946885745.1 uncultured Candidatus Saccharibacteria bacterium | reverse complement strand
GCCTCATGCAGGTCGGGGTTAAATTCGACACCTTCCTTGGCATCGATACGCTTAAGGTCGAGACTCTCGAGTGCTTTATCGAGGTTCTTCACAAGACCACTAATTCCCTGTGCCCATTTATGATCTTTGAGATCGTCTGGCATATACACAACAGCACGCTCAATAGTGTCGATAATTGGCAAGAGCTTCATGATTGCTGCTGCTTTACCAGCTTCACGCGCCGCTACTTTTTCTGCCTCGACACGCTTGCGATAGTTTTCAAAATCAGCGCGCGTACGCTGCAAGTCGGCGGTCAATTCAGCAATCTGCTGTTCAAGTTCGTCTGTCTTCTTTGTCTTCTCTTTTGTCATACTACCTCCAACTAAAACATACCTACCAGGGCCTGGAAGAAGCTTGTAATAGCATTCACAATGGCATTAATGACAGTCACAATACCCGAAATAATTGCGTTAATAATCGCAACGATACCATCGACGATTGTTTGAATTAGTTCCATTACAATACCTCCTCAAGCATCGCGCCCGCATGACGGACGAGACGCATTACTTTGCCATAACTCTGCCGGGTTGGACCGAGCACACCGATGTAGCTGCGATCACTGTAGGGCGAGCGGAACCGGCTGATGATCAGGGTTGCCCCGCTCGTCTTACCGATTGGATTTTCACTACCAATATACACATTGAGCGGCTCGTTTGGTGCCGCTTCACGGAGCCAAGGCTCGAGATTATCAAGCAGTCGCGCCACTGCCTGAACGTGCTGGCCATTTAAGAATTCTGGCTGACTAAAGAGATTACCAATACCGTTCATATAAAGCTCGTCGCCAATGGTGGCAATACCGAGGTTCTGTGTCAGCTCTACCAAGCTATCAACCGCACTACGAATAGCACGGTCGGCGCGATCTCCGTGGGTATTCACGCGTGCCGCAAGTGCTCGTGCGCTGCGATCAAGCAACGGCGTCTGCCCTGCGCTCGCCTCGGTCAAACTATTAACGTAAAAGCGATATCCTTGGTCGGTTGGAATACGTCCTGCACTGGTATGTGGCTGCATGATCATTCCCATCTCTTCAAGACGGGCCATTTCGCTACGAATCGTTGCGCTCGAAACATTGAATAACTTGGCGAGCGTCACACTCCCAACTGGAGCAGCGATTTCTGCGTACTGCTCAATAATGGCGGCTAAAATAGCAATCTGACGATCTGTCATATCATTAGTATAGACTAATTTTGGCACTCTTTCAACAAGAGTGCTAGACGCTCAGCTTAATTGCCTCGAGCAGGTCGCGAGCGCGAATGCGCAACTCGTCATCCTTGCGATTAAAGACATCTCCATGGTGAGCGATCTCGTCTGCAATACGCACCGCCTCATCCAGCTCATCATTCACGATAAAGTGATAGTACGGCACCTCAAGTGCGTGGGTCAGTTCGGCAATTGCACTGTCACGACGCTTTGGCCACTCGGCCTCAAACTCTTCCAAAGTAGCGTAGCGCGCCGCCAAGCGCTGCCGCCAAGCGCTGTAGTTTGGCGGTAAAATAAAGACTGCCACCACTGACTGCGCCAAGTCCTTATACTCAGCCACCCCCTGAACATCCACATCAGTAATCGCAATTTTACGCTGGTCATACGACTGTCGCAGCTCGCTGACGCTTGTACCGTAGACCGTTCCGTGCACATACTTAGCTTCAATAAATTCTTGACCCTCAACCATACGACGTGCCTCGGCCTCGTCAATAAAGTGATAGTCAACGTCAGCAACTTCTGGCACACCATTATTGCTACGCGGTGCACGTGTGGTGTGAGAAATAATATCCCGATAGTCACTATCTGCGAGCAATCGTTTTTTGATCGTGTCTTTACCGGCACCAGAAATGCCGACAAGGAGCGTAATATGCGTATTACGAACAAGATCGATCGCAGCATCAGAGGGTTGGTAATTTGTAATCAAGTGTTCAAGCGTATCCATTCCCTCTATTTTACCACTAGTCACGCTTGAGCATGACCGTGAAGGCTTCAGACGGAATATCAACTTTACCAAAGCGCTTCATTCGCTTCTTACCCTTCGCCTGCTTGGCGAGCAGCTTTTTCTTACGACTGACGTCACCACCATAGAGGTAACCGGTCACATCTTTTCGGTAGGCCGAAAGATCGGCACGGGCAATAAACTTGCCGCCAATCGCCGCCTGAAGACTCACCTGGAAGCTCTGTCGCGGAATCACCTCCTTGAGCTTATCGACAGTCTCGCGACCAAGACGCTGGCTCTCCGAACGGTGCGCCATCACACTGAGCGCGTCAACAATTTCATTTGCCACATAGAAGTCCACCTTCACAAGATCCTCTTGGCGGTAAGTATCGAGTTCGTAGTTAAAGCTACCGTAACCGCTGGTTACCGACTTGAGTTGATCGTAAAAATCAGTCAAGAGATTGGCAAGTGGCGCTTCAAAGCTAATCAGAGCCCGCTCATCAATGTAGCTGAGGTTCTTCTGTAGACCACGCTTACCGACAATCAGCTGAATCACCGCGCCAATGTACTCTTGCGGTACGACGATCTCGCCCTTGATCCACGGCTCACGAATCTCTGAAATCTTCGACGGGTCAGGCAGATCACTGGCTGACTTGATGTCGACTTCTTCGCCGTTGTTCAAAATAATGTGGTAGTCAGTCGAGGGGTTGGTGACGACAAGATCAAGATTATACTCACGCTCCAAACGCTCACGAATAATATCCATATGCAGAAGTCCCAAGAAACCAATACGCACACCAAAGCCGAGAACCGGCGAATTTTCCGGCTCAAACTGAAGCGCACTGTCACTAAGGCTCAACTTCTCAACCGCATCTTTAAGGTCTTGGTAATCTTCGTTTGATACAGGGAAGAAGCCAGCGTACACAAATGGCTTAACGTGTTGGTAGCCCGGCAGTGGCTGTTCAGCGTGCGCACGACGAACGGTAACGGTATCACCGACACGGGCGTCACGAGTCGTCTTTAGGTTGGTGACGATATACCCGATTTCACCAGTCGCGATGTCCTCTTCGGCCTTCATCGTCGGGTTAAGCGCACCGACTTCAAGAGCAATTCCATGCGCACCTGTTGCAAGCATTTCGATCGTATCACCCTTCTTGATCGCACCATCAACGACACGGGTATAGAGAATCACGCCGCGATAGTCATCGTAGTAACTATCAAAGATCAGAGCGCGAGTCGGAGCTGTCGTTTCACCTTGTGGCGGAGCGATACGCTCCAGCACAGCATCAAGCACCTCCGGTACTCCCTCGCCAGTCTTGGCACTGATCTTTAAGATGTCGCTTTCATCACAGCCAAGCAGATTAATAATCTCCGCCGAAACACGTGGCACGTCAGCAGCCGGCAAGTCGATTTTATTCAGCACCGGAATAATCGTTAGATCGGCCGCCAGCGCTAAGTACACATTAGCGAGCGTCTGCGCCTGGATACCCTGACTAGCATCAACCACCAAAATAGCACCTTCACAAGCTTCAAGCGAGCGACTCACTTCATAGCTAAAGTCAACATGCCCTGGCGTATCAATCAGATTTAAGTCATGGTCTTTATAGCGCATACGAACCGGGGCCAGCTTAATGGTAATCCCCTTCTCACGCTCAAGATCCATGCTATCAAGCAGCTGCGATTTCATATCGCGCTTTTCAACTGTGCTCGTCATTTCCATCATGCGGTCAGCCAAGGTCGACTTACCATGATCAATGTGAGCAATAATACAAAAATTTCTAATCTGTTGCTGCTTCATACTTCCAGAGGTCAATTATACCACGCCGAGCCCTAGAGAGATAACCGACCTCTCCTCGAGTTGCGCTATTCCATGCAAAGCTTGGCTTACTACTTACCTAGGTTCTGGCTAAACAATATCTTGCGAGCACGGGCGATAATCGGCCTCGCCTCCTCAAGCTTCAGCATATGACAAAAGGCAACGTACGACGCCATACTGAGTCCGGCGATGATAAAGAACTTCGGAAAAGTCGTGTAAAAGCCTTCATTATCTCCCTGCAGCTGAAAGAGCTGCACGCAGGTATAGCTAATTACCGACATAAACCCAGTAGCACTTACCATACGTGCTATGGCGTGCGTAAAAACACGGTCAAACAACCCGTTGATGCGCTTCGCCATGATCACGAACAAGATGGCCACCTCAACTGCCGCAACCAGCGACTGCGCAAAGGCCAAGCCATACGCACCAAGCTCAAGAGTGATTGCAAACCAAATTGCGAGGACGATATTGAGTGCAATTGTAAAAATTGAAATATACATTGGCGTCTTGGTATCCTGCTGGGCGTAGAAGGTACGGGCTGCAATGTGATAAATCGAACGGAAAAGGATCGCTATCACCAGCGCGCCCAAGAGCCCTGCCATCAGCACGTCACCACCATTTTTGATGAAGTTTACAAGATAACCACGCGTAAAAAATGTAATCACGCTCACCGGCAACACCAGCCAGATAATCACGCGAAGAATTGTCTGCAGCTCTTTCTTAAACAGATCGGCGCGACCCTGACTCAGTCGCTCTGTCATGCGAGGGAAAGCTGCCGTACTAATCGCCACGCCAATCAAGTTAATTGGCGCCATATGGAGTGTTGATGCCTGATTGTACGCAACAAGCGTACCCGCCTGGAAACGTGAGGCGATGTTCGTCTCAGCAATACCCACCAGATAATCCATACCCTGGTCAAGCGAGCGCGCCGGCAGTAGCGACAGCACTTTGCGAAAGCCTTTATTTTTCCAATAAATCTTAAATCGATAATCGAAACCAAGACCCACCAGACCAATCGAACTGACAATCAACTGCAACATTGCACCGAGGACTACACCTAGTGCAACACCCATAATACCGCCTTCAAAGAGCACTGTGTCGCCAATGTAAATACCGCCTGTGAAGACCTTGATACCGATAATGATACCGATGTTATAAAGGATTGGTGCCATAGCGTAAAATGTAAATCGCCCCACCGCCTGCTGAATACTGGCAATCACCGTTGCCACTGCAAAGAGCAGCGGGTTAACCGCAATCACCCTGGTCATACTAATCGCAAGTGCCATACCCGATTCACTGAGACCCGGCGCAATCACATAGCGCATAAGCGGATCTGCAAAGGCAATGATCAAGATACTAGCAACCAAGGTTACCAGGGCCATGAAGTTGATCATACTAGTCGAAAGCTGCCAGGCTGATTTCTTATTACCCTTCTGAAGACGCTGATTAAACACCGGGATAAAGGTGACCGATAGCGCACCCGACACCAGGATAAAGAACATGAAATCCGGCACCGTAAAGGCAGCGATATAAGCGTCGTAACCAGTTGGATAACTATCGTAATAGGCGGCGTTCAAAAGACGCATGCGCCAGAATCCAAAGAGCAGCGACAAAAGCGAAGAGCCAGCTAGCAGCCACGCTGCCAGCTGGATAGTAACCTTCTTATTCGCCAAAGCGACGACGCTACGAACTCGACTCATGTCAGATCAGATTAGCCGAGCTAGTAAAGCATGGCCTCCTTTGGCAGTTTTGTACTCTTAAGGATATCGCGTACCGCTTCTTCTTCGATCGTCTCTTCTTCAAGTAGGGCCTTGGCAAGCTTATCGAGGCTAGCACGGTTTTCGTTGATCACCGCCTCAGCTCGCTTGGCAGCTTCTTTAATAAGCTGCTCAACTTCGCGGTCAATCTCCTTGGCCGTATCGTCACTGTATGGACGTTCGTGGGTGATTTTATCGAATACCATACCACCATTATCCTCATGGAAGACCTGGTCACGCAGCTTATTACCCATACCCTGCTCAATAATCATGTCACGGGCAATCTCGGTCGCCTTGCGCAGGTCGGATCCAGCACCAGTTGTAATATGATCGTCACCGTAGATGATCTTTTCGGCAACACGTCCACCAAGTGCACGAGCTAGGATATCCTTAAACTCAACGACACTGGTATAGCTTTTGTCTTCAGGTGGAAGGAACCATGTTACGCCACCAGTACCGCCACGTGGAATGATCGTAACCTTGTGAACAGGATCGCTGTCTGGTAGGACATGACCAACGATAGCGTGGCCAGCTTCGTGGTAGGCTGTAAGCTCCTTTTCCTTTTCGTTCATGACCTTTGTCTTACGCTCTGGACCAATTGCCACCTTTTCAAAGGCTTCAGTCAAGTCGGCATTGCTGATCTTCTTCGCATTACGGCGGGCGGCAATGATAGCTGCTTCGTTAGCGATATTCGCTAGGTCAGCACCGCTTGAGCCGGCAGTCTTAGCTGCCAAAGCATCGATCTTGACTGTGTCATCAATCGGC
Source organism: uncultured Candidatus Saccharibacteria bacterium (assembly GCA_946885745.1). The sequence goes on along the minus strand of CAMPGV010000016.1, from coordinate 10,394 downwards.
TTCTTCTTGAAGTGAACATTTAAAATAGCTTCACGATCTTTGCGCTCAGGCAACAAGATATTCGTACGACGGTCGAAACGGCCAGGACGCAGGAGCGCTGGATCAAGTACATCGGCGCGGTTAGTTGCCGCGAGAACAATCACGTTTGTACCGGTTTCAAAACCATCCATTTCAACAAGGATTTGGTTAAGTGTCTGCTCACGTTCATCGTGGCCGCCACCCATACCACTACCGCGCTTGCGGCCGACGGCATCGATCTCATCGATAAAAATGATTGCCGGAGCATTCTTCTTAGCCTTAGCAAAGAGGTCACGCACGCGGCTTGCACCTACACCAACAAACATTTCTACGAATTCAGAACCAGAGATACTAAAGAATGGCACATTTGCTTCACCAGCAACCGCACGAGCTAGCATCGTCTTACCAGTACCCGGATTACCTACGAGCAATACACCCTTTGGAATCTTCGCACCAAGGCTTTCGTACTTCTTTGGATGCTTCAGGAAGTCAACTACCTCTTCAAGATCCTGTTTAGCTGAATCGTTGCCGGCGATATCATCGAAGAGTACCTTCTCTTTATCGATACCATAAAGCTTCGCCTTGCTCTTACCGAAGCCCATAGCCTGGTTATTCTGACCTTGAGCCTGACGCATCATAAACATAAAGAAGGCAGCAATAAGAAGTACCGGAACGATAATCAGGGCAATATTCCAAAGAGTATTACCCGTTTCAGACGGCTGCTTAACTTCGACAACTGTCTTACCCTTTTCAAGGCCCTGTTCGTAAATGCTACTACCAGGTTCTTTAACAGAAACCTCTGTCGGCTTGTCTTCATTCTTCGGGGTCACTTTGATCTCATTACCCTGAATTTCAAGTCGCTTAATCTCGCCCTTATTGGCACGTTCTGTCACTTCCGTAAGCGGTACGGTCTTTAAGCTATTCTGTGGTGAAGTTGCCGCAATCACTGCCAAAACCACGAATACCAGAATCGCCCAAAAAAGCGTCAGTCGTAAGGCGTTACTCAGCTTCTTTTTTGGTGGTTGTTGCTTCGTTGCCATATAAAATCTGTTAATCCTTTCAAATGCTAGCTGCTAAGAGAATAATCCCACTCCTATAATAATAGCATTTACCGCTGTGCTTCGACAACAAAAGTCCGCTTCGAAAACTTAAGTCGTACCGCACCACCCAGCTCAAAAATCGTCCCCGCCTTAGCAGTCTTCACTGCCAGCAGCGCACGTTCGCACTGCGGTCGCGTTGGGCCACTGCCGCTCGCTCGCAGGACAGCCGCACGCAGCAGCTCATGTGCAACAGCTTCGTCGATATTCGTCAGAAAGTACCGGCTATATTCCTCGGCATCACCTAACAAATGACGCGTTTCCCCTTCAATATCCCGACGCAACCGCCACTGTCTAGCCCATAGCTCCAAAAGTACCAACTGAGTAGACACCTCCAGGCGCCGAGCAATCCTGCGACGCAACTGATTACGAACGTAGATGGCCTCCTGATTCGTACTGTCTTCTACCCACTCCAGCCGATGCTCAAGGGCGTAGTCAATAATCTGTCTCTTTGTCAGCTGCAGCAATGGACGCACTACCTTTTCACGACCGAGCACCGCCACTCCGCGCCACCCCGTACCACGAGCCACATTGAGAGCAATAGTCTCAATGATATCGTCAGCATGATGCGCCGTGACAATCGCTGCCTCGTGCTTTGCCGCCTGGTGCTGCAAAAACGAATACCGATAGCGGCGCGCGATCTCCTCGCTCGCACCCGGCCCAAGTTCTGCTCGCTTACTCACATACGGCACCCCATACCCACGAGCTAGCGCCTCAACAAAGCGCGCATCCGCCGCTGAATCACCTCTGATTCCATGATCAAAATGCGCCACAATCAATTCGTGTCTGTGCTCCTCGATTAATTTATGGAGCAATACCACCGAATCAACACCCCCACTAACTGCGACGAGGTACTTCACGCGAACCTAACCGAGACGCTTGGCAATCACAACACCAAGCCAAATACCGAGCAACCCACCCACTGTACCAGTGAGCACACTCAGACTTATATCTTCGTTACCCATCAATAGCGGCAGGTAGCCGCCAACAAGGCCGCCAATAGTTGCAAAGAAAAACAGGAATGACTTATTCATGTACCTAGTATATTACGCCCCGGCCGGTGGCGTCTCATTGCAGCTCGTAATATTTGATACCGTAAATGAATACTTATAGTGATCGCTACCCTCAACATACGTACCGGTTGAGCTGCCGCCAATATTCACATGATTACAGTAATAGGCATTGGAGCTTATGAGGGTTATCTCACGAAAGCCGAGGCGACGATACATCGCCGCCTTCTGCGGCCCGCCATGCACGCCATTCCATGCACTAATCACATAGCTCGTTCCGTCGCTAGAATACATATAGCATCCACGCAAACCACCGATACCCCTATTTGCTTCCGATTGGGGCAAGGTCTCAGTTACGCTCGGCACCCAATCAGCCTGACTCGTACCCCCTGTACAGTTGTCATCGGTACGGACTGTATTGAGACTACCAGTCGAAGGGTAGCTGCCGTTCATGGCATTGTAGGCTTCGACCAGTTTTTGCACATTCTTGATGTCAGATTGTACGCGACTGTTGGCTGCCCGCGCCTGGATGCCATTAAACGCCACAATAGTAATAGCGGCCAAAATCGCAATCACCACGATCACGATCAAAAGTTCCACGATAGTAAACCCTATTTGTTTGCGTGCCCACGCTTTCATATGTTCTATTTATACCATTCTTCAACTCCTTATCACAAGCCGCGCAACCCGCCCGTTAGAGATAGCGAGTGCTGCCAAAAGGGATTTTTTGCTTCACAATTCGCTGCGTATCCAAAGTATCTGCCGAGTGGATCGTTCGCTCACCAAAGCGACGATTAATTGTATCGACCACTTCCGTGACTGCTCGCTCACGGGCCACCTGGTCACCAAAAAGACTAAGTTGCGGATCACTGTCTTCGGTTAACTCGTAGCAGCTCACTCCTATTTCGCGAATACCCGCCGGTGCCTGCGCCATAAGGCCGCACGCCTGGGCATATATCGCCTGGTCGCTATAAAAGGGAAATGGGGCCATGTGTCGCGCATGCCAATACTGCCGGTCGTCAGTCTTCACATACACATACACCCCGCGGGCCACACGCTGCTGTGATCGAAGGCGCGACCCGACCGACTCACACAAATTGTGAAGGCGCTTTGCAATCTGGTGAAACGACAACCCCCGTTCCTCAAGTACGTACTGCCGTCCCACCGTCTTGACGTCATGCGACACATCATCGACTTCCCAGCCGCGCAGTCGCCGATGCCACTGCTCGCCGACGATACTCTTAAAGACCATTTTTCGAAGCGTCACTGGATCAGCGTCAAGAAATTCAAGGGGCGTATAGATACCAACGCTATTGAGCCGATGCTCATTATGAGTTGCGATACCCGTTAAGTCCGTCAGCTTCAAGCTGCCTAGGACCGCGCGTAGGTTCGTGTGATCAATCACATCAAGACCATCCGGCTTATGGAGGCCGGCAGCGGTTTTAGCTAGGAAGCGGTTTGTCCCAATCCCCACATTACAGCGCATATAATTGCCGACTTCTTCGCGCAGTCGCTGCTTGATTTCCAGACCAATCTCTTCCAGTGGACGGTCGCGAATAGAGCTCGTGGTTTGCGTAAAATCAATCACCCCCTCGTCGATACTTTTCATTGTGACGTGCGCGCTGTAGTCGCTCATAATATCCAGCAAACGATGGTAAACATACCGATACTTTGCCGGGTCGCTCTCGAGTGCAACCAAATCCGGCACCAGCTTGCGCGCCTCTTTGTAACGCATGCCGACTTTCACACCCTTCTGCTTGGCCTCGTAACTCGCCGTGACAACCGCCGTATGTTCGGTGCGGCGGTTCATGACCGCTACCGGCCGGTAGCGAAGCAGTGGGCGAGACTGCTGCTCGACTGTCGCGAAGCAGCTATTGAGATCGATATGCATAATCAGCGGACGAGCCGGGTTGTAGTCATCATTCACCATGACCTCCTTGTTCAAAGAAATCATAGATTCTAATTAATGCACCTTGTAGGCCGCGCCGGAACCGGCGTCGTGCGCCGCGTTCAGAATCGACCCTAAGGCGTGTCTCGAGTGGGATGTACGACGACCATTTATTCATAGTGATCCGCCTCTCGGGTAAGGTGCCAGGTCAGTCGCTCGCTATCAAACTCCAGTCGATAATCCGCGCCGCCGTCTGTCACATCAAAGATATGCACCGTCCGTGCGCCATGAGCAGTCGGATGCCGTAACCCCAACTCCGTAATTTCAATTTCTCGGCCGCTGGCTCTGCGAAATTTTACAGGCCGGCACAGATTTAACCCCTCGCCAAATGTCACGACAACATCAATTCGTTCGTTTAAAAAAGTTTCGTCATTCATATCAAAAATCCTCTAAAGGTTAGTTAGAGAAACGTTTTTGATTGTATTGCCCGTCTACTTGCCCGTTTCTAGCAAGCCTCCGAAGACAATTGAATGACCTGTCGTGAGGGACGCTTAGCTGCAGAAGCCAGTGAGTATCACGTGGTACTTTTAGTATAACGCTTAGCGCTTAAAAATGGTACGAATATTCGACCTCACCTTTACCCTCAAGCACGACACTTAAGACCAAAGGTGAGTCCTGCCAGCCGGGCTTTCCGGCTGGCAGGTTATGGTTGAGACCATACGTTCAGTCACCTAAATAAGGCAGGACCACGTGTACAGAAAAAGCCGCTCCGCCTCTCCAAACTTAGCAACATTACTGTTACATAGTCTGTAATACGCCAGCTTAATCTGCTCGCGACCCATCATCCACTGCTCAGGATCAAGGATATCCCGAGGGCTTCCGCCCTGATCGACATACTCCCAGCGACTAAGCCCGGTGGCAATATGCCGGATACCCAATTCTTCCTGATGCCCTGTGAAATCCGAGTCCAACCGTAGCAACTTATGATGCACTTCATCGTACAGCAGCACCCACCAGGCACGCCAGCCAACATTGGCATCGTGCCGGAAGCAGGCCTCGGCAAAGTCCATGATCGTGCGCAGGCCGACATACTCTCGTGGCAACACGACCCGATGCGGGTCGATCTTCTCACAGAAGCCGTGGCGATACTCGCAGTCACCTCCCTGATGAACCGAACAGACGTTAAACAACCTCGCTTGCCCAGACATATCCACCCCCCTGAGTGTAAATATCAAACGATAGTCAAAGTGTAGCACTTGGGCATAAATTTACAAGAGCCTTCCAGGCCTCTAGAAAAACCCTTCAGTATCTGCTACAATCACCAGAGTAATTGTGGCAGCGTAGCTCAGTTGGTTAGAGCGTAGGACTCATAAGCCTAAGGTCACAGGTTCGAAACCTGTCGCTGCTACCAAGAAAATCCCCTCATCGAAAGATGGGGGTATTTTCTTGATGTTTACTCTTCGCCTTCAATCAAGATGTGTGGCGGATGCTTATCGAGCTGCCTTTGCAACGACTACTGCTTGTTTCCTTTCTCTACGTCTAGCTCGTCAACGGTCACCGCTAATTCGGCAACCGAAGTAAAATATCGCCCCATAGTAGGACGATAGTAGATCTTTCTTCCCACCTTCTGGCTCGTTACGATATGCGCATCTTTGAGGATCTTCAAATGGTGCGAAATCGTTGGTCGCGACAGATCGGTTTGAGCAGCCAGTTCAGCGACGGATTTCCGAGACCCATCCAGCATGAGCAAAATTAGCTGCTGACGAATAGGGTCACCGAGCGCATTAAAGAGGGGAAGGCTTTGCGTAAATAAATGACGTATTTTCTCTAGCTGATCCATTGCCTTCCACTATGATTTATTGGTCGAAAAAAATCAACCGATTGAACGCGCTCAGGAACCGCTTGGCCCGCCCGAAGCGTTTCGTCGAACACCCCACAACGTTGTAAATAGCACTTGACCTTCCGCCACTGAACGGGCGTGATTTTACGTGTCGCATTCTATTATTTTTGTCATGCTAGTGCTTTACTGGAAGAGTGAAAATAACGTCTCTCAATCTCCAAGGATTTGAACACTGGGAAGAGCGAAAACCAAACATCCTCGCCTACCTGCGCCAGGAATCCCCTGACGTTGTACTCTTTCAAGAGGTCGTTTATCTGCCGGAACTTTCAGCACACAATCCGGCCGAACTCCTTAACGCCGAACTTGGCTACCGATACGAAAACTGCACCATCAGTCGCCTGCAAGTTGGCCTCGAGCACCCTGTCTACCGCGAAGGCCTCGCAGCAATCAGCCGCCACCCGATCCTTAAGACAGACACTATCGTTTTAAAACAGGACGAACGAGATGCCCATCAGCGAATCGTGCAACTGCTCGACATCATGATTAACCATCATGTCGTTAAGATTGCCAATGTTCATTTCTCAATCACCGACGACTTTGACTTTGCGACACCTCAGCTCATTGAGCTACTCGACATACTGCAGGCGCGGGGCGAAAATCGCATCATTGTCGGTGATTTCAACCTCGACCGACTCGAAGACAGCGCAGAGCTATGGCAGGACCGCTACCGCGCTTCAACTGTCTTCCCGTACCTGTCATTCCCAAGCTGGAATAAGCGCAATGATTACTTCCTCATCCCGAAATCATATGAGTTTAGCGACTTTGACACATCGGGCGACGCACACTTATCTGATCACACAGCAATCACGACCACCCTGGCACATTCAGGCGACAGCCACGACTGGCGCCGTGAACTCCGTGAACGTTTCGCGCATCTTCGCGATCATGCCAAATAAAATAACCGCCTACATGGGCGGCTATTTTATTGTAGCCAAACTAAATGTCAGTTCGATTGCTCGTCAGAGTAGCTAGCTTTGCAATACCCCAGGCAATTAACGCGTAGATAACCATTGCAACGATACTGCTAATCTCAAGTACCGATTGACCATAGGCCGGAGTGTAGCCAAAGACACCGAAGAACGGCCAAGCAAAGACACCACTAAGGCCATAAATTAAGTCAACAAAAGGTGAACCTTGGTTAGCGGCCAGCAGAAGAAAAATCACACGTAACGCTAGGAGGGCGATGATGACGCCCGCAATATACCAGACGATCTTATGAAATACCAACGGACCATCCGCGCGATCAACGACACTTCCAGGCGCTGACACATTAGTGTTATCGAGATTATCACTTGTCTCACGAACTTCAGTCGTTTGACGGTTTACTACTGCCATGAGGGACTCCTTATTAATCTGTCTTGCCCCCAGCATAGCATCAGCCAATGCACAGAAATGTGAACAATTTCACTAACTACTCAATAGCGAGGTCGTCAGGCAGGGTAGAGTGGCGAGATTCGACGAAGGTGCGAAGCTCTTCAGAGGTGCGTGGACGGTTCCAGGTAGCGAGCTCAAGTACATCCGAAATAGTGACTTGCTCGATTTCCGCAGAAGAAATATCCATTGTTGTTTGCTTCCTTTTTGTTTTGATTGTTTTATGTACTTATTTAAGCATAAAAGCTTTAAAAAAGCAATACCATTTTGTCAGATTTTTGATACTTTTCTGCTGCTTATGCTATATAATAATGCTAGAGGTAATCTAAAACAAAAACACATGCTCGCTACCCTTGCTGTAATCGCTTTTTCAGCCATCATCCACGCCAGTTTCCAACTGAGCGTTAGTGTTCTGACACTCCTTAGTGGCCACGCCATTGGCAGCAAGACCGCTCACGGCCGCCTCATGCACCTTGCCAGTAGCTTCATCTTCGGAACCGCAATCATGACCTTGCTGCTTCTGTCATTTGGGGTACTCATCTTCCAACCTGGCTACATTCCCGCTTCACCGTTTATCTGGTCGATCGCCTGTGGCGTTATGATCGGATTGGGCGTCGCCGTCTGGGCCTTCTACTATCGCCGCGAAGCAGGCACAAGTCTATGGCTGCCGCGCAGCATGGCACGCTTCCTGAGTGACCGCACAAAAAGCACCAAGCAAGGTGCCGAAGCTTTCTCGCTCGGCATCGCCAGTGTACTTGCTGAAGTTCTCTTCATTATGGGGCCGCTCTTACTGGCCGCACTCTCTATTGCTAGCTTAGCGCCAGCCTACCAAGCTGTCGGTATTATCCTGTACCTTGCGATCTCACTTCTCCCACTTCTCGTCGTCGCGATGCTTGTCGGCGGTGGTCACAAACTCAGCCACATTCAACGCTGGCGCGAAGCCAACAAGCGCTTCTTGCAATTTGCTGCCGGAAGCGGCCTGCTCGTGCTCGGCCTTTACGTCTATGTCGAACAAGTCATGACCTCTGGTGTTCTTGGAGGAGGCCTCTAGTGGGACGGGCAATCGATATCGTCAAGCGTGGCGGGCGACGCCCGAGTGAGCCGCTCGATAGAACCAAGCTCCACGCCAGTATCCGTGCCGCCTGTCTGAGCGTTCGCAGCCCGGAGGGTGAGGCCGAACTGACCGCAAACACCGTCTGTGACATCGTCATCAAATGGTGCGACACCAAACCCGAGGTAACCAGCGGCGACCTTCGACGGAAAGCCACCGACGCCCTCACCAACCTCCACCCTGAAGCAGCATATTTATACAAACACCACCGCTTGGTCATCTAAGGAGACACTATGGCACGAAAACCAACATTCGACTATGATCTAATCGTTATCGGCAGTGGCGCCGGCGGTAGCGCCGCGGCTACTATTGCCGCACGCGCCGGTAAGCGCGTTGCTATTATTGAGGCCGACACCTTCGGTGGCGACTCACCAAACTGGAGTGACGTACCGACTAAAGCCCTCCTTCATGCCGCCCAGCTCTACGATGAAGCGCGCCATGGCGCCCGCTTTGGCCTTCGCTCAACTACGCTCGGCTATAACTATCCAAGTATTCGTGCCTGGAAGGAACTGGCCGTTAAACGCACTGGTGCTGGCGGTAACCGTAAGTACTACGAAAGCCAGGGGATTGATGCGTTCCAGGGAACTGCCCACTTCTTGTCGCCACATGAGATCAGTATCAACCGTCGTCACCTATCGAGTGAACATTTCCTGATTGCCACTGGATCACACTGGGTGACGCCTGACATCCAGGGTCTCGCCGACGTCCCATACGCCACTCCGCGCACCATCATGGAAGCGATACGTCCACCAAAAAGCCTCTACATTATCGGTGCCGGCACAATTGGTGTAGAGATTGCTCAGTTGATGGCTATTTTCGGTACTAAAGTCTACCTCGCCGAGATCGCCAGCCGTGTCCTCCCTCGGGAAGATGAAGAAGTCGGTATCCTCATGGAGCGCCTCCTAAAAGAACAAAAAGGTGTCACAAGCCTCACACAAACACGCACCCTTGCGGTCGTCAAAGACGGCATCGGCAAACGTGTCACCTACACCCGCGGCGGTGTCGAAAAGTCCGTGCGTGTCGATGAAGTACTGGTTGCCACTGGCCGCGTACCAAGCGTTGATCTCGGTCTTGAAAATGCAGCCGTGCAGTACACACCAAAAGGTATTGAAGTCAGCAGCAACCTTCAAACCAGTGCTCGACATATCTTTGCCGCCGGCGATGTACTCGGCCACTCCAGCCACACCCACACAGCGCTTCTAGAAAGCCGCGTTGCCGCTCATAATATCCTCCACCCAAAGAGCCGCATTACCCCTGATTACACCGCGACGCCACGCCTGACATTTACCCACCCCGGCATAGCAACCGTAGGCCTGAGTGAAGACGACTGCCTAAAGCGTGATCTCCATATCAAGAAAGCAACCGCACCACTCAATATCATTGCTCGTGCCAACACGAGTGACTTCCGTGACGGTTTCGTCAAACTCATTGCCGATCAAAAGGGTGTCCTTATTGGCGCGACGGTTGTTGCACCGCACGCAGCCGAGATCATTCATGAGCTCTCGTTGGCTATCAAGTACCAGCTCACCGCCAGCGAGCTTGCCGCGACGCCGCACGCCTTCCTCAGCTGGAGCGAGGCCGTTCGTGTAGCTGCCGCAAAACTTGCCGCTTAATCGCCCACTTACCCTTCCTATACGTTCTCTGTGAAGCCGACTCTTCGTTGTCAGTAACATATCTTATAGCCACGATACATCGAGGCTTTTATAGTAGACTGTGCGTAACAATAAAGGAGGTGTCCTTATGAGTATGGTTGATGATCTACGCGATAAAGCGCAGGATATAATGGATAATCCAGAACAACGAGAAAAGATTGAGCAGATAGCGAGGGAGAAAAAAATATCTCTTGAAGAAGCTAAAGACCACTTCCTGCACAACCAAGACAAGGGCCAGGACTCACCACTTCCATAGTAGTGCGCTGTGCCGTTCACATTAAATACCGTCGTCACTATTCACCAAAGAAAAAAGTCCTAGCAATTGCTAAGACTTTTTTCTTGGTAGC
>CAMPGV010000015.1 GCA_946885745.1 uncultured Candidatus Saccharibacteria bacterium | reverse complement strand
GTTTATAGACTTTGGCAAAATCACCGACTTCTTTGACGGCAACCCTCCAGTGGGCGGTCCAACGGACTCGCCAAGCCCAACACCTACGCCATCGGCTAGTGTATCGGAGTCGCCGGTCGGCAAGCCGGAGCCATCACCATCGCCGCCGTCAGCTCCACCCGAAACTCCACCACGCCCACCTGTTTCGCCGCTACCTTCCGCTGCGCCAGCTTACAGCGCTGAGGCGTTAACAGTTGAAGACGGAGAAGGGTGGTACCAAACTTTTTCCGAGGTGAATATTACTGACGCTACTGATCAAGCAAACCTACTGTCACGAGTTGGTCCCGAACTTGTTGCACGTGACTGGGCCTACCTAACGCCCGAGGGTAGCTACGGGATTAGTAGGCCGGGTATGTTGCCGCAAGAGGTGCTCGACTTGATTACAAGTAGTCGACATTAGGCTACGTAATGAAAACAGCCTGTCGCAAAACAGGCTGTTTCAATTTGATGACTAGCTAGGCAGTAGCGTTGATGCCATCGGTATTCTCGGCAAGTTCACCGAGAAGGATATCAATTTCATCTTTTTTGATCTCATCTAGCTCAGGGACGTTGTCGATTAGCCACTGCTGAACCGTTTGCGGATCGCCGTTCTCCTGGATGTCAGCGAGAACTGCGAGCTGCTCGTCGTTGAGGCTGTCGATGATTTCTAGTCCGACACGCTCCTGAAGGGTAGTATTAAGGTGGTCAAGCAGTGCCGCTTCGTCTTCAGGCTTTACGGCAATGCCGACACTCTCTAGGGTCTCTTTGGTTATGTGCTGATCCATGTTGATATCTTTCTGTGTTAAATGCTACGTTGATTATAACTTATTCTGCTCATTGTGAGCCTGAGTAGTGGCGGCGTAGGCCTCTAGGGCGGCGCTACCGGCGGCACGGGCTGTATTGATGCGGTTAGTCGTTTCACCGATCACGCGCTGGCCTTCGTTGCGGGCGGTATCAATAACTTCTTGACCCTTCTCGATAGCGGCAGAAGCAAGATTTTCACCATTGGTCTTTACGACTTGTATAAATTCGAGGGCATCTTGCTTGCGTGCTGCCCATTTAGCGCGACGAGCGGTACGACGATTGCGGGCTGCTTCGGCGAATTCCTTGAGTCGCATATGCAGAACGTCTTTAGTGGCGACAATATGGTCCTTGGCTTCATCGATGGCGTTCATGCCGTAGAGTACGCCTGTCTCGGCTGCGCTTTTCACCGTATCGACGGCTTCCATGCCATATAGAATGCCGGTTTCGGTAACATCCTTTACCTTGTCGGTCGCTTCTAGGGCTTTGTCCTTCAGGGCTTCACCGGTGCTTTTAGCACTCTTTGCGATACGTTCACCAGCCAGGTAGCTAAGGCCGACTGCAACTTCACCGGTTGTACGAGCGGCATTCAGTGCGGCTGCACCGGTGGTGCGGGCGAATGTCGAGGCGTTGTCGATAAATTCCGCACGGTCTTCGCGGCGGTGCTCACGGTCGAGAAGCTTCTGGCCAGTTGCCTGGTAAGTTTCGTTGTCGGAATCGGCTAGCTTGGCGACGTGGTCGGTGTAGTCAAGGTTATCAGCAGCGCGGTACTCTTTAAGAGCTGCGGTGTGAGCCTTATTAAGGGCGCGTTGCTCCAGGAAACTTGCGACACGGCGCAAGAGGCCAGCTGATCGAGAGGTTTCACGAGTGTCGAGTGTATTCTCCGGGGTATCGATCGGGCGGTCACTGCTATCAAGAGTAGGCGCTTCACCGTTAACGATGATGTGCAACTCCTCTGTGGTCGGGGTAGCGACGTCAATTTTGTTTGGAGCTGAAGCGGAACGGGGGAGTGTTTCACTCATGGTGGTATTTCCTTGTTTGTTTTTTTGGATTTATGTGTTTAAGATTAGCATAAGAACTATAGTTTGTCAATAATATCTCTATAATGAATAGTTACAGACAACAAAAAACACCCAGTCGGGTGCCATATATTCGAGGGTAGTGCTCCCGGAGGAGCGTGAAAGGGAACTCGTAGTTCCACGGTCACGCTCCTCGCGGGATACACACTGCTACTTGACCAGGTTGAGGATGTCCTCGGCGGCCTTGGTGGCCGTTTTGAAGTCTGCCTCGTCAATCTGGTGCCCGTTGGGCTTGCCATTGAAGAAGCCGACCTTGGCTTTGCTCTTGTCGAGCGCCGCCTTGATCTTGTCAGCCTCGGTCTTGACCTTTGCCTTGTCGACCGTGCCTGCAGGGGCGCCAGCTGCCTTGAGCTTGGCCGCGAGAGAGCCCGACTTGGAGTCGTCTCGCTCGTCGGCCAGTTCCTTCTTGGCGTTGTTGGCGTCTGCAGTGAGGTTGGTAACCTCGCCTTGGAGCGTCTTGACCTCGCTGGGGGTTCCGTCGGATTCGACCCTGATGTGGCCCGGATCCTTGGGTTCAGCGAGAACGCGCTTGATGGCCTGCTTCTGGCCGGTCGAGAGTACGGGGGAGTTGACCAGGGTGGTCAGCGCCTCGCGCTCAGGATCGACGCTGGAGCCGCCAAGTGCCTTGGCTGCCGAACCATCGCTGGCCTTGGCCTGGGAGTAGGTACCCCCGGCGAAGGCCTTGGTGGTGTCGGTGTTGTTGACGACAGCGAGAAGGTTGTTCATGAGATCAGTGCGCTCGGTTGTCGAAAGACTCTTGATGCGGTCTTCGAGTTCCAGGGCAAAGAGGTCGGTGGTCTTCTCGAACTCGTGGTCAGCTACGGCACGGGCTGCGGTTGCACTAAACATGGGTTTCTCCTTGAGAGTGTTGTATGGGAAGGGATTGTAAAACGGACTATATTCAGTTGTTTGTGGATCGGATCCCACACAGTATGTCTCTCCGGAGTAGGCATACGGTATGGATCAGGGGAATCTCACGCGAGAGGCGCCTGATCCATACCGTAGTAGTAGCAGAGTGTGAAAGTTCGTATCATGCTTATGCGGCTTGATACTGCGAGCATTATATACCAGCATTTGTATTTTTGTCAAGTATCTTTTGTGGGTGTTGCAAAGACACCCACTATATTGACTTATATGGATTATTATGGTACTATCCAAAACATAAGGAATTTGTTCACCATATGACTACATCTACACCTGAAACCGCAACACCTACGCCTCCTCAGTCGGAGCTGTCTGACAGTGAGCGCTCAGTAATGTCTATTGATACGGCCGAACAGTGGCGTGATGCTCAAAAGGATGAGCTGAACAATCTCCGTAGTCAGGGAGATGTATTTGGAGGGGACTATATCGATACCTTCAACGCGAACATCGACGACCGCCTTGATGCTTATTTGCAAGCCAAGGGTCTAGAGCCAGGCAGTGCTCATTATAATGAAGCGCGTCAGTCGCTTCGTAACGCTTCGATTGACCGCGTCAGTGACGACGAGTGGTATACGCGACCTTCTTCACGAGGGGATATGGTGGATCTAGAGAATGATCATTCTGGTCGTGATGTATTTGCGCGTCGTGTAGATGAATATATTGCTACGCACTCGACAGTAGCTACGGCAGAGCGTGAGGATGAGTCGACGCTTGCTGAATGGCGCGGCGAGCTTGCTAGTCTGCGTGATGAGCTTGCGACACTGATGGCAAAACGCCATGGGCGTATTGCTGGTAAGGGTGGTGAAGAATACGAGGCTGCGCGCGCCCGTTATAATGACCAGCTGATTGCGCTTGGAAAACTTGAGAAAGAGGCATATCTTAACGACCCGACAAAGAGTGACGAAGATAAAAGGCTTGAAGTTACTAAGTATCTTTTTGATGAACAAGCTAAGCTCCACCAGGCTACTACCGAAAAACTAGCGAATACGCCAACCGGTAAGTTTATTGGCTGGATGACTAAAGGCAAGGTGGCGACGCGTATTGCGAAGGGCCTTGCTCTTGGTGTCGGTGTCGGTATTGCCGGTGCCGCAGTTGGCGCCGTAGCCGGTGTTGCTGGTGCAGCGGCGATTGGTGCCGGTGTGGTAACGGCCGCGACGACTGCTACACGGTATGCGCGTGGTTTTGCGATGCATTTCGGTAAAGAAGGGCGCAGCATGCGGACAGCGGATGCCGATCAACTGGCCGGTGCTGCTCAGGCTGCTGAGGGTGATTCCGGTGAATTCATTGAAAAGATCAATGCCTATAAAGAGGATATTACTGAGCGGGAATTGAAGCGCGGCCAACGTAAGACGCGTATGGCTGTTGGTGCTGGCGTGCTTTCAATTGTTGCGGGTGCTGGTCTGGCTACGGCGGCTCACGCTGCTATCGACAGCGGGTTCTTTAATGGCGACGGCAACCGCTTTATTGGTGGCGGCGCGGAGACGGATGGTGGTGAGCGCCCTGTTGTTCCTGAGGCAAATACGCAAACTCCGGAAGACGCACGCGCTCAGGCCGAGGCGGACAAGGCGGCCGCTGAAGCAGAAGCGCGTAAGAATGCTATTCCTGGTAGCGACACTCCTGCAGTGGCGGACGCAATTCACGATGCTCTTGGTGGTGGTCCGAGCGGCGATGCTGCCGGTGCATTTGCGGGTGAATTTGGCGCCACGACCTTGACGCCTGGTGGACTCGAAGGCTTTAGCAGCTGGATGGAAGGGTATACGGTGAAGTCGGGTGACTCTATTTGGAGCCTGAGTGAACAGTACCTGCATAGCCAGGGTGTGACGAATCCTAGTGTCTATCAAATTGACGCTGCTAAGGATGCGATGCTTGCGAAACTGCAGGCGCATGGCCTGGCGGATGCGAATGGTTGGCTCCAGGCTGGCCAGCGCATTAGCCTGAAGTAGGTGATATAATCAAAGCAAGATAATGATAAGGGGCAGCGGTAGAATATGTTTCAGCTAGACGATAAATTTTTACAGGATCTTGGCCTTGATCGGCTGCCGGAAGAGCAGAAGCAGGCGTTTTTGCAGCATATTTATGAAGAGCTTGAACTACGTGTTGGCACCAAGCTGTCGGACGGCTTGAGTGATGCTCAGCTTGATGAGTTTGAGGGTATTATTGACCGTAAGGAAGAAGCGATCAGTGCATGGCTGGCGCAGCACATGCCTAGTTATCAGACTGACGAAGTATTCACACGTCTGCAGCAGTCAACGGGTCTCGAGGCAAACGATCCGCGCCTAAAGGCGGAGTTTGCGGCAACGAAATGGCTCGAGGTGAATCGTCCTGACTATCGGAATGTCGTTGCCGAGGTCCTTGAGGAGCTTAAGCAAGAGATTATCAAGAACCGCGACGCAATTTTAGGTTAAGTGGCCGCGTAAATACGCATCGGCGCTCATGCGGCGGCCGTGCGGGCTTACGAGCTCATCAATCACAAGAAATGCACCGTCTTTGAACTGAATATCGAGCGGTGTATTTTTTGTTGGCGCAACGTGAGCCTTAGTGATAATGAGACTGGTATCGCCATGGGTGATACGGGCTTTTGGATAGTTAAGGTAGGCACGGACGCGGCGCGCGGCTTCGTCGGCGGTAAATTTTTCAGGGATCAGTAAGCCATCTGCCTTAAGTAGGAGCGGGCAGTAGCCTGCCTGGTTTTCATCTTGAGGGGTTGGGATAAGTGATCCATCGAGAATAGCCGGGAGTGTTTCGAGGAGAAGATCGGTACCGATGACCGCTAGGGCATGATAAAGCTCGGCCTGGGTTTCGCTACCTGTTAGCTGGTGGTTTTTGACAGCGTAGACAGGTCCGGCGTCCATCGCGCGCGATAATTGCATGATGGATACACCGGTTGAGGGATCGGCGTTTAAGATGGCCGACTCGATTGGTGACGGGCCACGGTACTTTGGAAGCAGGGACGGATGAACATTGATGATACCTGGCGTGAAGAGGTCGATGAGCTCCTGCGGAACGATCTTGCCATAGCTGACCAGGACCCCAGTAACGGGCTGAAGCGCGCGAATGTCTTCAGCGATATCGGTGAGATCCGTGGGCTGCCAGACGGGGATGTTGTGACGCTGAGCAAGAACCTTGACGCTTGGCGCAGTCAGGTGTTGGCCGCGGCCACGTTTGCTGTCTGGTTTGGTGATAACTGCGGCGATATCATAGCCGGCTTCAATAAGGCCGGTAAGGGCGGTGAGGCTAAAATCCTCAGTCCCAAAGAATACTATTTTCGCGGATGTCGGTGTCATAGTTGAGGGGTTGTAGCTCGCCTTTCTCGTCGAGTCGGTAAAATGCATTGTGTTGGTCGCGGATGTGATCGATAAAGACGACGCCGTTGGTGTGGTCGATTTCGTGCTGGATAACTCGAGCGAGGAAGCCCTCGGCCTTAAAGCGGACTTCGTTACCTTCGAGGTCGAGCGCTTTGACACGAATTTTTGAGTAACGAGGGACTTTGCCATATACTTTGCTGACACTAAGACAGCCTTCGTAGTCGGCGACTAGCTCACCTTCGTACTTTACGATTTCCGGATTAACGAGCGGTGTAAAATCGCGAGACTTCTTGTCTTCAAAGTCGCTGCGGATAATGACGACACGGTCGAGGCGATCTACTTGAACAGCCGCAAGAGCGGCGCTGATTTCGTGTGGGCGAGAATCTTCCCAGTCGAGTGAGGCTTGGACCATATCATCAACAAGCTTAACGACATCGTCGGTAATCACGTGTACACGATCTGATCGCTGACGCAGATGGGGGTTGGGTAGAGTGATAATATCTTCTTTTTTCATTTCCTTAAGTATAGCAGATCCCTAGAGGAGACTCATAGGATCGAGCTCATACTGCCAGTGAGTGGGTGGCAGGTGTTTAAGTGCTTCTTGGAGATGCTGGCGGTGGGGCGATTTTAGGACGAGCTGCCAGCGGTAGGTATCGCGTTGACGCTCATAGAAAGCAGGAGTAGGGCCAAGTAGTTGAACGTCATTAGGTAGGTGGGTTCGAAGTGTACGAGCGAGCTGCTGGGCATTACGGATAGCAGCGGCTTCGGTTTTATACACGCAGGTCAGTTTGAGGAGATAGCTAAAAGGCGGGAAAAGACCACGCTGGCGTTCTACGAGCGCTGACTCATAAAAGTGTTCATAATTTTGCGCAAGGCCGTCGACAACGGCAACGTGGGTTGGCTGGTAGCTTTGCACTACTACTGTTGTCGCATGATGCGAACGGCCGACGCGTCCCACTACCTGGGCGAGGAGCTGGAAGGTGCGTTCGCTGGCACCAAAATCCGGCAAGCTGAGGCCGGCGTCCGCCTGAATGACGCCAACGGTGCGCAGGTGGGGGAGGTCGAGGCCTTTGGCGATAACCTGGGTGCCGACAATGAGATCGATGCTGCCGTCATAGAGCTGAGCATAGAGTTGTTCGACTGTTTCATCACTGGCGCTGTCGCCATCGAAGCGCACAATTGTTTTGTCTGGAAAAATTTTGCGCAGCTCAGACTCAATCAGTTTTGTGCCGATGCCTTTATGGACGATATCGACTGCGTGGCACGTCGGACAACTTGTCGGTACGTTTTCATGGTAGCCACAAATATGACAGCGAAGGTGGTGCTTGTCCGCATGAAGTGTGAGCGGAACAAAACATCGGGGGCAGCCGGCCTGCCAACCGCAGTTCTCGCACAGAGTGGTGCTAGCGCTCCCGCGGCGGTTATGGAAAATAAGCGCCTGCTTGCCTGTAGCAAATGTTTGCTCAAGCTCCGTCAGTAAGGTGTCGGAAAGAAAGCGATGGCGTTTGAAATGAGTGCGCTTTGTCATGTCGACAAGATTGATAGTTGGTGCAACGGTATTTGACTGTGCGCGAGTGTTCATAGCGATAATTGGGCGAGCGGCGTGCTTTGCAAGGTAATAGTCGGCAATAAGCGGCGTTGCGCTACCAAGGACAAGTTTGGCATTGCTGCGGGAGGCGAGGATGCTAGCGACGCGCAGGGCGGAGTAGCGAGGAGACTGCTCCTGTTTGAAACTTGGTTCATGAGCTTCATCAATGACAATGAGGCCGACGTTATGAAGTGGCAGGAAAAGGGCGGAGCGTGGCCCAATTGCAACACTAGGTGTCGTGGCTGTTAAGGCGCTCCGCCAAGCATGGTGTCGTTCAGCCTCCGTTTGGCGAGAGTGGGTGAGGACGATATTCTCAAAGTGTCCAGAAAACTCATCGACTAGCTGTGAGGTGAGGGCAATTTCCGGGACGAGTACAATTACTGACTGGCCACGCTCTAGGGTGCGGCGGGCAAGCTCAATATAGACGCGGGTCTTGCCGGAGCCTGTGACACCGTGCAAGAGGGCGGTGCCTGGTGACATTTCCTCGACTGTTTTAATCGCACGAGCCTGGTCTTCTGTGAACACATAATTTGTTCGTTCTCGTGTTGATAACAGAGTTGAAGTCTTGATAGGGCGACGCTTTTTTGTGACACCCGTCGGTAGGATAGTCTGGATGCTGGCCGATAGATGCGCGCCGTAGTAGCTACTCATCCAGCTTGCTGTTTCCAGTAGTTCCGGCGGCAATGCCACGTCTTCGATAGTCTGTGTGATTTGCTTAGTGTCATAGGCGGGCTTATTAACTTCGCGCATGACTACGCCGGGGCTCGTTGTTTTACCAATTTCAATAGCGACAATTTGGCCTCTTGTTAACGGCGACTCGGAGCTATAGGTAAGAACCGTACTGTCTTGGCGTACGATACGATTGGGCGCCACCTCGTAGTAGTGCATACGTCTTAGTATACTGTCTGCGCAGTGATCTGGTGGTAAAATTTATTGCTCGCCATGCCGACCTGATGCTGCTAAACTGATGACATGTATTTTGAAAGTCGTGGTCATGCCGGTGTGTTGCTGGCAGATAAGCTGGCAGAGCGATATCGATATGACGACTGTGTCGTGATTGCGCTCAGTGATGGCGCAGTACTTGTAGGGGAGCAGATTGCTGCCACGCTTCACTGCATGCTCACGATGCTGCTTGTTGAGGATATCTCGGTACCTGGTGAGGGGATGAGCTTTGGGGGTGTCTCGCAAAATGGAGGCTTTACCTACAACGGTATGTTTAGCGCTGGAGAGATCGAGGAGTATACAAGCGAGTTTCACGGCTACCTCGAGGAGCAGAAGCGCGAGGCGTTCCAGCGTATAAATCGTCTACTTGGTGACGGTGGTTTGATTGAGGATCACATGATCCGCGATAGGGTCGTGATATTAGTTGCAGACGGCCTCGATAACGGCGCTTCAATAGACGTCGCTCTCGACTTTTTGAAGCCACTGCGTATTAAGCGGCTAGTGATTGCGACACCTGTTGCTTCCATTCCGGCTGTCGATAAGTTACACATGGCGGCAGATGAGCTGCATGTTCTCGATGTGAAAGAAAACTTCATGGGAATTAATCATTATTACGATGTAAATGACATTCCAACCCACGAGGAGACGATCGCAAAAATCAACCAGATCGTCCTCAACTGGTACTGATCACCCTTGTGATGCGCTGTCAGATTATGGTACGATAGACCTAACGAAAACCGAAGCGAGGCAGATAATTTCAAGGGAGAGTATGTTAGACGTTTTTATTACTTCACGAGTGCGGCGGAAAATTGTAGTAGTATATGCGAAGTATCCAGATTTTCACACTCATGTCCGCGGCCTCGCTAAGTTAATCAAAGAGGATCCGGGCAACATCCAGCGCGAACTTAAGCGCCTTGAAAAGGTAGGTTTTCTTTCTAGTGACAAGCAGGGTAACACTAAAATTTACTCGACCAACAAGCAGTTCCCAATCTTTAAAGAGCTGCAAAGTATTGTCATTAAGTCACAGCAGCAGGCTGGTGCGGGTCGCCCAAAGCGCACAACCGCTGACATCTAGGCTATGTCTCTCTTTGAGGACATTTTAAAGGCTCGCGGCCTCACAGGAGAGGTGCGCGAGCTGTTTTTGTCGCCTCGCTACGAGGCGGGACATGATCCATTTTTACTACCGGATATGGACAAGGCAGTCGGTCGGCTCGTAAAAGCGCGTGAGGTGCAGGAGAAGATCACCATCTATGGTGACTACGATATCGATGGCTTGACGGCGACGACTGTACTGCTCGATGCTTTTGAGTCATTTGGATTTGAGAATGTTGACGCGTTTATACCGAACCGATTTGTTGAGGGATACGGACTAACAGTTGATGCGGTAGAGCGAATTGCCGCCGCTGGGGCAACATTGGTGGTGACGGTGGACTGCGGTAGCTTGAGCGAGAAAGAGATTGTCCGTGCCGGTGAGCTTGGGGTTGAGGTGATTGTGACAGACCACCATAACGTGGCACCGGTGCAGCCACCAGCGGTCGGAGTGATCAATCCGAAGCGTCTCCTTCAGGATTACCCTGATGAATATGAGAAGCTGCAGCTAAAGGCTGGCTCGGAGCTGCACGGCAAAATCTATCCGTTTCTTGATCTGCCTGGAGTGGGTGTGGCGTTTAAACTGGTGCAGGCACTTCAAACAAGGCTTGAAGGCTTATCGGTAGGGCAAGAAAAGTGGCTACTCGATCTTGTGGCACTTGGAACGGTGTGTGATGTGGTGACGTTGGTTGACGAGAACCGTATGCACGTTTCGTGGGGGCTGAAGGTGCTGTCGAAGACGCGACGCCCTGGTCTCCGGGCGCTAATGACAGTGGCCGGCGTGGAGCCTGAGCAGGTGAATGCGAGGCATCTTGGTTTTGGGCTTGGTCCGCGCATGAACGCGGCGGGTCGCCTAGAGACGGCGCAATATGCCCTCGATATGTTGCGCGCAAAAGACGGCCGGCTGGCGCTTGAAAAGGCGAACCAGTTAGACGCACTCAATCTGGCGCGTCGAGGCGAGCAAGATAAGATTTTCAAAGAGGCGATCATCCAGGCTGAGCAGTATAAGAACGACTCAGTTCTTGTTGTGAGTAGTCCTGGCTGGAGTCATGGCATTATTGGAATTGTGGCGGCAAAGCTCCTTGAGAAATATCAGAAGCCGACGTATGTACTAGAAGAGCTGGGTGATGAAGCCAAGGGCTCGGCGCGCTCGTACGGTGATTTCAGTGCAGCTGACGCAATTAGGGCAAGTGATGATTTGATTACTAAGGGCGGCGGCCATAAGCTAGCGGCCGGTGTGACGCTTCCGACGGCGAATATCGCTGCCTTTCGAGCGCGCGTCAATGAGTTCTATCGTTCACAAAAGTTATTCAACCAACAGGCACTCCTCCTTCCGAAGGCGGATGTGACAGTGGTGGATTTCAGTGAACTGAACGAGGAGCTGTTGGATGCTCTCGCTGCGATGGAGCCATTCGGCAGCGCCAATCCAGAGCCGATTTTGCGTGCTGAAGCGGTACTTGTAACGGGCCTTCGGCGCATGGGAGCTGAGGCACAGCATGTAAAGCTTGAGCTTCAGGATAAGACCGGCCGACCGCTTCAGGCGCTTGCATTTAGTGCGCCGCCGCACTTTTTTGTGGAGCCGGGTGAGTATGTCACGGTGTGGTTTCAGCCGATGTTGAATGAGTGGCAGGGGCGGAAGAGCGTCGAAGGACGTTTGCTGCACCTTGAAACGAGCGACTGACTTTGCAACCATAAGGGCGATGTATTACACTAAAGGGCAATGAACGTGGGCGCAAAACAAAAAGGTTTTACAATTGTTGAACTGCTGATTGTTATCGTAGTAATTGCCATTCTTGCGGCCATTACAATTGTCGCCTATAACGGTATCCAGAACCGGGCGAGAAGTTCACAAATAGTGAGTGGCATGACGCAGTATGTCAAAGCCCTTGCTTCGTATGGAGCTGATAAAAGTACTTATCCTATCGCAACCGGTTACATTGCGTGCTTTGGGGGCCTGAATGACTGCAACGGTACGGCAAACGCGACGCAGACTTCAGCACTGGCTTCGGAATTGTCGCCATATATGAACAGTGCGTCAAATTCATTGCTGCGAAGTACTGGATCGCTGATCAACTATACGACAAATTACAGTATGCCGGATGGCAGTAGTCACACAGGCTTCTATGTGTATTTCTTGCAGTACGGAACCAGCTCTTGTCCTTCGCTCGGTGGGACACGCGCTATGTGGTCGTCGACGTCAGGTGCTGATATAGTTTGTCGCTACGCGCTACCGGTGGTGTCGTAATGGCAAGGGGAGGGATGATGCAGCAAAAAGGTTTTACGATCGTCGAGCTTTTAATTGTGATTGTAGTAATTGCTATCTTGGCTGCTATTACGGTCGTGGCATTTAATGGCATTCAGAACCGTGCCAATGATGTGGCGGTGCAAAATGATATGAGCATGATCGCTCGTAAGCTAAAGGCGTACGCAACTACCGATGGGGTATATCCGACAAGTGGTGTTGATATGTATAATCTTGGGCTCAAGGTGACAAAAGGTGCGTACGGAAATCATTTCTATAATGGGGTCTCGTATTACAACCTTGTGTACTGCTGGCCGAACTCAGGTTCAATTGATACGTTTGCCTTGGTGGCTTCGTCAAAGTCAGGAAAGGTGTTTGAGTATACCCCATCGGGCGTTCTGCGCGAGGCATCATACGGCTTTACGGGCGGTAGTGCGGGCATTTGCACCAATGCGGGCGTTAGTACTGGTGGCTCAACGCGTCACTGGTTCTATGATAATAACGCCTGGCAGTCATTTGCTGGTTAGGTTAACCGGTTGCGTGAAAACAATATCTCTGTTACAATAGCGGAGATATGGTACAAGTTACACGTAAAGACGAACGCGAAGCGAACGAAAACCTTATTCGTCGTTTCAACCGCAAGGTGCTGCAGAGCGGTGTGCTAGCAGAGGCTAAGGCTTCTATGCGCTTCAGCAAGCCACTCAGCAAGACTGAGCGTCGCGCAAAGGCGATTATTCGCAAAGAGCGCAAGGCAGATAAGCTGGCGAAAGCTCGCCTGGGAATCCGCTAATTTATGGCGCTAATGCAGCGCTTGCAAGACGATACTAAAGCCGCTCTTTTGGGCGGCGATCGTTTTGTGGGTGATACTCTCCGTAATCTCAAGGCGGCTATTTTGAACGAAGAAGTAGCCCAAGGTAAGCGCGACGAAGGTCTCGCGGATGCTGAAATTGAAAAGGTGATTGCTAAAGAAGTCAAAAAGCGCCATGAAAGTGCGACGCTCTACGAGCAGAACGGTCGCGAAGAATCGGCCGCTGAGGAGCGCCGCGAGGCTGAAGTATTAAGCCGCTATCTTCCGCAGCAACTATCTGAAGCTGAAGTAAAAGCAATTGTTGACGCCAAGGTCGCTGAGCTTGGTGCTACTGACGCCCGTATGATGGGCCAGGTGATCGGTGCTGTCAAAGCGCAGGCTGGCAATACCGCTGACGGCGCATTGATCGCAAAACTTGTTAAAGAAGCATTGAACTAAACACAAAAAGGAGTAAACATGATCGTATTTTTCGGACCAGCCGGCGCGGGTAAGAGCGTGCAGGGACAGATGCTGGCGGCTCGTCAGGGTTGGCGCTGGCTAAGTGCGGGTCAGTTGCTGCGCGACACGCGCGATCCAGAGCTATTCGCCCAAATGCAGGGCGGTGGTCTTGTTGATCCGGTTCGCGTGAATGCGCTCATGGGCGAGGCGATTGCGCGATCCACCAACATCGACCGGGTCATCATCGATGGCTTTCCGCGTCAGCTCGCACAGGCGAAGTGGCTGGTGGAGTCACAGACGCACCATGGCCGTGATATCAAGCTGGTCATTGTCCTTGAAGTACCAAAGAGTGAGCTGTTGAAGCGCCTCGAAGTACGAGGTCGTGCAGATGACACACCGGAAGCGATTGATGAACGTCTTAAAATTTATCGTACAGAAATGTATCCAATCCTTAGTTATCTGACTGAAGAGGGTATTCACATTGTTCATATTGACGGAACTGGTACGGTCGGACAGGTGCATGATCGGATTGTTGAGGAGTTGGGAGCTCATAATTTAGCGTAATGGCACAACCAGCGAAAACACCGGCACAGATTCAGGCAATGCGCGAAGGCGGCAAGCTGCTCGCGACGATCTTCGAGGGTATTAAGACATACGTTCAGGTCGGTATGAGTGAGCGCGAAGTTGACGCCTGGGTAGAAGCGGAAATTAAGCGCCTCGGTGCCGTGGCGACCTACAAGACTAGTGAGGTGAATTTTCCAGCAGTGATCTGCATCAGCACCAATGATCAGATTGTTCATGGCGTCCCGACTGACTACCGCTTTGAGAAAGGCGATGTGGTCGGCTTTGACCTCGTTATTACCTACAAAGGAATGAAGACCGACTCAGCATTTACGATGGTGGTTGGCGAGGAGCCAAAAGGTGCAATCAAGCACTTATTAAATGTCACAGAGCGCAGCCTCTATGCTGGAATTGACTCGATTAAGGGTCCGGTTTATACGGGTGACATTGGCGCCGCGATTGAGCAAGTGCTTATGCAGGGCAAACTTGGGATTATTCGTGAACTTGTTGGTCATGGTGTCGGGCTTGAGATGCATATGCCGCCAGAAATTCCCAACTATGGCCGCAAGGGAACGGGTGTCTTGCTTCAGCCGGGTGATACGATTGCGATCGAGCCGATGGCGACACTGGGCAAGGAAAAAATCTACACCGAAGATGATCACTGGACGATCTCGACCCGTGATGGCAGCCTTGCGGCTCACTTTGAACACACAGTGCTGATTACAGAAGATGGCGCTGAAATATTGACGCAGGTCTAGTCTCTATGTGGACGGTGCTGATTATTCTCCATGCCATTACGGCTTCACTGAGTTTGCTGCTCGGTGCGTTTCAACTACTACGCCCCAAGAAGGGTGATCGATTTCACCGCATGGTCGGTCGGACTTGGGTAGTCAGTATGTATACGGTCTGCGTGAGCTCGTTCTTTATCCAAGGAGTTAGCGAGGGATTTAGTTGGCTGCATGGGCTGTCGTTATTTACGATTTTGACCGTTTCACTTGGGCTATTTGCGGCTATCAAGGGTAATATTGCCGCTCATAAGGCGAACATGATCGGCAGTTATTTTGGGTCCGTCGGTGCGCTGGTAGGCGTAATAGCCGTACCCACGCGCCGTATTCCGCAGCTGGCGACGCAACAGACACCACTCTTTTTCCTCTTTGTGAGTCTAATTTTCATCAGTGCTGCCTTATTTATATGCGGCCTTTATTTCTTTGCGCAATATCGCAGTAAAGTGATTGCTCGGCAGGCCATAAAATAAGCGTTACGCCTGGATCTTAAGCAGTTCGCTAACGCGGCGACCAATAGCTTCGGACGGCTCGAGAATAGTGGCGCGACCCTGTGCGAGCGTAATGATATCATCTTTGATCCAGTGATAATGCGTGCAGCCGAGGACGATGACATCGGCGCCTTTGCCGCAAACTTCATCAATGTTTTCCTTTATGTGGTCGTGATTGAGTTGATTGTGTTCGATCCAGTACGCCCATTGACTGCAGTCCGGCTCAAGAATAGTCAGGTGCTTACCGTAGCGTTCGACGAGCTCGGCATAGCGCTCGCTTCCAAGCGTGGCCCAGGTGGCGCAGACGGCAATAGTGCCGGTCTTGGTGGTGGCCGCCGCGGTCTTGATCATCGGTTCGATGCCGATAAATTTCTGATCAGGATAGTCCGTACGAAGTTGCTCAATCGCTAGGGCGGTCGCAGTATTGCAGGCCAGGATAATAACATCGCACTGCGCCTTTAGGAGAGGCTGAATGGCAGCCTTGGTGAGAAGGATGACAGCTCCTTTGGGCTTTTCGCCGTAGGGAACATTGTCATGGTCGTTGACCGTGATGATTTCTGCCTCCGGAAATGTCTGCTGGAGTGCGGCAGCAACCGCCTCGCCGCCAATCCCACTGTCGAATACACCGAGCTTCATATTGTTAGTGTACACACCTTTCAAACGCTAGGCAAAATAACGCATAAGCGGTATACTCGATGGTATGCAAGAAACTTCTCGGTATGTGGTCGGTATTGATATTGGCACCACGGCAGTGCGCTGTGTCATCGGCCACTTGGACGGTACAACAGGGACACCAACGATTGTTGGCGTTGGTCAGGCACCTAACAGCGGAATGCGCAAGGGTGCGGTCGCTAATCTCACCGGTCCGGCGCACGCTATCGATACGGCGCTTGGCGAAGCCGAGCGTATGAGCGGCTACCAGGTTAATGGGGCTGCTCTGAGTATTAACGGGTCGCATATCTTAAGTACTAAGGCTGACGGCATGATTGCGGTTGGTGCAATGGACCATGAGATTACGCCTGATGACCTGGCGCGTATCGAAGAGGTGGCAACGATCGGCAAAGTACCGGCTAATCGTGAAATTCTCGAAGTTGTGCCACACAGCTACCGTCTGGACGGGCAGGATAATATTAAAGATCCGCTTGGTATGACGGGCACCCGCTTGGAAATCAACGCAAATGTTATCTCTGCACTGGTGCCGCATCTCCAGAACCTTCACAAGACAGCCGACATGGCTAAGGTGGAGGCGCACGCAACTATCCCTTCGGTTCTCGCTTCAGCTCGAGCTGTCTTAACAGAGCAGCAACGCGAGAACGGCGTTGCGGTTATTGATATGGGCGGAGCGACAACGAGTGTCGCGATCTTCGAAGAAGGCGACCTCCAGTATGTTGCCGTTGTTCCACTGGGTGCAATGAATATTACCAATGATCTGGCAATTGGACTGAAAACTGATCCTGAAGTTGCCGAGAAGGTGAAGGTGACACACGCCGGGGCGATACCGCGCTCTGAGTCGGAAAATATTAGCGTGACACATGACAGTGAAACGATTAATTTTAATTCAACAGACATTGATGAAATCGTTGAAGCTCGTCTTGAAGAGATTTTTGAGGCGGTTGCCAAAGAGCTTAAGAAGGCCGGTCGCGCCGGACAGTTGCCGAGCGGCGTTGTGCTGGTGGGCGGCGGCGCTAAATTAAAGGGTATCGCAGATTTCGCAAAGCAACAATTAGGGCTTGCTGCGCGTCTCGGTAAGCCTACTGGCTTTGCTGGTGTTGCTGAACAGGCCGAGGATCCGCAGTACGCAGCTGCAATTGGGCTGATGCTTGCTGATGCCGAGGGCGTGAACAGCTTTGCGCCGGCTGCCGGAAATGGCTTTGACGGCAAGAAGACACTCAAGTCTGCTACCGGTATGATCGGTAAGTTCCTTGACAAGTTCAAGGGGTAAATTTAATCTGAACAATAAGTGCTATAATAG
>CAMPGV010000014.1 GCA_946885745.1 uncultured Candidatus Saccharibacteria bacterium | reverse complement strand
TGGAGTATTCTGGGCGATGGTGCTCACCGAGAGCGATTACGTCAATACCTAACTTATCTGCTAAGACCGCTTCTTTCGTCACTTGGCGAATAGCCTCGGCGTGCGACATAAGTTTACCTCTGTCATCGACCGGTAAATCACCAAAGGTATCGATACCGAAGTAAATCGGATTGCTGTTTTGTGATTTCTTTTGAGTCATAGGTTACCGCCTGAGTTAATTACTATACTAAGTATAGCACATACGGCATTACGCTCAACACTGTGACTGTACCAATGCTCGGCATTGTCTTTGCCTTGTCGTGAACGAACGAGTGGCTTTGTCTATTCTAAGCCGGTGATAGTAAGACTTAGTCTGGTTTTTGCAGTGGTAACGGTTACCGAGTCGCCAATCTGACGCCCTAAGAGTTGCGAGCCAACCGGCGATTGTACCGAGATGTATCCTTCGAGCGGGTCAGCCTCAAGGGGGTCTACTAAGGTTACCTCTTGCTCCAGGCCCGTTTCGTGATGCATATAAACAACCTTCGTCCCCTGCTGGGCTTTAACTGGAGTCGAGTCTTTTGTCATGATTGTTGCAGCTGCCAGGATTTCTTTTATCTTTGCCATGTCAGAAGCAATAAGATCTATTTCAATGCGCTTCAAGTTCAGTACGTCCTGATCGTCGATCTTCTCTTGCAGGTCTCGTACGATATGTTCATGCCGATTTTTTAGAAGATGAAGCTTAGCCCGAAGCTTTTCGAATCCATATATGGTTAATGTGGTGGATTTAGTGTGCATGACTTTCTATGCCTGTTTATTGGTGGTTGATATAGAGATAATACGCGAGGATATATTGCATATATGTGCGCCATGAAATGATACTTGTGTGATTATTGTCACATAAGTATAATGCTATCAAGAGCCGAGGAGAAAATATGAGATATTTGCTGCCAGAGACAGTTGAAAAAATTGAAGAGTTCTTTGATGACTATCCCGTGCATAAGTTTAAGAAGGGTCAGATACTTGTGTTGCCCGGTGAAGTTGCAGAGCACGCCTACTTACTCGTTGAAGGCCGGGTCAAGTTATACGACTCCTCATATAGAGGTGAGTCTATCATTATCGATATGTTTAAAAGCCCCTCCTTCTTTCCGCTTTCTTTGATCATGAATCACTCACCATCATTTTTGATACACGAGGCTGATACTGATATCATTGTTCGCCAAGCCCCTGTTGATGCAGCGCTAAGGTTTTTAGGTGATAATCCGCCGGTCGTCATGAACTTACTGTCTGTGCTGTATAAAAAGTTCGACGACTCCCTGCGGCGCATGGTGCGTCTCATGGATGGCAGCGCTAAAGTACGACTGATTACCGAGATTCTAGCCGCCTGTCATCAAATTGGTGAAGAGTGTCCGAAGGGTGGCTATAAAGTAGAACTTAGTCAGGCGATGCTAGGGGCTCGGATTGGTTTAGCACGTGAAACGGTTGGGCGCGAAATACGGTCACTGAAGGAGCGAGGCTTAATTGAAGTTCGTCGATCTTCTATTACCGTGCCAAGTACTGTTGAGCTCGAGATATATTTACAGACACATAAATAGCGGTTATTCTACTTGTATAGCGACCACTTTCGTCATATAGTTACGGAAAGGATAGTTATGGATAGCGCTGCGACAAATGGTATTAATAGGTTTTTCTCACAATATCCTTTGAAGGCGTATCATAAAGGTCAGATTCTTATTTATGCTCGCGATGATCCCGCGGGCATTTTTTTTCTAGAAAGCGGTAAAGTGCGCAAGTATGATATAGACTCTACCGGTGTTGAGGTGGTGCTGAATGTCTTCAGGCCGGGTGTATTCTTCCCTGTGTCGTGGGCAATAAACAAAACGCCAAATCGTTATTTCTTTGAAGCAGCTACGTCTATCGAAGTGCGACGTGCGCCGGTAGAAGACTTCGTTGCATATCTTAAGGATCATCCCGAGACTACTTACAACCTTCTCCAGGATTCATTTAGCGGCATTGAAAACGCTCAGCAGCGCGTTATTTTGCTGATGAGTGGAAGCACCCATGACCGAGTTCTCTTTGAGTTGCTTATCGAGGGTCGACGCTTTGGTGAAATGAGAGGTGATGGATCGTGCGTTATTACTATGGGTATATCTGATCTTGCGCAGCGTGCGGGGTTATCGCGCGAAACAGTCAGTCGCGAGCTAGCTAAGCTTATGGAGTCAGAAGAAGTATTTTCACGGGTGGGTCGCTCATTTGTCGTGCATGATTTTCAAGCACTTGAGGCCAAGCTGAGCCAGTCTTAGTTACAATCCTTCTATTGTTGCCGTTTGATCATGTACTGGAGAAGCCCGTAGATGACTGCAAAATGAAGTGCGAACATTCCTGCATATAACATGATCACATAGGCTATAGTTGCTCTTGTGTTGATCTGGCATAGTACTGCCACCATGGCGGGTGCAAGGATAAGTAGATATAGGGTGAGAAAGCCTGTGTCATCGAGGCCTTTTTTATACAGTACCGAAGACACCTCCCCGGCTTGCCACTTACCAATGCCAATTAAAATAATTGCCAGGAGTACTATAAAAAACGCTCCCGCGAGAACATTTGCAAACAAGATGATAGGTATTAGTGAAATAAATAGTGCGACAAGAAATACTAAAGAAAAGAGCCTTATGGTGACAACAAAAGAGACGTGTCTGGGTTGGCATGCAGCTCTTCGTAGTTCCCGGGCCCTTTGGTCGGCAAGTTGCTGGTCGTAAGTTTTTGCTTTCGGGTAAAGCCCACTCAAGTCAGAGGGTCTTAACCCGTGCTTTTGCTCTGAAGTAGAGGTGTCTGGATTGTTTGAGACGGTATCACTCATATTGAATATTCTTCCGAGGCAAATTTGCCTGTTACTAAAGTGCCTAAGGTATTACGGAAGGCGAATGTTACACTGCGTAACGACTCCACCTTCGTTCACCGATATAGCCCCAGAGATGCTGCAATCCTGACTTGCGCCTGCAAGGTAGTATACTAGCCTATTTCCGTATGTAGGATCATTCGGTATGTAGCCAGCTCCGCCGCGACTTAAGCTGCCGATGCCAATTGACATGAGTGAAGTTGCGAGCGTTGGTTTTGTAGGTACGAATTCTTGCAGCGCACTATCAAGGGTAGTATTTACGCTCATATCAGCCGATGTGCCGTTCATCCAGCAGTTATTGGACGGATAATTGGCCCCCAGACATCCTGATGAAGGTGGGTAGGCTGAATTGATCGCTTTATATTCCATAAAAGCCTTGGTGTATGCGTTTACTCCCGATACAACCTGGGTATTGCGGCTTCGTTGCTGTATGCCATTAAATGCAACGATGGTAATGGTTGCTAGAATTGCGATCACAACAATAACAATCAGTAGCTCGACAATTGTAAAACCTTGATTTGTTTGTTTTGCCCACATATTTATCACAAGTATAGAATACGTAAGCATAAAGATAAAGTTGTATCCACTGATTTTAAAAATGAAGGAACCCTCGTCAAGCAGCCTGCTGGCCGGTTAACGAGGGTTATTCCTTGCACATTTGTGAAAAGGTTTCGGTGAAGAATTGCCTGACTGACTGAGCGGTGCGTAAGTGCATGACGCCTGCTGCAAAATCAACCTTATCACCCCTGGCGCCACACCCAAAACAAAAGAACTCCCATGGTGACAAGCACATTGAGGCCTTCGTTTCGAGGTGTAGCGTGCAGAGAACATAATAAAAGTCTCCGCTGCGCCTTGGTCGCCAGGCTGCAGCCGACGAATGAGTCGGCAGTGACCGTTTCTCAATCTCGTATCCGCACGCGGTCAAGATCTCTGCCCATGTAACCTTTTCGTTGACCTGCTTTCTGTATTGACCATTTGCGGGTGCGCGCCTCATTCTCATTTTTCCAAAATTAATATGAGGAAGTAGCAATTGGACGAGATTATCTTCGTCTTCTAGGTCAGAGCTTTGGTAGACGAGATCCATCAAGCTGCGAGCCTCGCGGGTGTTTATGATCGCGTTGCAGTAAGCGGGTGATGCCATCTTCCTTTTTGGCAACAGTTCACTTCCTTTACGTTGTAAATGTACAGGTTTGGGTTAAGGGGTTGAGCGACAGTAGCCGTGCTCGCTCAACCTGCCAAGCTGTCTGCCTGCACGGCGGTAGAGTGTCAGCTGGCGCATACAGAGTGTAAACAAAATACCTCACACCCAGTGGAATAATCATACAAGCAGGAAACTGTACGTACAAGCATGACTGCTATTTTAACCCTAGGCTGCGGTCATGGCGGTGCCTTGTGTGGTGCACCATTCTGAACTCGCCAGTACACCGCCAGCTCGGTATTAACTAAAGTGCTTCACTATACTTCTCATTATCAATACTTTGGGCGAGTATGTGCTGGATAATAATATAGCTATAGCAAAAAAGACCTCCGCAGAGATCTTTCATTCATTGCGCCTAGGTGTGGAAGCGCCTTGCGGGTGAAAAGCAGAATTAATTATATTTTGTTATCAGCCTAAGATTTGACAAATATTGCTCAGGGTTGACACTGAGGTGAAGGCTGAGATAATTCAAGTGCTTGTCTATAAACAGGACGTCGCCCTTAGCGGCGGCCGAGTAAGTAGAGCGTGTATTGTAACCGGGATCGTTCATCATTCGAGTCAGCTCTGCTCGAATGTCGTCAGCTTGTTTTGAAGCTAAAAAATCTTTCGTTTTGGTGGTTAAGGCCATCTAAGAGATCGCCTTATCTTTTTTCGGTTTCTTTATTTCTTTTCTTCCTTTATCTTTGGACATGTAGCATTCTTCCTAGACAAGCGTATGGCTATCTGTGTATAGTATGCGCTCATATTGGATTTTTACCTAATCTATGTTTACTGAGAACTTGTCTCATGCGTACCAATGCATGATAAGACCTCCGCGGATATCTTTCATTGGTGGAGCTTGCTGTCTAGATGAAGTTTAGTTTTTGTAGCGTTGCTTTTGTCGCTGGACCCATTTCGGCTTCAGTAAGTTCCTCTGGTGTGTACCATTCCGCTTCGGCGTAATCATCCTCAAATCTCAATGCGGTTTCTTTTGATTCGCTATTAAGCTGAACCTGGAAGTCATAAAAGCGCATTTTCACGATTACCCGCTCGCCAGTCTCTCGCAGGGTTTTTTCACTCTCACCGACGGAGACTCCACTAATTTCAGTAATAGTTGCATCAGAGATATCAATGCCTATTTCTTCAAGTGTCTCGCGCTTTAGTGCATCAAGTCTTGGCTCGCCACGCTCTATACCCCCGCCGGGGACAACTAGTTGATTTTGGTATACCCCACCTTTTTTATTGTGCCCGAGCAAGACCTTATTGTCTGCGGAAAATATGAATGCACCTACGATATCACGTTCAATAGTTCTCATGCCTGTAGTATACCAAACGAAAGACACTTGCAGAGTTGTACGTGTGGCTACGGTTGGTTACGAGTGTGGTGGACCCTGAATGCTCACAACGCAAGTTGTATAGCCATTTGCCGACACCGCACTATTGCCGGATACCATTGTAGTACCGCCACTGTTGGTAGTGTTCGAAACGCCGCAAGGTTGCGATTCGCCGATAAGTGAATAGTACAGAATTACCGGCTGGCTCTGACCGTTAAATGTTCGAGTTGAGCCGTAGTTGTATACGATACCCGTGTACTCAGGTCGAGCGCTAGGTACGGTCTTTGGTAAGGTGGCGATAGTTTGAATTGA
The DNA here is from genome assembly GCA_946885745.1 of uncultured Candidatus Saccharibacteria bacterium. The sequence goes on along the minus strand of CAMPGV010000014.1, from coordinate 12,937 downwards.
ATCGATAACCGTCTGGTTTGTTGCTACGGCCGTGCCACCTGCAGTACAGGCTGCGGATGGCACGAGGCAGGTCACGCTGGTGCTGGGGTATGTGTTATTTGCGGCTATATAAGATGATATGGCTTTTACGGTTTGATTAACACCAGTAATTATGGCGCTATTATTAGCGCGCTGCTGTATGCCATTATATGCAACAATTGTAATCGCTGCGAGAATAGCTATCACAACAATAACGATGAGAAGCTCAACTATAGTAAAACCATGCTGTTTATTTTTTGCCCACATAACTACGTGTGATTATAAGACATAAGCATATCTGGGTAAATAAGAAAGGTTATCGCAATAATCTAATATTTATTCTACTCGTATCCAGCGACGACTTCTTGTGTAAGAGATTTACCTAGATTAGGCCATGGCGTATCAATGACGGGATCAACTTGTGACGTAACCTGCCTGAAAGCTTCACGTCGTCACCTCTCCCGTACCAAATGTAGTCAGTAATTTCATTACTAACTGAGAAGTTGTCACTTACCTCAACGATAAACGCCGTTACGAGCTGGGTATTATACTGAAACGTCATATACCACTCAGAGTTAGTTATCGTGGTGCCCAGCTCTTCTTGTACTTCCCGGCGCAGAGCTTCTTCAGGTGACTCACCTTCTTCGACTCCACCACCGGGCGTCCAGTAGTAGCCAGAATTATACCCCGTCACAAGAAGTAGTTTTTTGTTTTTTATAATAAGGGCCCGGGAGTTGTGTCTCATATGGCTAGCTTAGGACATATGCCTCATAGGACTTTTTGTTGTAATCGTCGAGGGGATAGATGTCTGCTCCATTGTCATTGTAAAGAGCGAATTCTGCTACGCCCGCCTCCATAGTGAGGCGGCTACACACTGTGCAGAATGGATCGCCAGCATCAGTGAATGCACCGTTCTCATCAATGCGCATAAAATAGAGTACTGCACCTGCGAGCTTATCGGCATTTGTTTTGCACGCATCAAGTACGGCGCGCCACTCAGCATGAATACAGCAAGTTTTATCGTACTTTGGCTTACTGGAGGTGTCCATTTCGGCTTCGCACAGCCGCTGATCTTCGTGATCTAAGGCCGGGGAATTAAAACCTTCACCAATAACGATCGAATTCTTTATAATAACCGATCCGCATTTGGCTCGAAGACAGGTTGCGCCGCTAGCGACGTTAGCAGCCATCTCGAAGTATGGCTTGATTGCTAGAAATTCTTCACCCTCTACTCTTCTCATTGTCTTATTGTAGCAAAAACATCTTCGCAGAGATCTTTCATTCATGTTGCTTATCCTTGACTAACGCTGAATATAAACTTATGATTGTTTATGTTTTATCGAGAGTTCGCTCTCTAAAGCACATTAACATCCGTGATACCGAGCCACTGCGGCTCATTGTATTTCATTGATGTGTGCAAATCTCTGCCAATTATCCGATCCTATCTAAGGAGAACATATGTTCACAGAAGAAATGCCGATTCAAATCCAAAAACTTGCGATCTATTGCAAGTGTGGTGACGTGATACGACTATGTGATGGCTGGACGATTGAAGAACTCAGTCGTGAGCATCCCATTTCTGTCACAACAGGGATAGATTCTCTCTTATATCTTGTGCCCGAGCGGGAGCGAGGTGGCGCAACAGTCGAGTTTTACGACTGTCATAATAGAGTAATCCCTGATCCTCGAATTTACATTGAGGACATCGACGATTAGCAGCATTAAGTCTGCTCGATGATGCTTAGCCCGTGCAATAAAACACAAGGGAAATATAATGAATAACAAAAACGCAGGCACAGGTGGTATCCGGATATGGAACAGACAATAATTTGATGAACACTTTATCTTATTAATGTCTGTTCCAGATTCCAATTAGTGACATATTGAGATATGTCCCTTGAGGGATCTTTAAGCTACATTTCATACTCAGTGCTACACTCTAGAACTGTTCATGTTTAGGGATAGATCGAAGTGCTCTTTGAGCTTTCACTTCACGGACGCACAAGCCGGCCTCGGTTGTCTAATGTATTGCCGCGTGATATCTTGGAGATAAGTGCACGCCAATGAACTCATGCAGTTCAGGTTGGACACTTCAATGAATGAGTCGATAACTTCATGGTAGTAGCAGATCATGAAAAGTGTCCTCTTAGTACGATAATATCGTGGCTTCATGCTCATGAAGGTTCGTGCTGGACAAATTCATATATGAATTGACAGAGTATAGCAGCGGATAAGGCAGTACAATCCTTGTGTACGAACGTAACTAGCAACGCGCTTGCGCCATCCGTGGTCGTACAGATGATCGCGAGTGAATTACTCTGTGGGCGGGCCCTTAGCCGGGAGGCGCCATGTAGGGACTGGCGAGTGATGGGTAACAAAACCCTCCTCGCCAGTCCTGACGCAACAATTAATTCTAGAAGCACAAGGACCCTAAATGGTCTTTTATTGTTCATTACACCTATGCTTACTAGCCCCTCGTGGAAGAGTTAAGAACCTATGTGTGTCTATAGCGATACTTTTATAATTGTTAATATTGTGTTATAAATATACAACGTCTTAGCAAATGCAAGACATTCACAATTCGGCAGATTGGAATCGTTATGAACGGCTGGTTGGTAGCACTGATCATTTACGGTGCGGGCTGGGCCATCACCCTTATCGGTATGTGCTGGAGTATGCGTAATGAGCCAGAATCGCATAACGAACCGGGCGAAGATGAGACTGCTTTTACCCTCCTCGTTTTTCTGTGGCCTATCGTGTGGGTGTTTTTTATCGTCGACTTTACAAGGGGTCGACGTGAAAAGCGCTTACAAAAAGAACAGCGCCAAAGCGGTTAGATCACGGTGGGATATGGGGACGAGCAGCGATGACTCGGTGGCATGTGTACAGCGTGTCTTTGCCCTCCCCTATTCTTATTCAGTCTGTCGAATACTTTTCTGTAACTGTTTAGGAGACTTTGAGTAAGTCTTTTTTGTTTTATGGAATTTGATTAAACAAAAAGACCTCCGCAGAGATCTTTCATTGTGCTTATGCTTGGCAGGCCCTCGCGGACGAACTTCGGAACTATCCTGAGGTCTATGTATCTACTTCTGGGCGATGATATTAAATACGTGCCAATGTTTAGAAGCTCCGCTTGCTATAGTTCCCTCTTCATTCATTTCTCTGATGTCCAGGTGCTTGAAATTGCGAAACAGTGTCTCTACGTCTACACGCTCGCAGAATGTCATTTTAGCATCAGAAGTATTCCATTCATCTTTAACGCCAAAAAGCTGACCTACAAATAACCCCTCCGGTTTAATGGACTCTAGAATCTTTTTCATGACAGTGCTGAAGTCTTCTTTCTGTATAAAAGGTAGCGCGTAGTGAGCGTTAACTAGATCGTAACTGTCAAAGTCATAGTCTTCAAAGCCGGCACAAGTAAACTTTAGGTTATCACGGTGCGGTAGGCGCTTCAGGTAATCTTCTGCCGAAGGGTCTTTATCAACGGCACTGACTTCAAATCCTTTTTCTAGTAAATATCGAGTATCGCGACCGGCTCCACAGCCAAGGTCGATTGCTTTACCTGGCTCTGGGTTGAATGCGCCGAATGCCTCAACAAGAAACTTTGACGGCTTAAGTGCTTTTGTACTTTCATAATACTTACTCCAGGATTTGCTCATGGGTTTAGTATAGCAAAAGACCTCCGCAGAGATCTTTCATTCATAGTGCTTATGCTTGGCAGCCCCTTGTGGATGAACTTCGGAACTATTCGCTAGAATCGATCTGAATGGTCAGGGCAATCTATTGGCTCGCCGGCCACCTCGCTCATCGATAAGATGACCGCGCATTGACCTAGTCGCTTCCCGCATGGAAGCAGTAGCATTTCACTGTCTTCAGAGACTGTCGCGGCTTGATGCTCAACACTCTTAAGTGTTTCGATTGCAGATACATCTTCAGCTTGAGCCTCTTGAATAAGCTCTACCATGCAAGTGGCATTCCATTTTCGAGAAGCTTCACCAAATGGCATACGATTCAAAGCGGCCGGGCCAAACCTACTTCTAAGTTTTTCTGCTTTAGACAGCTCATGTGAAATATTATCAATGCTCATATTTGACATACTGTACCATGTAAATTGTATCTACGCAAGACTCAGCGGGGGCCTTTCATACATTACACACATGCTTGGCAGCCCCGGTGGAAAGGTTACAAATTTTGTGAGTAATGCTTCTGCCAAAAATCAGTATAATAGTCGGACAATAGTGGAGCGACGTTATTCACGTTTGCAAACTGGAAGTCGACAATCTCCCCTTCTTCAACTCGCAGTTGAGTGTTTTCAGAGATGACTTCACTTGCTTCGTACACTAAAAATAAAAGTTCTTCATCTTGCCTGTAAATTGTGCCTGTTAGCCGCAAGCTGTCCGTGCTTAGATTGAGACTAAGCTCCTCTCTAACCTCACGGACTGCAGCCTCCTCAGGACTCTCGCCGTTCTCAACGCCACCACCTGGTAATTGCCAGGATTTCTTATAGTTAGGTTTTGCTAAAAGAATATTCCCTTGGTCAGATTTTATGACTACCTTCACGACAATCATCTTTTGCGGCTGTTGCGCCCGCCAGATCCTGTTCTCTTCCTTGGTGTATTCTCTGGTCATGGGGTAAGTATAGCAAAAAACCTCTCAAGGAAGCATCATTATTGAAATACAGACGGCCAGGATGCGCCGGGTATTAATTGTAAAAACACAAAATCATGTTAAAATAAATACATCCATCTCGACACCTGGAGGTAAAGTGGCAAAAGATTCGGTCGAATCTGAAGACAAAACCGGTAGCAAGCTAATGTCATTCCGCATACCGAACAAGGATGTCAGCCTGATCGAGTTCTTCATAGAACTAGATATATCGACCGGGGTGGTAAAATCTGCCTCGGAATGGAATTATCTGACGGTTCTTGCGGTGGCGAAACAACGACTTAAGGACATGACACCCGAGTCTATTGATGAGGAAGCAAAGCGTCGGCATGACGAAATTGAGACGGAGAGAGCCAAGCGGCTTGAACTTTATAACACTTTCGTAGAGCCTGACAGTTAACGGCGAAGCGCCGTACGCCGCCTAAGAGGTAATTCGTCTTGAGATCATGTCTCGACATTGCCTCTAGGCGGATTACTTTTATTTAGAGCTTCTCGATAATACCAAACAAAAAGACCTCCTTGATGGAGATCATTTCAGTATGCGCTCTACGGCAGCCCCACTACATTGACATTTTCATTGTTTATTGTTATAATATAATAATGAATTTAGGCGCGGAGTTACATAATGCATCTTATTCCTACGAAGACGTCGCCAATGGGCGCGACATTGTCTTTCACGACCCCTTTACCGGCACCCCTCTCCATCCCGACAAGGTGCCTGTGTCTATAGTGGCGCAGCCCCACCTACTCTCAGGCCTCAATCACCTCGCTAGGCTTGGTCGCGACCATAACCATAGAATTACACTTGCTGGAGCGCAACATTCTAGCGACTCGGAATTCAAAATGGCAGAATTACACGACATCGTTGGTGAGCATGACGCTATCTTCCTGGAAGGTGTTGGTCATACAGATTATCACCGAAGGATAGTAAGGGAGATTGGCGAAGGAAGGGACAACATTCCTGATGACTTTGCTGACGATAGATATAAATCAATGCAACTAGCAGCCATTAGCGGCCACCGAAAGTTAGTTTCCTACGCCGATATTCCCGGCGACGGCACCGACTACGAGACGGCCTTGATAGAATGGGGTGATCTTGCGCGCACCATCACTACACAGGCACATTATGAACATGGCGAAACAAAGAAGAACCTTTTTCGAGCCGCACTTATCAACATAGCCGGCAACACCATTCTTCGCGAATGGCAGATGCTTGGATCACTTGGCAATAGTCTAAATAGCGCAGAGCAACAAGGCCGCCGCATCGATAACTCTCTATTTCTAATCGGCACAGAGCATATACGTACATTACCGCGCAAATTAGGCCTGCTGGGTGTAATGAACACTCCCCACGAGCTTGCAATGCACAAGCAAGGAACAACCACGACTATCGATTACATGGCTTTTGATTTCACGACAGCCGTTCGTGATTACAGAGCAAGATTAAAAGAGTTCTAATTTCCGCCCGTCAGACATAGAGTTCAGGTTAATAAATCCTCGCTATAGAACGGTCACAACACTGACTGCGAATACTGCCCATAGTATAACGTCAACGCCTGGCGCACCTAAAACTCGCTGGGTATCTACATATGAGTCATCGAACAGTCTAGGAGCTGGCAACGTAGATAAATAAATAAACCTCAGCAGAGATTTTTCATTTCTTTGTTTTTCCGTTTTGCGTTCACTCGCTGACGAACCTCACAACAATTTAAGTAAGGTATAATTCAAACTATGGAAAAACAGCGCCAGCTTGGCTATATCGAAGTACACCCGTTACCTAACATTGAGCACGGGCGCTTGCTGCTAGGGGTGCCAACGGCATGTATAGAAATCCCTCCCCTCGTTAAATCATTTGCAAGCCAAGGTGAGTTCAAACCAAAAGACGAGTATCATGTAACGGTCGTCGGAAAAAAGACACAAGAGCGGATATTTGCCGAGGGCATGCTAGACCAAGTTGTCGAGCTGCTCAATAGGGCTCCGCAATGGAGCATTGTTTTGCAAGACGATATTTTAGTAATGCGTAATATTGAGACTGACGATAGCGGCAAGCAAGTTACCGAAGAATCAATAATCCAACTAGCCGTCATACCGGAGCTCAACGCCCTTTATGATGAAATTAGAAAAACTACAAGTCTGGATATCCCGACCCCTCCGGCGCATATAACTCTATTTACCAAAAACGCAGACCGAGGGATTGGATTATATTCCAACGAGCAGTTAGTAGAATATACGGTCAAGAAGTTAGCATAAGCAAAAAGACCTCCTTAGAGATCTTTCATTCATTGTGCTCATGCTTGGCAGCCCCTAGTGGAAGAGTTCAGAACCTGTACCATTAGCCCGAGTGAGTCATACGTTGCTTACTGCAATAATATGAGCAAGTGATTCATCGGCGGAAGATGCTTCCGAAATAATATGTTCGTTCTCGTGCGCTGGTATGTAGGCGTCTGGGTAGAACGTTCGTAGATCTCCCTCTGTGTATGTTGATGTATCTCTTGAAGGACGTGTGCGATGGCGTCTTAGGGTCTCTTCTAGGCTTATGTCAAAATAGAATAAATAGTTTCCGGTCGGATGTTTGCTAATGATCTCGTTTAAGTCGTCTACATAGGACTGACTTGCTAGTATTCCCTCAAGAATGACGTCATAGCCGTCATTAAGTGCTGTAAGTATATTATCCTTTATCATCTTGTGGATCGTTGCCGAGTTAGCTCTACTGCCATCGTCTCGCGATTTGAAGATAAATCTGTAGTAGTCTTGTTCGATGAGACAAGTCTTGCGGACGGCATTTTTAAACAGCGCTTTTGCGACAGTGCTTTTACCGGAGCCCGATGGACCTCGTATTACTATAAGTTTCGACGACATGATTCAATGATAACAAAAAGATCTCCATCCGGAGATCTTTATAAACATAGGCTCTATGGCAGCCTCTCGTGCATGAGCTTCGGAACTCACTTAAATAACCTTTCTAGGAATTGCTTGGGGTTGGCTAAAAAGTCCTTAGTTAATTGGACGTGCTCTATTTCGTCATACTCAATACTTGCGATGCCCTCATGACTCAATTCGTATAATGATGCATTTGGATAGGCTAACAGTATAGGTGAATGAGTGGCAATGATAAACTGTGAGCCCAAATTGACTAGATTGTGTATTGCCACTAATAGCGAGAGTTGTCGGTGAGGCGACAATGCCGCTTCGGGTTCGTCTAAAATATAAAGAGCATTAGGCTTGAACTGATGATTGACAAGCCACAGAAATGATTCTCCATGCGACTGCTCGTGCATGCTCTTGCCGCCATATCGTAATGGTCCTTCTGGGTTTGGACTCTCCATATAAGACGCAACATTATAGAAGCTCTCTGCCCTTAAGAAGTAGCCGCCATGTTCTCTACGCGATCCTCGTATGAGGTTAATCGACTCGTGGAGATTAGAAGTTGAATCGTAGGTTGAGAATCTACTATTTTTTGTCCCTCCCTCGCTGGCGAATCCGGCAGCTACTGCTATTGATTCAATTATTGTTGATTTGCCAGAACCGTTTTCACCGACCAGGATCGTGACCGGCTGATTAAAAGAAATTTCATTTATACTTCTTACTGCAGCAATATTGAACGGATAAATCGTACTATCAACATTGTTTAGCGAAACACCGCGTATGAAACTTTCTTGCATATAACGATTATCAGATAAAGGCTAGAACAAAACAAGCAAAAAGACCTCCTTAGAGATCTTTCATTCATGGCGCTTATGCTTGGCAGCTCCTCGTGGATGAACTTCAGAACTCCTGTTAGCGTTATTATAGAAGTTTCCCACCATTTATCGACTCGACTAAGGCTGCTACTTCTTGGCCTAGTCGTTTATGCGATGGCTCGGTTATATGGATACCATCCTCACCTGCTTGCGTGAGATCTGCAGAGTCAAGAAAATATGAGCCGGTATCGCTGGCAAGCTTACGTAGGTGTAATGCTAGCTCGCGTGACTTCTGGATTGACGTCTGATCATATGCACCTGGCGTTGGCATGCTAGAGTAAAATTGCGGAGCGGTATCATCCATATGTGGCGGGCTCACTAATAGAACTTTCGGCCTGTTGGGGGTGCTATCGTATGCGGCGATGATGCTATCGATGTATTTATTAAGGGCATCGGCGATGTCTTGCGCTGTGCGATCATATGCTACTTTAAAGTCGTTTGTACCAAGCATGATAATCACAAAATCGAGCGGACTGTGGCTTTCGAGGCAGGCTGCGAAATAAGTTAAGCCGTTTCGACTCGGCTTTTTGGGATTTGGATGTTCTAAGTCTGTGGTACGCCCACCTAGGCCCTCTTCGATAACATAAAATTTGTCGCCGAGCTTTGCTTGTAAAACGCCAGGCCAGCGCTTATTGGCGTCAAAACGTCCACTCCTATCTGGTTTTTGCCCGTATGTGTTCGAGTCGCCATATGCCAGTACGGTGGCAGCGCTTGTATTGATGTTCATGGATATATCATAGCAAACTGCAATACGTCTAAGAGTTTTTTACCTATGTACAAACATATCAAAACATTGTATAGTCTGTCTTAGTGACACTCCTGTCACTCCTATCACTGGAGAAACAATGCACAATTTGTTACCTGTCGTTGCTGAGCTAATGGCCCAGGACGAAGATGTTTCAAGTAAGATTGCACGGTTCCGTAGCGGCAGTAACCGTGATTTGCCTCTAGATCTTGTTGTTGACGGAAACCTCGTACATCTTAGGTATGTAGGAGATCCCCATCCGGCTCATGCAATGAATCGGTTTTGGTACGTTTTCACCGACACTATGCACGAGGCACACTACGCGGGAGGTGGAGACGAGCTTTATTATTGTCTCGCTCAGTCTGAGGACGGCGAAACAGTAGAGGTCGTCCAGGCTGTTGCGTTTGGGTTCTTCAGAGAGGGCGTGCCGCCCTATACTGTCTTCGCTCCGGCGATCATGGCAAATCCAACAGTGTAGTATCTACGCCCACAAGCCCTCACCTGGGCAGGCGCTTCGAGGCTTACCTTGAAAGTGCCTGCCCGTGTGATGGGCTTAGTTTTTTTGTTGAAATCCACATCTAATGCAATATGGCGGATGACGTGGTGGTTGATAGCGTGGATTGGTCTATAGACATAATCGTACTAAACAAAAAGACCTCCATATTGGAGATCTTTTAAACATAAGCTTTATGGTAGCCCCTCGTGGACGAGTTAAGAACTTTTGCGGAGGATAGCCACTAGCGCTTCGTGGTGCTACATATATTTTATTCAGATATTCGCGATTTTATATCAGCCGTATCAATACCTCGGCTTACTAGTTCTTGTTCCGCTTGGCTAATAATAGCCTCAACGCCGCTCGTGCCCGTACCAAGCTCAGTTGCAAGTCTTAGCGAGTTATCTAGATTGCTTAGCTCCTCGATGAGTTCAGCATTTGACATAGTTGGAAATTTATCACTGTTGTTTACGATCTTCATGAGACTTATCATATCATAATCATGTCGCTACTTAGACTATCGTCAAAACGACCAGCTAGAACGTAAGGTATATTGTGTATTATGTAGGTGTATTAGATAAAGACATTACCTACATAACTAATCTATGTTATAAGAGGATACATGGTAAATTTGGACCAACAGCAACAGGTTACATTATCGCAATTTGCGGCTGCTTAAATATACCCTACGCTCAAATGTTATATAGCACCGCAAAAGCGGTGTTTTTTAATGCCTTGTCATCTAGTTGATAGGACACTTGTGTCTGGAGCAAGCAAGCTTGGTTCAAATTCAAGCGAGGCAGCCATATGATCGGAGATGGACAAACTGGTAAAGTCACTTGATTTTGAGCCAAGAGTTTGAAGGTTCGACCCCTTCTCTCCGAGCCAAAGTTATCATTAACAAAAAAGATTTCCGAAGAAGTCTTAAGTCGTCATGCTTATGGCGCGGCAGTCCCTCGTGGATTAGTTCAGAACCTTTAGTTACGTGGAGCGCAAATAGAGATGAGCAGATCTTCCCCTGCAAGTTTCATGGAAGATCGTAAAGCATCGTCATGCCACAACAACTTCGACATGCCGATACCTTTCAATGTATCTATGTTACTTTCAACAAGCTCAAGGACTTGGCTCTGCTGCTTGTCGCTTAGAATTCCCAGCTCGAATGACTTATTGGTAAGCTGCGCCCTCACGCGCTCTTCGTGGATATGGCTAAGTATATTGTCGAATGCCACTGAGTCTTTATTTGCTATCATGCATTCAGTATAAGGCAGTTTGCGCATCATATTTGTTGTATAAAAATCAAAGGCCACCATTTCTGTTGCCGTCTTTCATTAAACATACACTCAGCATGTTAGTGGATGAGTATCGAGCTATTTATTACTAATCTCTGATTCTAGTTTCACCAGTAATACCTTTAATTTCCGATGATACTCATCGAAATACTCTTCACCTTGACACTCTAAGTCCGAGCCAATATCTGCTATTTCCTCTAAGGTTGGATAGGACTCGAATAGGCTCTCTATACCCTCTACTGCTAATGTGCAGCCAACAATATAAGACCCCACCTTGTCTAAAGGCTCCCGGGCTTCATTCTTAATAATTTCTTTCAGCCTTAGATAGACGGTATTTATAGACAGCTCAGTGTTATCAATACTCATTGCTTAACTATAACAAAAATACCTCCGCAGAGATCTCTCATTCATTATGCTTATGCTTGGCAGCCCCTAGTGGAAGAACTTTGGAACTTTTAATTACGCCCGTAGCTCATCATCGCGTGGTGCGCGTGTGTATTGAGCGACATGCTGGCTGTATGCGCCAAACTTTTTGAAGTTAGCCTTGGCTTGATTGATGCTAAGATCTTGATTTGGCCCACCGCGTACCTCATCGGGATTGTCATTGTATCCATCATCTTCCCAGAAACAAACGCTGCATATTTCAAAGCTGTCACGCTCAATGTTCTTAAATGTGTAAAAACCGCAAACCTCACACCTACCTGCCAGGTACTCCTCTTTACTCGTGGGGTTGTTGGCGTTATTCATGCTATCACTATACCAAACAAAAAGACCTCCATGACAGAGATCTTTTTAAGCATAAGCTCTATGGCAGCCCCTCGTGAAAGAATTCAGAACTTATCGCTAGACTCGATTCTTACGATCAGGACAATCTACTGGCTCACCGGTCGCGTTTTTCATCGAGAAAATGACCGCACGTTGACCTACCCGCTCTCCGCTCTCATTGATTATTTATCCAGTAGAAATTCACGCACGCGCTTATCTGAGAAATCTGAGCGTAGGCCGTATCTGTAACTTAGCGTGTCAGATTTGTGCGGATCAATTATCGTGTAATTGACGAGCCAAACACCTTTTTCCTGAAGCTTTACCCATGCTTGGTGTGCCTCCGATATTTTAAGTCCTGAATTGAGCAATCCAATTGCGAACCAAAGCGACTCATCGGTGCTTGTCGTAAATACTAAGCGGTGATCGTCATTCGATTTCCATACCATCTTCAACTCGGGAAAACCCGACCCCGCACGAGACTCGTCGTCCTCGAGCGCAGTAAAGTACGAGTCATTATACTTCTCGAATATAAACTCTAAGGTCGCGACCAGTGATCCATGAGCTGACTGTAACGTACGCTCCAGGCGAAGGGTTGTTTGGTGGTCGCTGTCGTTGATACGCGGCGGTATATCGTCGAAACCAAATTTCTTGAGCTGACTTATACTGGCGCTCGACACGGTGGCGATGACTTTGAGCAGTCTGTTGAATGACTCAATGAACTCCTCCGTAGTGTCGCATGTTTGCCAGTTACTGTCATTTGCCTCGGCAATTTCAAGCTTTGCTTTTGGGTCTTTGCGGGCGGCGCGCATAACTGCGGCTAAAGCGCGCATTGGGAGTATATAAAGCAATAGAAAACCAACTCCCACCATTAGTGCTATTAGAACAAATAAAGCAGCAACGGGAGCTATGAGAATATTGCCGATTACTTTGATTATTTTCGTCATTAGAATAACTATACCAAACAAAAAGACCTCCGCAGAGATCTTTCATTCATTGTACTTATGCTTGGCAGTCCCTCGTGGACGAACTTCGGAACTATTTATTACGAGCAGGATCTTCTCGAATAAGATCCATTTTTGTTTCAAGAATTAATTTCGCGTATTCGTTAAGAACAAGAGCGATGGTCCTTTCGTCTTTATACCAGCCGTCTTTTGTGAAGTTAATAGATTGTGATTGAGGCGCGACAACCTTAATCTCAATATCCCAAGGTGTAAATTTATAC
>CAMPGV010000013.1 GCA_946885745.1 uncultured Candidatus Saccharibacteria bacterium | reverse complement strand
ATTTTTTCTGCCACCGTTGCGTTACTTTTGTCTGACATCTCGCACCTCCGCTGTAATTACTTTGTCGTGTTTCTCAATTTCAATCATCTTCCCAGTCATAATATCGCCGCGGACCAAGGCGTAGCCTCGAGCTAGCACTTTATTTGGATCAAGCTCGGCAAGTACTCGCCTGATCGACTGCAGCCTATATGCCGTATCCGCATGCTCATCCTCTATCCGCATAAACACACGCTCCATCCGGCTCCTCACCTGCTCTTTTTCGTCGGCAATCGCATACTCGACACGCGGCAGGATCGCCCGCACCCGATCGCGAGTCGCTCGCAGTATCGCCGATCGGTCAGGCACCAGAATCTGCGCAGCATTACTTGGCGTCGCAGCCCGCACATCGGCCACATAATCAGCGAGTGTCGTATCTACCTCATGCCCTACGCCAACTAGGGTCGGAATACGGCTGGCGGCAATCTCACGTACCAGCAATTCGTCATTAAACACTGACAAATCATCAGCGCTACCACCACCGCGAATCACCACCAGTACTTCCGGTAGCTCCGCCTGCTCGTTGAAGTAACGGATGGCACGGATAATCTGGTCTGGCGCCGCTTCACCCTGTACCTGCACCTGAGCAACATCAATCTTGATACCACCCCAGCGATCATTAAGAATCTTTACAAAGTCCGCATAGCCAGCTGCCTGCGTACTACTGATGACACCGATATGATGCGGCACCTGCGGAAGCGGTCGCTTCCGCTCCGGCGCAAACAGCCCTTCGCCTTCAAGTTTCGCCTTGAGTAGCTCGAAACTCTTCTTAAGCGCCCCCTCGCCAACAGGACGTATCGCCCTAACCGTCAAGCTAAATTTACCCCAATTAGTCAGCTTTGGCGACGCCGTCACAATCACCTTCATGCCGTCCTGAATCGGCACGCGCAGGCTATAGAGCGACATAAAACAGCCGACGCTGCTCTGCTCGTCTTTCAGGTCAAAGAAAACCCACTTACCCTGATTCACCTTAAAGCTCGCCACTTCGCCCTCGATAGCAACACTCGGGTATGCATACTCGAGCGTCTGGTTGGTTAGTGCGATAAAATCACTAACTCCGAACAGGATGGTCTTGTCTGTTGCGTCCATAAGTTATTAGTGCATGTTGATAAAATAAATATCCGAAACCAATCGTACTTAGTAGCAAGATAACCCGCGCGAGAACGATGCCGGCGATTGCCGCACCCTGCTCCAAGCCAGCAATTGCCAAAAACGCCACCATGATCGCCTCATACGCACCTGCTCCGCCGGGAGTGACAACAATAAAACCAGCGAGCGTTGCAACACCGTAAGCAATCAAAATTGGCGCCGGGTTAACAGGTTGACCAAGTGCAAGGAAGGTTACCCAGAAGACCGCCACGTCCATCGCGGTAAATAAAATACCCCACAAAAACGGCTTCAATAGCAACCGTTTGTCCTTCATCAGCGCCTCAAAGTCGCCGTGCATATCATCAAAGAACTCTTCGACTTTCTCCGCATGCATCACAACGCGCTTCTTTCCCTTTGTTAGCTTGCGCACCGTCCTATTGACTGTTTTAGTCATCCACACCGAGAATTTATCGATGCGCTTGCGGTTACTAATAAGGTACACCCCTCCTACCATAGCGCCCACCATAAACATCACCAGCGCAGCACTCACCAAGATAATCCAGCGGTTCAGGTTGCCGTCAATCGTTACTATCACTACCGAAACAACCAACAAAACAATAAACGACATAAAGCCGGTAGCAAAGCGGACTACCTGTGCCATCGTCGCTCGTCCTGCCGGGATGCCAAGCTTATTGAGCCGCCAAGTCATATACGAAAGACCGCTCACGCCCGCACTCGGAAGTACATGGTTAACGAAGTTCATTTCAAGTGCCATCCGCGCCTGAGTCGCCGGCGGGACATTGTCAGTCACCTTTTTGGCACGCAGATATGAGAACATCATTTCTCCACCCGCAAAATACATAATCAATTGCACCGGCAGGAGTAGTGCGAGTATCCATAAATTCACTTGCCCAAGTAGTTCAAAGGCACGCACCAACTCGTGGCGCGAAAAGTAAATAATCACGCCGATCAATGTAAATGTTGCGATACTGAGCCATGCACGAAAAGACATATCTTTAGTATATACCAGTTCCCCGGTGCAAGTGTAGCCCTCGATCGGCACCTCAGGTGATATACTACTAGTATGTATATTGCGATTTTGGGACGCCAGCCGGCCCTCGGTATGGCCGAACTTGAACGACTCTACGGCAGCGACCAGACTCGCTGGTTCTCTGACCAGTCTGCGCTGATTGACACGAAAACAATTGATTTTGAGCGTCTGGGTGGCAGCCAAAAAGCCGGCCGCGTCGTCGCCGAGCTCCCTCGCGGAGACTGGCGCCAAGTTAGCATGAAGCTAGTCCGCGCCTATACCGACGCCTGGAGAGACACCGAAGGTAAGGTGACGCTTGGTATCAGCGCCTATGGTTTCGGCGTGTCGCCGCGTGATGTCCAAAAAACTGGTATCGTCTTAAAGCAAAAGCTCAAGGCAAGCGGCGTTAGCCTTCGCCTTCTCCCAAACAGCGAGGCCGCCCTCAATACCGCAACGTCACACCACAACAAACTCGGCCTATCTAACAACAAGGTAGAGCTCCTCGTAGTCCGTGCTCGTAACGGCAAAGTCATCATCGCCGAGAGCATTGGGGCGCAAAATATCACCGCCTACACCAAGCGAGACCAAGAGCGACCAAAGCGCGACGCCTTCGTTGGCATGCTCCCGCCGAAGCTGGCGCAGCTCATGATCAACCTTTCCGCGCCCAAGCTCGGTGCGCGTGTGCTTGATCCATTCTGCGGTACTGGTGTCGTCCTCCAAGAAGCCGCCCTTATGGGCTTTAAAGTCTATGGCACCGACCTCTCCGACAAGATGATCGAGTATTCAAAAATCAACCTCGAGTGGCTTGCCGATACTCAGCGTATTGAGATTGATGCCACAATTCACCAAGGTGATGCCATGGATACCAAGTGGCAGTCACCAATCGACGCCATCGCCTGCGAAAGCTACCTCGGCCAGCCGTTTAGTGCACCGCCGTCACCCGCAAAACTTACCGAAGTCCGCAAAACCTGTAACTACATTGTTTCGGAGTTTTTAAAGAATATCGGCTCACAAATCGACTCTGGCACTCCACTCTGTGTCGGCGTTCCTGCCTGGCGCGACGCGACCGGTCGCTTCACTCACCTGCCACTCATAGACGATCTTAACAAGCTTGGCTACGACCGCTTTGAGTTTGCTAATATCAAAAACAGCGACCTCCTCTACTACCGCGAAGACCAAGTCGTCGCCCGCGAATTACTCGTTCTGATCAAGAAGTAAGGAAGGGCCAGGCCCCCGTTGAAGCCTGGCTATCGCCAGGTCATCAGGGGACCTGACTCACCCACATTACTGGCAGTTCTTTGGATCCGCCGGATTAAATTCCGGAATAGGCACCCCTTGGCGCTGAGATTCAGCGGCAAACTCATTCCAGAGACGCTTCCCTTCGTCGGCCACAGCGTCCGCAATAGGAGTATTACGCAGCGGACAGTAGACATTTTTGAGAAAATTATTTTTCCACTCTTCCGCATGCACCTCCAGAGGCTTTGTGGTATCGATAGGAATAGGTGCGATCGTCGGCATGGTGACATTGACCGAAGGCAGAGTCGGCTTAGGGTCAATCGTTACACACCCCGACAAAAACCCAATCGCGACAAGCCCTCCTACGATGGCGACTAATACGCGCCGAATTGCGAAGAACATCACAGCTCCTTTGATAGAGTTCCAGCTATGTACTTATAATTATCCCACCGCAAATCATGCCAGTCAATTATACTTCCATCCCCTATCTCAACCCCTTGACGTATCGGGTATTTTTCGGTACAATTGAACAGATTGATTTTAGCAACTATAAGGAGTTTGCCCTATGTCACACGTCAAAGCTGGTGGTTCAAGCAAGAATATCCACAATAATGCCGGTCAGCGCCTAGGCGTCAAGCGCTTCGGTGGCCAGAAGGTTTCTGCAGGCGAAGTACTCGTCCGTCAGACTGGTTCAACAAAGATTGCAGGTCCTGGCACCTACATTAGCAAGAACTTCACTATCCACGCTGCTGTTGATGGTGTTGTGAGCTTCAGCAAGGTTAAGAAAGGCCACTTCACTGGCAAGACTATGCCTCGCACACAGGTCAGCGTACAGTAATTACGCTTCCACCAAAAAATCCGCCCTCTCGGCGGATTTTTTGTTACCTTTTTTCAGTTGGTAGATAATCAAACTTCGGTAGCGGCTCGCCTTCACTCGACTCGCTCGCCAACGGTATATCATCACTATCAATCAATTGTACGGCAACTCGCAGTAACCCGCGACGCTGCTTTGCCCGCTGATCGGCAACGCCCTCTCGTACAAACTCCGGCACTTCAATTTCTTCCGGCGCAATATAACGAGGTGGCGCATACTTATCGTCCCTCGCTTTTTTAAAATCATAGACTATTCCCATCCTATAACCCCTCCGCTAGAACCGCGAGACGTCGAATAGCCTTACTCTCTTGCGGCTCATTAACGAGCACAATAGCCGAGCGAACAACATCTTCATAATCAGAACTATTGAGTCGACCTTGACTAAGGCTGACTTTTATATCATCCAATCGGCCCAGTAGGCTGCGCGTTCGCTGGCGTACCATGTCAACGTCATCATCAATCCGACGAAGTGCAGCACTAATTTCCTTAACGGCATCGTTAAGTTGATTCGCGTCGGCGACATGACGAGCAGCCGCTTCTCCCGCTTCTGCATCGGCCCGGCCCAAGGCTGCGCGGTCCATTTCAGGCGCATCAGCTACAATCTGTCCTAGGTTCGCACGAAGCTCACCATGAAGACCCCCGACATCACCCTTGTGGGCCTCGATATGACCACGCAGAGATCCGCTTGTAACAGAGCCCTCTTCAGCAGCTTCCAGCATGACGCCAAGTATACGATTAGCCGTCGAGAGTTCCTCTATTGCAAGATCAGCCACATGACGGACACGCTCAGGCTGACTTATCCCACTGCGGAGGTAGTCAAGGGCTGATTGACTCGATTCCTCAAGCCGCTTATTCATAGCACTCAGCTTTTCAGCATTCGTCTTAATTTCATGCTTGTACCGATTCGAGGTTTCAGAGTATTCACCCGCTAGCTTATTGAGTCGCTCATCAAAAGTGCTTTTTGCATCAAGTAGAATCTGCTCCGATACCACTTCCTGCTCGCGATTAGCAGCAGGCTCTGTAACACCGGCGGCACTAAGCGCATGACTACCAATTTCTTTCACTTCGTCAATAGGAATGGCACGCTCGACGCTATCGTCAGTATCGCGTAGCCGATCTTGGAGTTCAGTCGTTAATGATCGGTTGGTGGTAAATGAGTCCTCCCCTGTTGCAACGACAAGCATGAGATTATTCTCGGGATGCTCCATGTCAGTAGCGGAAACAATAATAGGCTCGCCCGGCAGGATACCATACTGCTCAAGAAGGTCAGCGACGCGAGGGTCATCTGGATACATATCAGCATACTGATTATAGTCATCGACAGTCATGTCGATCTTTTTAAGTGTCGTTACGTCAATTGACTCTTCGGTGGACTGACTTAAGTCTTCAGGTCTGATGTGGGGTTCTTGTTCTGACATGTTTATTTTATTACCTTTTATTAATTTATAGCATAAGTGCTATAAAAAAGCAACCCTCACGCCAGAGGGTTGCTTTTTTGTCAATAATAAACTATTGATTTACAGGGGCTGTCAGACCAAGGTGATGACGGATACGCTCAACTACGTCCCCAATCACAACCTGTGACTTCACAAGGTAGTCATCGACGCCGAGTGCTTCTGCACGCTCTTTGTCTTTAGGTTGACTAAGAGCAGTTAGCATAATAACGCGGATATTAGTCGTATCAGGAGTGTTACGGAGAATATCGAGGACGTCAAAGCCGCTAATCTTTGGCATCATTGCGTCGAGCAAGATGAGATCAGGCTTGAACTCAACCGCAGCAGACAGTGCGTCTTCACCGTTATTAACATCACGGATATCAAAGCCCTCGAGCTCGAGTCGTGATTTGTAAACAGCAGCTAGTGCAATGTCGTCTTCAACTAGTAGAATCTTTTTCTTTATATCCATATTACCCCTATACTACTACACCCTTATCTGTCTGTACAAGTTTTACTGTGCCAGCTCGGCCTTAGCCGCATCGAGCTGCGGATCACGACCGGCGTTAACGTCCTCGGCGCTCAGTGGCACGGTTTTGTTTGGTGCAATGCCTTCGGAAGTGATGTTCTTGCCCTTTGGTGTATACCAGCGAGCAGTCGTCACCTTAAGGAGCGATCCACCGCTCAGGTCAATCACCTTTTGAACCGTACCCTTACCAAAGCTTTTCTCACCAATGAGCGTGGCGGCGCCGTAATCCTGCAGCGCTCCAGCAACAATCTCGCTGGCGCTTGCCGTGCTCGGATCAATCAATACAACAGTTGGCACGCCGGCAAGTACCGGATTACCACCAGAGGTGATTGTGTCTACCACTTTGCCGAAGCTTCGTTCAGTCACGACTGTCTTCTTATTAAGCCACAACCCTGCCACATCCTGAGCAGCTGTCAGATATCCGCCACCATTGCCGCGCACATCCAGAATAACACCGCGAACATTTTGTCGTTTCAAATCCTGCGCTGCCTGGCGTGCAAGCGTTGCTGTCTGGTCGTCGAAACGGCTGATCTTCAGAACACCAATACCGTCAGTGACACTATGTGTAACACTTGGGTTATTTACAATCGCACGAGTAATCGTGAAGGTCTTTGGCTCTTTGCCTCGAATCACTTCAAGTTTAACTGTCGTCCCTGCCTCGCCCCGGATCGTCTGTGCAGCCTTCTCAGAGGTCCAGCCGACTGCGCTCTGGTCGTTGACGGCTACGATAATATCGCCAGCAAGTACACCCGCTTGCTGGGCCGGATTGCCATCGAGTACGCGAACAATTGTTGGCTGATCGGCGCGGATACCAATCTCAGCCCCAATACCCCCACCAATCGCACCACTGAGGTCATTGTTAAACTCTTTCGCCTCTTTGGCGTCCATAAAGACCGTGTACTGGTCACCTGCCGCAGCCACCATGCCACGTGTCGCGCCGTCAATCAGCTTCGCCTGGTCGAGCTCACCGTCGAAGTTAGCCTTAAGCTGACGGTAAACATCTTGTGTTGACGTCAGGTCAAGCGTCCCACTTGCAGCGCGGATACCCAGCGCCGGACCAACAGTCGCCAGAATGTCATGGTGGCGAGTACCTGCGACGTAGCTCACGACTGTCACGAGAGCAATAATAAGATAGAGAGTTGACCGAGACATTGTCTTCGGCGGCGTAGTTGGCTCAGCCATTGAGCGCTTTCGTAAAGGCATGACACTCCTGTCGTTTAAGAAAATTACCTCTTATGATTATAACATTGGTGAGACGAGTGAATTAAAAGTTTACTCTCGATTCCGAAGCAACCTAATGTTACATCACGTCACGAAAGTGTCGGGATATAGCCCTACTTACACCTCCAATCAAAAACGCACCGATTTAGGTGCGTTTTTGCGATGATACATACTAGAAGTAGATGTAAACGTCGTAGGCATTCGGTGAGACACCGTACATTTCACTATAGTGGCCCCAGCCAGACCCACCTGCGTTCCAATAGTTATACTGGCTAATATTAATCGTGCCATCAGCGTTAACACTTTCAACCCAAACGACGTGACCGTACTGACCAGCCATAATCACACCGACTGAACCCGGCTTAGGGGTTGAACCAGTTGGTATGCCAGCGGCAACGGCATTGCCAGGCCACTGATTTGCGTTACCACGGCCGCCCCAGTATCGCATGTAGCCGTTCTTCTGGAAGACTTTCCAAGCAGTGTAACTCACGCATTGTCGAGCGTACATACCCCAGTCATCAACTGGTGGGTTGTAATAGTCAGAGTTTGCCCATTTTGAAGGGTAACCACCCTTTGAAGGGTCACCCGCAACCGCAGTGGAGCCACCCCCAGCCGCACGGAGCGCTGCAGCAATTGCCGCCTGCTGTTCACGCTGCAGCTTATCTTTTTGCTCCTGACTCTTGGCGCTTAACGCCTGGAAGGCCGCTTCTTGGCCACGCGTTTCATTGACGAGGCGTTGCTGCTCCGCTTCCTTGGTGCTGAGTACTTCTCGCTGAGCCTTCTGGTCATCAAGAACACGTTGGACGTCTATTCTCTGCTGCTCAAGTTGTTTCTTAATCGTATTAATCTCTTCGATAGTGTCCGTCAGATCATCGCGCATTGATTCACGACGCGCCTGACCATCGAGGAACTCGCTAATATTATTACTACTCGCAAGCATCTCAAGTGGCGATACTTCACCGCCAACATGCAGCTTAGCCAGAACGTCACCTAGGTAGTCCTGCAGCTGAGCAATTTTGCGCTCATTCTCGGTAATTTCAGCGACTAATCTGTCGTACTCAATCTGCTTAACGTCAATCTGCGCTTGGATTGCCGCCTTCTCGCTATTGAGGCGAGCCAGTTCAGTCTCGAGGGTTTTGGCCTGACCAGCGAGACGACCCGCTTCAGCCTGATACTGATCAATTTGATTTTGGACAGCCTGAATTTCACCTGCAAAGTCACGTGCAGTAACTGGCTTTACAAACATAGAGACTGGTGCTGCAGTTGCCATCAAAATAGCGCCAGCAACTAACATACCCTTAGTTGCAAGTGATTTTGACGAAACTGGTGTGGTGGACCGTTGTTTCATTAGTTTTGATGTTAACATAAGCATTACTCCTACGTCAATATTGTTGATATGGCGCGCAAAAAAATCTGCCGTGCGCGGAAATAACAGCTTAAATCTTCAGATACTTCCTGGTTGCAAGTAGCGAGGAGATAATACCAATCAATGCACCGATAATGATCATACCGGCAATAACCACCCACAGGTAGTCAACCGTAAACGTCGCAGCATTTTGAATCTGAATGCCGTACGTCTGGAGATTATCTTTGACGCTATGCAGAATAAGTAGACCGATCGCCAGCGCGGCAACCGCCGCGATAAAACCGTAAAAGACAGCTTCAACAATGAACGGCCCACGGATAAAGCCACGGTCAGCGCCGATGAGCTTCATCATCTTGATCTCTTCCTTACGGTTAAAGATAGCCATACGAATCGTATTGAAGACGATGAGTGAAGAGATGGCTGTAAAGAGGACGGCAGCACCAATACCTACCTGCTCCGCGAAGACAACCCAGCGCGCAATATTGCGAATCGCGATACTGGCGGTCGGATCCTCGAATGAAGGCTCCTGGCGTGGGTCGAGGTACTTTTTCACAGTTTCGTTATCTTTTACGACAGCCTGGAGCTGTGAAGGGTCGTTGATATCGCTAACCTTTACGTTCAACACCCAGAAGAACTTGTTGTTAGCAATATTCAGCGCCTCAAGTGCCGCAGGGTCACTCTTACTTTCGGTTGCAAACTCTTCGCGAGCCTGCTCGGGCGTCTGATATGACACTTCCCTCACTGAGCTGAGTTTTTGTAGCTCGGCACCAACAGACTCAGCCTGCTCACGGGTTGTATCTGTTTTTAGGTAAATTGACATCTCGACGCTATCACGAACCCCGGCAGCGGTGTCGACTAAAGCGGTACGTGCAACAGCGGCAGTAAATATTACCAGTAGTGTAATGGTCATAATGGCAGTAGCCGCTAACGATAGCCAAGCGTTACGTGAGAAGTTATTCACACCATAGCGACACATGCGGACAAAGGTCAGCCATTGGCGACGGTTACGGCGCTGGTGCGCAAAAGTGCGCGCATCTAATTTTTGTCGTGACATTATTGTCTGTAACTCCCCTGTGCCTGGTCACTTGTAATTTTACCGTGCTCAAGCGTCACAACACGACGCTTGAGCTTATTAACGATCTCTACGTTGTGTGTCGTTAGTAGAACGGTTGTGCCGTACTTATTGATCTTTTCGAGCAGGCGTACGATATCCCAGCTGTGTTTTGGGTCAAGGTTACCGGTTGGCTCATCGGCAATCAGGATTTTTGGCTGGCGTACAATCGCGCGAGCAATCGCCACGCGCTGACGCTCACCGCCGGACAGCTGGTGTGGAAAGTTCTTCTCTTTTCCAAGTAAACCAACCAACTCAATCACCTTCGGCACGGTATTTTTGATCTCGCGATTCGTCATACCGGCGATCTCGAGCGCAAAAGCAATATTTTCAAAAACCGTTCGCTGTGGCAAAAGCTTAAAGTCCTGGAAGACAACGCCGATTTTACGACGCAGCAGCGGAATATGGCGATCCTTCAGTGTATCGTAATCGATACCACCAACAACGATCTTGCCACTGTCTGGCTTCTCCTCGCGCGTAAGGAGCTTTAGGAGGGTTGATTTACCAGCACCGCTGGTACCAACCAATATAACGAACTCGCGCGGTTCGACATGCAAGCTCACGCGGTTGATAGCAGGTTTACCGTCCTTGCCGTATGTTTTTGTTACCCTATCCAGTAGAATCATATACTTAACTCATTATAACATAAACTGCTTATGCACAAGGGTGTTTGAAGTGGAATTAACGGTTACGTTTTCCACATGCTAGGCGTAAAATTAAGCCGCAAGATTCGCTTCAAGATACGCCATCATAAACGCGTCAAGCTTCCCATCAAGGACGCCGGCGGCGTCACGGTCTTCGTACTTTGTGCGAGTGTCCTTCACCAGCGTATACGGATGCAGAACGTAGTTACGAATCTGGCTACCCCAGTTGGCCGACTCACCCGCCTGCAAGTCACTAATACTTGCAGCGTGTTGCTCAAGCTGCAGCTGTGCGAGCTTGGAACGTACAATCTTTAAAGCAGTCTCTTTATTTTGAAGCTGACTGCGCTCATTCTGAATTGCGACAACAATACCCGTTGGCAAATGCGTAACTCGGACCGCACTATCGGTTGTATTCACACTTTGACCGCCATGGCCACCAGCACGGTACACATCGATCTTAAGGTCTTTATCATCAAGCTTCACCTCATCAGGAGCGTCGATTTGCGGCAAAACCTCAACAAGAGCGAAGCTTGTCTGACGTAAATTGTCACTATTAAACGGGCTGAGGCGCACTAGACGGTGAACGCCGTGCTCACTCTTTAGTTTGCCGTAAGCGTATGGCCCGGTTATTTCAATGACGCTCGTCTTCAGTCCCGCCTCTTCGCCCGCCGAACGTTCGATTAGCTTCGTAGTCAAGCCTGCCTTCTCTGCCCAGCGTAAATACATGCGTTCAGCCATTTCCGCCCAGTCCTGTGCGTCTGTGCCGCCGACACCCGCAGTAATGCGCAAGATAGCATTATGGTCATCAAACTCACCACGGAAGAGCAGCTCTTTTTTGCGCTCCGCAAACTCCTGCTCCATGGCACTCACCTGCCCCTCAAATTCTGCGAGCATCGAATCGTCACCAAGCTCCATTAACTCGTGGATATCTGCCACTTGAGCACGTAGTGTCTGCCAAGGCTGCACCATGGACTGCAGCGCAGCGTGCTGACGGCTTAAATCTTGGGCGTAGCTGGGATTGTTCCAAATTTCCGGAGCAGACAGCTCCACCTCAAGACGCTCCGCCTGAAGAGCCTTGTCGTCAATCGCCAAAGTGTCGTACGCAGTATCGATTGCGGCCGCTAAATCATCAAGTCGTTTACTGAGTGGTTGCATGCTCTCTATTGTAGCTCATTCACCGCCGCCACGAACTGGTCGCCGCGATCTGCATAATTCTTAAACATGCCAAAACTTGCACAAGCAGGGCTGAGTATCACAACATCACCAGGTCGTGCCGCCTGCTGCGCGACACCAACAATGTCGCGCATTGCTATGTCACTCCCCAGATGACGGACCGATATATTTCTATCGGTGAGCACAGTGGCAATTCGTTCACCTTCGTCGCCAATTGCTACCACCTGGCGCACATCTTGGTCGGCAATAATCTGCGCTAATTCGGTAAAGTCAGCCCCCTTAGAGGAGCCCCCAAGAATCATCACTTTTGGCTGCTCGAAAGCAAATAGTGCAGCAATCGCACTACCCGGCGTCGTAGCGATACTGTCGTCGTAGTAACTGACACCGCTCACCTCCCGGACAAACTTCAGGCGGTGCGGGAGGCCCGTGAAAGCTGCGAGCCCACGAGCAATCACTTCACCATCCGACACCCATGACCAGCAGGCAGCAATCGCCGCACAGGCATTTTCGAGATTATGACGCCCTGGCAACCTTAAGGCATCGACGCCACACAGTCGCTGCTCACCATGCCAAAACGAATTATCTCGAATATGGAACGATTCACGAGCTGGGTACGGCACCCGTACGGCTGCCGATTGAGAAGCGATCGACTTGCTATAGCCGTTTTGGCTGTAGTATACGACCTGATCGGAGGGGCGCTGACTACGCGCGATGTTCGCCTTAGCATGAACGTAGTCCTGCATATCCACATGAACATCAAGGTGGTCTGGCTCAATCATGAGCACGACCGCGACCTGCGGACTCTTCTCCAGATCCCACAACTGGAAGCTGCTAAGCTCGTACACGACAACATCAGCTTGATTCGCCGCCTCGAGCGCATCAAGCGCTGGTACGCCAATATTTCCAACCAGCTCCACACGCTTACCTGCGGCACGAAGGATACTCGCAATCAGACTTGCGGTTGTCCCCTTCCCTTTGCTGCCCGTAACGCCAATGATTGGCGTCTGACACTGTTCAAAGAATTCACGAGTAGCCGACCACACTCGTCCATCAGTGACAATTTTACGAGGACTCAGGCCGGCTGTGCGCACCACCATATCAAACCCTTGGAGCTTATCAAAAGCGCCGGGGCCAAGAATAGTCGGCACCCCCTCAGGGAGATCGTCGAGCTGTTCATGCTCATCAACAATCATCACGTCGCCACGCGACTTAAAGTACTCGTAGTTAGATTTCCCCTCAAGGCCGTAGCCGGCAATCGCGATCTTCATACTGTTAGTGTACCGCTACTTAAACAAATTGGTCAATTTGTCGTTGAGCTCAACAATATGCTCTTTTTCACCACTACTCACCCCGGCAAAGGCCCAGGCGTTATGCGTAATGAATTCGGTTGCCGTCCCAATCATGCGGTCGAGAGTCACCTTCTTAATCGACTCCGGCACCTTATCGTAGTTCTTTACGAAGCCATCAGCAAAATAGCGACCGGTGTAGAAGTTGCTGATCTGCGCGACCGTCTGTGCACCCATTTGGTAGCGACCGAGGGCATATGACTTGGCAGATTCGAGCTCTTCTGCGGTAATCTTACCGTCAAGCACACACTGCACCTCACGTACGATGATATCGAATAGATTTGGCGCAGTATCGAGGTTTACCTGGCCGCCAAAATCCCAGCTACTGTCATGGAAGCCGACTGAGGTATCTGAAAACATACCGTACGCCAGGCCCCGCTTACGCGCTGCGCCATAAATACGAGAATGCATGGTTCCAGTCAAAATATGATCAAGACAGTTCATTGCCTCGGCTTCTTCATCACTAAGCTCACGAGGCACAGTGAGGGACCAGCCGAATGTTAGGTTTGAGGCCTCTTTGCGTCGGATTAGCGTTGGCTTAGACCGAGTCAGTTCATCTTTTGGCACGTCAAAGCGCTCGCCGCGTGGCAGCTCCCAATCCTCAAGCTGACGCTTAATCTCCGTCTTGCGCCCCTTGAGCTTGCCAGCGATCACAAAGCACATGTTGTCAGTCGTATGAGTACGTTTATGATGCTCACGAATATCAGTCAGTGTCACGGTTGAGATTGTCTGTAGCCGCTGCCAGAAAGTCAGGACTTCTTCACCAAGAAGCTGCTGTATCTTTGGCCAGAGGACACGGTTGTGATTATTGAGGTAGCCTGTCAGCTCGCTCTTAACGTTCCCCTTCTCCGCTTCAAGCTCAGCAGCGTTAAAGCGCGGCTGACAAATAGCGACACGCTGCAACGCAAAGATACGCTCCCACTCAAAGTCGGCACAATCGGCCACGTACACCATCGAAAGATCACTCGTGTAGGCATTATGGTATGCGCCATTCTTCGTGAATTCCGATTCATAGGCATGCTCAGACTTAAACTGCGCGTTCGCACCAAAGGCCATGTGCTCCATAATGTGAGCTGTTTCGTAAATGTCCTTATTTCGGACATAGCGGTTTCCAGCCCTAAACTGAAACTGAAAACTCATAACAGTCGCCCCGGGGATGTCAATCAAAAGCCCCTTCGCACCATTTTTAAGGCGCACTTCTTCAACGGTATGTTTCATACTTCTTCTCCTTACTCCACCCGCTGATTAGTTGCGATTCTTTTTGCGATTTTGACGCTGCGTTTTCTTTTTCTTACGCGCATCATTTTTCTGCTTGTTAACCTCAGTAGTCGTCTTCGCCTTCTTTGTACTAAAGTCGTCATCTCGATTAGCTTCGCCAGTCGAAACCTCATTGACACCACGCTCAACGGCATTTTCTGCCAAGCGAGTGAGCTCAGTATCGTGATCTTCCTGGTGAGTTGCTACAACGTCATGCTTATGTACATGCGTGACAGCCCGTAACACTTCATCACGTAATGTCGCCTGAAGACCTTCGAAAAGTTTTTGCGATTCAGAACGATATTCAACAAGTGGGTCACGCTGCCCGACGCTACGCCAGTGGATACCCTCACGAAGATGCTGCATACTCTCGAGATGTTGCATCCATAACGTATCAAGCACTTGCAGGTAGACTTCACGTTCCACCTTGCGGACGACTTCGGGCTCAAGCTCTTTTTCCTTACTGGTATAGAACTGGGCAACAAACTTCTGGGCCATCTCAAAGCGCATCTTGTCACGCTTCTCTTCACCGATTGCAGCAATCTTCTTGCTTGGGAGTGGGAAGACGGTTTCAAATTCTTCGGCAAACTTAAGATTGTTACGAGCTGGCAAGCGCGTTAATTCACGCAGCTTCTCGCCCATCAGACGCTCAATCTCTGGCTTGATGTTATCACCTTCAAGAATCTTGCGACGCATTGTATAAACGACGCGGCGGTGGCGATTGATAACGTTGTCGTACTGAACAACATTTTTACGCGAATCAAAGTGGTAGCCTTCAACACGCTTTTGCGCAGCTTCGAGCGTCTTGCTGACGGCGCGGTTTTGAATCGGCTGATCCTCATCAACACCGAGGCGATCCATTAGGGCGGCGATACGTTCGCCCTGGAAGATACGCATCAAGTCATCTTCGGTAGATACGTAGAACTGGGTTTCGCCTGGATCACCCTGGCGACCACCGCGACCGCGCAGCTGATTATCAATACGGCGCGATTCGTGACGCTCAGAACCGATCACGACCAATCCGCCAAGCTCCTTGACGCCCTTGCCGAGTTTGATGTCGGTACCGCGTCCGGCAATGTTAGTTGCAAGTGTAATGGCACCCTTTTCGCCGGCCATCTTCACGATCTCCGCTTCGCGCTCATTGTTCTTGGCGTTGAGTAGCTCGTACTTAAGGTCTTCCTTATCAAGGTAAGCAGCAATCATTTCATTCTTTGCGATTGAGCCAGAGCCAACCAGCACTGGACGACCCTGAGCATGGTACTCCTTAATAGCCTCGGCAACGGCTTTCAGCTTTGCCTTTTCAGTCTTATAAATCAAATCGTCATGGTCAATACGAATCATCGGACGGTGCGTCGGGATCTGGACGACATCAAGGCTGTAGATCTGCTGGAACTCTTCCGCTTCTGTAAAGGCAGTACCTGTCATACCTGCCAGCTTAGCGTATAGGCGGAAGAAGTTCTGGAATGACACAGTCGCAAGTGTCATGCTCTCCTGGAGTACTGGCACCTTCTCCTTGGCTTCAATTGCCTGGTGAAGACCTTCGTTGTAGCGACGGCCCTGCATAAGACGGCCGGTGTGTTCGTCGACAATAATCACCTCGCCATCGTTCGTGACGACATAGTCCTTATCGCGCTTGAACAGCGTTTGAGCACGTAGCGCCTGATCCATATGGTACACCGATCGAACATACTCTGGGGTGTACAAGTTTTTTACTCCCAGCATCTTCTGCACCTTCTCGACGCCATCATCTGTCAACGCAACACTGCGGCGCTTTTCGTCAAGGATATAGTCTTCAGGTACAAGCTTGGCGGCAATCTTAGCAAACTGGTAGTAGCTGTCTGGATTCTCAGCCGCTGGCGCGCTAATGATCAGTGGCGTTCGGGCTTCGTCGATCAGAATCGAGTCAGCTTCGTCCACAATCGCAAAGTGCAACTCTCGCTGACGAAGTAGCTCCACTTCGTTCACCATATTGTCGCGCAGGTAGTCGAAACCGAACTCATTGTTCGTACCGTAAGTAATGTCGGCAGCATAAGCTTCCTTGCGGGTCACCGGGCGGAGGCGTCGCATGCGTGGATCGGAGTGAGCCTCGTTGTCGTAGTCCTTGTCGAACACGAAAGATGCGTCGTTAATGATGACACCGGTCGTAAGACCGAGAAAATCATATAGCTCACCCATTTCACCCGCGTCACGCTGTGCAAGATAGTCGTTAACGGTCACAACATGAGCACCCTTACCCTCAAGGGCGTTAAGATACGTTGGTAGGGTCGCAACGAGCGTCTTACCTTCACCAGTCTTCATTTCCGCGACGTTGCCTTCATGAAGCACAAGCCCACCGATAAGCTGCACGTCAAAGTGGCGCATACCTAGCACACGATCGGCCGCTTCACGAACAAGCGCGAACGCATCTGGCAAGATGTCATCGAGTGCTGTACCCTTCTTAGCGAGCTGATCTTTTAATACCTGCGTCTGCTTTTTCAGGTCAGTCTTTGACATCGCCTTGTACTTTTCGGCGAGCCCATTGATGCTGTCGACCTTCTTTTGCAGACGCTTCAAAATACGCGCTTGCGGATCGCCAAACACCTTGGTTAATGCTTTTTGCCTACTGACCATGCTAAGAGTCCCTCACTATCTGAAAACTTCTGTAAAATACTACCCTATAGTATACGCTGTTTTCGAGTGAGTTAAAAGTGTCGATTGGGAGAACGAGGCGAAACGACCTCAAGAGACTACTGAGATTCGCGCTGATAGCTGCGCTTAAAGCGACTAAGGACACCACGGCTCTTCAGATGAGGTACGGCCGCATCCTTGTATTTACGCAGCTGATTGGCTATTTTCGCCTCCACAATATCAATTGCCGCGAGCACGTTAACTGTGTAATCGCGTGCCGTCAGAGTTTTTTCTGGCAGGTTGAGAATGATTTCCGCTTCGTACTTATTGCCGTGGTCATGATTTACCTCGCGTAACTTAACGGCCGCAGAAGCGGACTTACGAGCATGCTTCGGGAGATAGCGATCGAGTCTACCAATTTTCTTGGTGATATACTTATGCGTCGTGGCGTCAACGTCAAACTGGACACCGGTAATTTCAATAGCATTAATCATGCACACCTCCTGTCGAAGCATTAGGGTTTGTACTCTTATTATAGCAACTAAAGAGTGGTGCGGCCACCAAGATATGGCTGCAATGCGGCCGGTAGACGAATATTCCCCGTCTCATCTTGGCCATTCTCGATCAGAGCAATCATAATACGACCTAGTGCAAATGCTGTCGCATCATTCGTGTGCACGAGCTCAAGCTCGCCACTTGCACGGCGTACGCGAGTCTTCAGGCGACGAGACTGGTAATCGGTCATATAGTCGGCCGTATGTGTTTCGCGGTACTTATCCTGGCCAGGCAGCCAGACTTCCATATCGATGCCACGCGCATTCGGCTTACCTATGTCAGCGGTACACTTTTGAATTACTTGATACGGCAGCTCGAGCTGCTGCAAGAGATATTCCTGAATCGCCACGAAGAGCAGATGCTCCTTTAGACCATCTTCGCCTGTCGTGAAGCTCTCCATCTCGAGCTTATCGAACTGATGCATACGCAAGATACCTTCCATATCCTTGCCATATGTTCCAGCCTCACGGCGGAAGCTAGTGGCATATCCAAGGTAGCGTAGCGGTAGATCAGCTTCTTCGAATATCTCATCAGCGTGCATACTGCCGAGCACATGCTCTGCACTTCCCTGTAGCCACAGGTCATCACCCTCCAGCTTATATCGGTCGTCACGCGGCTCAAGGCGATCCATAGCATCGTAAGGCTCTGTGCGGATCATAAGTGGCGGCAAGACCGGCGTAAAGGCGCGTAGCGAAACTTCGAGACCCGCCTTTTGGGCGATTTCCTGAATCTTCTCCTCGTCGCTCAGCGTGTTGATAACGAACTGTACAATTGCCATTTGGAGCTTCACCATATCACCCTTGATATAAGCAAAGCGGCTCCCGGCAACCTTGGCAGCACGCTCTTTATCGATCCATAGGCGCTGCTCGCCAATCTCATAATGGTTGCGCGGCACAAAATCAAATTGCGGCTTTTCACCCACCTGTTTTGCGATGACATTCTCGTCCTCGCTGAGGCCAACCGGCACATCTTCGCTTGCCATGTTTGGCACCTTCTTCAGGATATCCATATACTCCGCCTCAACACCCGACAGATAACCCTCACGCTCAGCCAGCTCAATCTTGATCTGCTTGCCCTCGTCAATTAGCTCCTGCGTCGGCTTACCACCCTTCATTTTGCCAGCATTGGCATTACGCTTTTCGCGTAGCTCATCCACCTGCTGCTGCAGTGTGCGTCGCTCATCATCAAGCTTTAAAAGATCGGCAATGGAAACCTTGTAGCCCTTGTTTGTGGCATTGGTTTGTACAGTTTCGGCATTGTCGCGGATAAAACGGATATCTAACATAGCTACAGTATACCATCTATTCGGTACGCAGCGCTTCGATCGGATCTAGCCGCGCAGCTTTACGCGACGGGAGCCAGCCAGCAATAATCGCCACCAAAATGAGCGCCGCAATGAGCGCAACAATTTGCCAAATATCAAAGATCAAAATAGAGTTCCCCTCGCCAAGATCAAGTTGCTGCGTTAGCCACGGATTAAGCGCCAGGCCTAATAACGCTGCAGCTACCGCACCGATCAGTCCACCGAGGAAACCAATCCATGCCGCTTCAATACGGAACAACCAGCCAACGTCCTTTCCACTCATACCTAGCGCCTTCATAAGACCGATCTCCCGGGTACGCTCAAGTACTGAGATATACATCGTATTGATGATGCCAAAAATACTGGCAATCACTGTAATCACACCGAACACAGCAACCAGGATCTGCAAAATATTCACGAACTGCGTGATCGTTTTTTGGATGTCTTCACTTGTCTGAACATAGTAGCCCAACTTCTTCAGCTCTCCCTTCGCACGCTCAGAAACACCAGCATCCGCCCCGTTTTTAACACGCACATAGGCATAGAGATACTTACCATAGTCAGGCGTATCCTTCTTGGTAAAGTCATATAGATCGCGCGCATCACGATCACTTACCTGTAGTGGCAGGCCAGCAAAATTAAGGCTAGTGGCTGGCTGTTTTGCTACAGCACGCACCGTGTACGCGACCGTCTTGTCCTGCGCCGCTGACTCCGATGGCAATACGCCCTGCTGGATTTGACTGAGAATATCGGTTAGTGCCCCAGTCGTAAACGGTCGTACGACATTGAGCGACACTTGCTTACCTAGAGCGTCGTTTGCATCTTTAAAACCGAGTAGCGCGATATAGTCAATTGGCAGGACCACTTCCCCTGCACCCAAATCACCCGCAGCCGGCACATCACCCGCCACAAGCTCCGGCTTCTGCCCAGGATTGTAGGCTTGAATACCAACCGTATAGCGCTTTTGCCCCTCACGTGTCACGTAGCGGGCACTGAGCTGATAGTTGGGTCGCACCTGCTCCACGAATGATAAGCCACGAAGCTCATCGACATCTTTATCGGTTACCTGCTCAAGCTGCACCGAACTGCTTGACCCACCGACGCTCACACTGGCGACACTTTCATCATATTCGCGAGGTGCCGTATTTGGTGCACCGCTGCTATTTTCGATCTCTTTGTCGCGTCCGACGATCGATTCAGCAGGATCAAAATTATTTGATACCAAGCGGTCTGTGTAATCACGGATACCGTTACCCGCCGCTAAGGTCAGTGTCAATGTAAAAGCACCGACAGCAATCGCCAGGCTCGTCAAAATCGTACGAGCCTTGGCTGTACGCAAGCTCCGTCCTGATCGATTCATAATATCGATAAACTTCATGACCGTATCTCCTCTAACTCACTGACGCGCCCGTCTTTTACGTTTAAGCGATACTGGCATCGAGCCGCAAGCTGCTCGTCGTGCGTCACAATTACC
>CAMPGV010000012.1 GCA_946885745.1 uncultured Candidatus Saccharibacteria bacterium | reverse complement strand
TCGAGGTTCCTGATAGCATGGAGCATGTCAGCCCAGGAGAGTGTCTGCCGATCGATGTGTGTCTTAATTTAGAGGGTATTCAAGTGGCTTTACCAGAGTTGTATGAGCTATTTGGCGAGCGGAATTGCGTCGAACTTATTCCGGCTCGGCAGCTGCGTATCACCGAGCTGCTTCCAAATCCAAGCGGCAGTGATACGGGTAATGAGTTTATTGAATTCTATAACGCTGATAGCGAGCCAGTTGAGCTGAGGAATTATAAATTAGCCATTGGCGATAGGTCGTACCCACTCCCTGAGCGAACAATTCAACCCGGACAGTATATGACTATTAGTGACGTAGACCTTGGTGGAAGTTTGCCAAATACCACGGGTTTACCAGTCTGGTTACTGACGATTCACGACATGGAAGTGGTGAGTGTCCCTGCTTACGCAAATGCCCGTGATGACACCTCATGGATATTTGCAGAGGGTGCGTGGCGGTATACTTATGTACCAACGCCGGGCGGCGAGAATGTTCTGCTTGTTGCTGCGCCGTGTCAGGTGGGTTACGTGCGCGACACGGACACGGGCCGCTGCCGGAAAGTTGATGCTGTGAGCGATTCAGTACCAATGCTGTGTCGAGAAGGACAGTACCGTAGTGAAGAGACCGGTCGTTGTCGTAACGTCGCAGTAGTGGCGTCACTGACGCCATGTAAGGAAGGGCAGTACAGGAGCGAAGAAACGAATCGTTGTCGCTCATTTGCCACGCTCACGACAAGTGTCCTGAAGCCGTGCGCTGAGGACCAATTTCGTAATCCGTTGACCAATCGATGCAAGAGTATTGCTAGTAGTGAGGACGTTGCACTGGCAGACTGCGGAGAGGGGCGAGAACGAAACCCGTTAACTAATCGGTGTCGTAACGCTGTTGCTGTTAGTGCGCCGGCAATGGCCTTCCCTGTTGAGTCAGTTCAAGATACGGCGGCGGCCTTTGCTGGCTGGTGGGTATTGGGCGGAATTGGCGTGCTGGCACTCGGCTATGCTGGCTGGGAGTGGCGACGAGAGGTGATTGCTATGATTGCTCGAATTCGTACGGCATTTTCTAGTAAGTAATGCGGAGTAGGTGGCGTACTTTGCTCATTTTTCCACCTAGGTGTATATTCAAGTTATGTTGAATAAATTACATACATTTAGGTCCGCTCGAACTGGTGTAATCGCTATTGTGACTATTGGTCTCCTCGTGGGGATCGGCTACGCGTACTGGCTTGACTATAGTGGAGGTCAGCAGGCGGTTGCGCCCTCAGTGATGACTAGTGGTAATGCTCAGTCGAAGGCTGATGACAATGAAAAGCAGTATGCAACTGATAACTATAGCTTCGCATATCCGACCGAGGGTTGGGTACTGCAGCAAGGAGATAAGGCGACCAACAACAACCCGTCGCTCGAAACGAAAAATCTTACTCTGGAAGGGTTTGACGTGAAGACTGGGGCGGGGATTTATATTCGAACATTCCCCTCTTCTGAAGGCATTACGTACGATCAGCTAATTAAAAATCCTGACGGACTCCCGGCTGGAATTTACACCGACATCAAAAAGACGACACTTGGTGGTGCCGAGGGGCAGAGCTACACGCTTAACTACGAAGGCACTCGCTATATTACCGAGGCGGTCCGTGGCGATACGACGTATCAAATTATCTTTAAGGTCGCAAAAGATCAAAAGTCACAGTACGACGCAGCATACCGGCAAGTGGTGACATCCTTTACATTTAAGTAGTCGTCACCGGGTGTGAGCGGCTATAATAGGGTAAATGAGAATAATAGGAATTGACCCGGGCACAGGTATTCTCGGCTTTGGGGTGATCGATGTGATCAATGGGAAGGTGAAAATGGTAGACGCCGGAGTGATTACAACGCCTCCGCACACTCCCCTGCCCGACCGCCTTGAAGAAATTTACAACGGTCTTACGGGCATTATTGCCGACACCAAGCCCACGGTGATGGCAATCGAAAAACTATTCTTTGCGCAGAATGTCACAACGGCCATGAGTGTTTCGCATGCCCGTGGCGTGGCCATGCTCACCGGTAAACAAGCTAACTTGCAGATAGAAGAGTATACGCCACTGCAGATCAAGCAGACGATTACCGGCTACGGTAAGGCGGATAAAAAACAGGTCCAGGAAATGGTGCGTATTCAGCTTGGGCTCAAAGAGGTGCCAAAGCCTGACGACTGTGCCGATGCGCTTGCAGCGGCGATTATGTGCGCCTTTATGCGTCGCGTCTAGCTTCAGGTTGCTTTCAGTTTGGGGGTATATACTTGTTGTAAAGGAGAGGTCCCCAAGGGTGGCCTGTACAGTAGTCGAATATCGACTATACTGGAAGTATGATTCCTAAAGAAACGCCGAAATCCGTCGCACCAGCCCGCCGCCGTGCCTCACTCGCCCGTCGCACAAAATGGAAAGCCCGCCGCTTAGGTGGCGCATGGGCATGGTTCAAGTCACTGAGCTGGAAGAAAAAGCTCGTCTTCTTTGGTGTGCCGCTTGTTGTCTTTGCGTTGATTATTCCATTTTTGACCTACCTATACTTCGCAAAAGATATTGCTAACAAAGATAGTCTGATGAACCGTAATAATACGGGTATTGTGCTCTACGCTAATGATAATGAGACAGTTCTTTATAGTACCGGTAAGGCGGAGCGGCGGGATATCGTGCCGCTAGCTTCTATTTCTCAGCCAATGCGCGACGCAGTTGTGGCGGCCGAGGATAAAGATTTCTATAAACACAAAGGTTTTTCGCCGCTCAGTACTCTGCGCGCTGTCTACACCTATGTGGTCACTGGCGGTAGTACGTTCGGTGGCTCGACCCTGACTCAGCAACTAGCAAAGATCACCCTGCTCTCTAGTGATCGAACCTTCCTGCGTACCTACCAGGCCTTTTCGGTGGCAGTGGCAATTGAGAATACGTACAGTAAAGATGAAATTCTTGAGATGTACCTTAACTCGGCATTCTTTGGTGGACAGGCATTTGGTATTGAGGATGCGGCTAAGTACTACTTCGGCACAACACCTGACAAGTTGACACTGGCGCAAAGCTCTATGTTGGTTGGACTACTACCAGCTCCAAACACCTACTCGCCTATTACGGGCAACCCTGAGTATGCAAAAGAACGACAATCAACCGTGTTAAAGCGCATGGTTGATAATAGCTATATCACCGCAGCCGATAAAGAGGCAGCTGAAGCTGAAGAGTTAACGTACGCATCGTCCGGTTCAATGATTGCTGAAAGTATAGCGCCGCACTTTGCTGAGATGGTGATTGATGAGCTTAACGAAAAGTATGGCGAAGAAAAGGTGCAGCGTTCAGGCTATCAGGTGAAGACCACTCTTGATGCGTCGCTCCAGCAGACTTTGCAAGATAATATTACAAATCATATGCGTTTTATCCAGGCAAACGGTGGTAGTAACGCTGGTGGTGTTGCAATCGATCCAACGACTGGTGAGGTGCGCGCTCTTGTGGGTAGTGCCGACTGGACGAACCCCGATTGGGGCAATGTCAATATGGCCACGACGGCTCGTCAGCCAGGTTCTAGTTTTAAATCTATCTATTATGCCCAGGCACTGGCCGAAGGGGTCATTACTCCGGCGACAATTCTACATGACAAGCCAACTGACTTCGGGGGTTATTCGCCACAAAATGCCGACCGTCGCTTCCGTGGTGATGTCACGACGCGGAGTGCAATTAGTCAGTCGCTGAACGTACCAAGTGTTGAGGTGATGCAAAAACTAGGCGTTAAGAGTACGGTGAGTGCGGCAAATCGCATGGGCATTACGGCGATCAACGACAAAGCCGATTACGGCCTATCGCTCGCGCTCGGTACAGCAGAGGCTCCATTGATGCAGATGACGAACGCTTACGCGGCATTTGCCAATGCTGGCCAGCAATTTAAGCCCGAGTTGATCCAACAGGTGAGTGACAAGTATAAACGAACAATCTTTACATCAAATGGGAAGAGCGAGCAGGTGATTAGTCCGCAGGGTGCGTATCTAATCTCAAGTATTCTCTCTGACAACCAAGCCCGCTCACCTATCTTTGGCTCTAGCTTAACCGTGTCGGGCCGTACGGCGGCAGTCAAGACGGGTACAACCGATGACTCACGTGACGCCTGGACGATTGGTTACACGCCTCAGTTGGCGCTCGGTATTTGGGTGGGTAACAATAATAACGAAATTATGCTCAATGGTGGTTCTGGCATGGCCGGACCGATTTGGGTGCGTACGATGCAAAAAGCGCTCACAGGGCAGCCTAACGCGCAGTTCCCTGTGCCTGAAAATGTCGTCAAGCGTTCGGTTTGTTCAAGCAATGGCGGCCTCGCAACGAGCGGCGGCAACGGTACATACGAAGAGTACTTCCTTGTGACTGCGTTACCAACGAACAGTTGTACACCTACCGTGGAGACGCCAAAGGAAGAGAAAAAAGAAGAAGAAAAGAAGCCTAAGAAGGAAGAGCAAACGGAAGAGACTGAGGAAACTCAGGAGCCGCCTACTGACAGTAGCGGCGATGCCACGACGCCACCGGATGACGGATCTGGTGACAGTGGCGATACTGGGTCTGGTACGGGTGGCGGCACTTCACCAACCGGCCCGACCACCCAATCATCCCCAACGCCTACTCGGTAGGGTACAATAGGGGTATGATTGCACATGTCTCTGGCGTTGTCGCCGAAAAATTTAACTCTTCATTAATTGTTGACGTTCACGGGGTGGGTTATGAGGTAGCTGTTGCTGCAACCGACTACGAAGCAGCTTTGCTAAACGAGCCAATCAAACTCTTTACCCATCATCATATCCGCGAACAGTCCCAAGAGTTATTTGGTTTTTCAAGCTTGGCCGCCAAAAAGCTTTTTGAACTTCTGATTACTGTCCAAGGCGTGGGTCCAAAAGCAGCGCTCGCGATACTGAGCCTGGGTGAAAGTGAAACGGTGCGTAATGCAATTGCCAATAGTGATGCGGCGTTTATTACGAAGGCGACTGGCGTTGGTAAGAAGACAGCCGAACGAGTGGTCGTTGATCTTTCTGATAAGGTTGGTATGCCAATTGTCTACAACACGACATCAACGGGCGCTGTTCAGACAATGAACCACAATGACGAAGCGCTTGAGGCACTGATGGCACTGGGTTACAACTTAAATGATGCTACGCGTGCTCTCGAAGGGGTCTCAACCGATCTTTCAACAGCTGAACGAGTAACACAGGCACTTAAGGGGTAAGTGTGACTGGTTGCGAGATTTGTCCTATCCTTGCGACGCAAAACAATAACAAAGACGTGGTAGTTCTAGAAACTCCACACTGGCGAGCGGTACTGGACAGTGACCAGCGAACATTGGGGAAAATGTTTATTACGCTACGTGAGCATAAGGCTGCAATTAGCCATTTGACAGTAGATGAATGGACTGAGCTGCATGAAGTGATGCGGCAACTCGAAGAGGCGACAAGCCGTGCGTTTAGCCCGAGTCATTTTAATTGGTCGTGTCTTATGAATAATGCAATTGTTGCCGGTCAGCCGACGCATGTGCACTGGCATTTTCACCCTCGCTACACGCAAGCGACCGAGTTTAGTGGTGAGGCGTTTTATGATACGGAATTATACCCGCCAAAGGAGCGATCAGCCCACCCGGTTTCCTCGGAAATGTTACATAGTATCGCCGCCGTCATCCAATCTCACCTTAAATAAGGTATACTAGTAAATGATTATGGCTATCGAGCGAATTGTTGATACAAGCGTTCACGACGAAGATGTCGATGAGCAGCAGATTGAGGTAACCCTGCGTCCGCAGCGGTTTGATGATTATATTGGTCAGGAACGCCTCAAGAAGAATCTGAAGCTCGCGATTGAAGCTGCCAAGAAGCGCGGCGAGCCGATTGATCATGTGTTGCTCTACGGCCCTCCCGGGCTTGGTAAGACGACTATGGCAACAGTTATTGCCAATGAGATGGGGACGAATATCCGCGTGACGGCTGGCCCTGCTATTGAGCGGGCGGGGGATTTGGCGAGCATTCTTACAAATCTCCAAGATGGCGACATACTCTTTATCGATGAGATCCATCGTCTCAGTCGCGCAGTTGAAGAGGTGCTGTATAGTGCTATGGAAGACTTTAAGCTTGATATTGTCATCGGTAAAGGGCCGGCCGCGCGCAGTGTGCGGCTTGATCTGCCAAAATTTACGGTAATCGGTGCGACGACACGTACTGGTAGCCTCGCGGCACCACTTCGCGACCGTTTTGGCCATCTGTATCGCCTTGAGTTCTACACTCCGGAAGAGATCGGGCAAATTATTAGTCGCGCTGCAGCTATCCTTGAGAGTGAGATTCATCCCGAATCAGCAGCGCTACTGTCGACGCGCGCACGCCTTACGCCGCGTATTGCAAACCGTCTCCTGAAGCGCGTCCGTGACTTTGCCGATGTCAACGGTGACGGTATTATCGATACAGTCATCACCAAAGAGGCGCTAGCGCTACTTGAGGTGGATGAGATGGGGCTTGATCCGGCTGACCGGCAAATGTTGACGAGTATGATCGACACATATGGCAATAATCCAGTTGGTCTCAATACTATTGCGGCACTGACTGGTGACGAGGCAACGACGATTGAAGATTTCTACGAGCCATATTTGCTGCAGATCGGCTTTATTGAACGAACGCCGCGTGGTCGTCGGGTTACCCTGAAGGGATATAAGCACCTCGGCAAAGACCACCCAACTACCGAGTAACTTGGTATAATAAAGGCATGAATCCAGAATCCTCATCCAATGACCATGCTAATGCTACGCCAAAGCCTGTAGCCTACGACAGTGAGGGGCGCCCACTTTATGCAGCACCACCTGTTGCGACACCGGCTGCACCGCAGCCTCAGGTTGTACACCTTAGCCGTGCCGTTGAGCCGGTTAAACCGGAAGTGACGCCGGAAATAAAGGCGCGTCATGATGAATCAATAGCGCAGTTCCCAAGTCTCAACTTGAGCGATTCAGAGTTTGTTATTAGTGCTGTGCGTCGGCATCCGATCGGCCTGCTTGCGCCGGTGGTGATCACAGTCTTTCTTGTAGCGATTATTTTGTCGATAACCTTTAATCTTCCGTCGCTACTGTCGGGTATTGGTTTTGGCGCTCAGGAGGACCTTGCGCCGCTGTATCTTGGTGGCTTTTTGCTGACAATCCTCTTTTTGCTAGGTGGCTATATTGCGATCTGGGTCTATATGAATAACAAGTTCTTTTTAACAAACGAGAGTGTTATCCAGGAGATCCAAAGCAGCCTGTTTTCGCATCATGAGCAGACGGTAAGTCTCAGTAATATTGAAGACGCCAGCTATGAACAGAAGGGGATTATCCAATCGTTGTTCAACTATGGCTCAATCCGCCTTAGTACCGAGGGTGACGAGACGACGTATCGCTTTAGTTATGTCTCGCGGCCAAAACAGCAGATTGCTATCTTGAACAACGCGGTTGAGGCCTTTAAGAATGGCCGCCCGGTTGACGCAACTGAATAAAATAACAGCCGCCTAGTTTTGGCGGCTGGTTTTGATGTAGTTGGCTTCTTTCTCGAGCAAGCCGCGGAGTGTGTAGCTTTTACACTTGCCGTCTAGGCTACAGCCGGTCGGTTCGTAGCGGTAGTCGGAGTTGCTGGTGTTGATAGCATCTCCATCTGGATCAGTAAAGAGGGTAGGGTCCATGCTCGAGAGGTTGTTGTCGCTAATCTTACTTGGGTAGAAACCATTCTTGGCGTAGAACACCTCCTCGAGGCTGTAGTACATGGCATTGATGGCGGTTTTGCGCGTCTCGTCGCGCTGGCCTGCGATTAAGTTTTGGCGTTGGCTAAATAAGATCAAGCTAGCTGCTGCTAAAAAGACGATGGCAACAAGGAGTTCGATGACAGTAAAGCCGTGAGCGCGTTTCATTGTCCTTATTATAGCAAATATGTGCTGGTATCCGTATAATAGATACTAGATAAAAGAGAGGGAGCATTATGGCGAAAAAGGCAGAGAAAGCAGAGATGGCAGAAAAGGCGACCACTAACGAGGGTAAGCTAAAAGCTCTTGGGCTCGCAATGGATCAAATCACTAAGCAGTTTGGTGACGGCTCAATCATGAAGTTGGGCGAAGCTCAGAAGGTAGATGTAGAGCTTATCCAGTCAGGTGCGTTGAGTTTGGATCTTGCACTTGGTGGCGGTTATCCAAAGGGTCGTATTATTGAAATCTATGGCCCAGAAAGTTCTGGTAAGACAACGTTAACCCTTCACGCTATTGCGGAAGTGCAGCGCGCCGGTGGTACGGCTGCCTTTATTGATGCAGAGCATGCACTTGATCCAGCGTACGCACGCAAGCTTGGTGTCGACACTGATAACCTCCTCGTAAGTCAGCCAGATAATGGTGAGCAGGCGCTCGAGATCGCTGAGACACTGGTGCGCTCAAACGCAGTCGACCTGATTGTCGTTGACTCAGTTGCGGCACTGGTACCACAGGCTGAAATTGACGGCGACATGGGTGATAGCCATATGGGTCTGCAGGCTCGTCTGATGAGCCAGGCACTGCGCAAGCTGACCGGTATCATCAACAAGAGTAAGGCGACTGTTATTTTCATTAACCAGATTCGTATGAAGATCGGTGTGATGTTCGGTAACCCTGAAACGACAACCGGTGGTAATGCACTGAAGTTCTACGCGTCAGTCCGTATGGATATCCGCCGAACCGGCCAGATCAAGGAGGGTGAGGAGATCATTGGTAACCGCACCAAGGTGAAGATTGTGAAAAACAAGATTGCGCCGCCATTCCGTGTTGCTGAATTCGATATTATGTACAACGAAGGTATTAGTCGTACTGGCGACGTGCTCGACCTAGCTGTTCAGCATGGTATCGTCGGCAAGGCTGGCGCATGGTTTGACTATAGCGACAGCAAGATCGGCCAGGGTCGTGAGGCAACCAAGAAGTACCTCAAGGAACATCCTGAAGTGCTCAATGAAATCGATGAAAAAGTTCGCGCCAAGGTGGCCGAGCAAGAAGATTAGTAGAAGATCAGGAAGTGCGCTACCAAGTCGGAGCGCACTTTTCTCGTTATGATTATTACCGCTCTCACTGCTCAACAAAAAGATAAGAACCGCGTCAATGTTATGGTCGATGGTACGTATCGATTTAGTTTGGATATTTTCCAGGTAGGCGATCTCGGCCTTAAGATCGGCAAAGATTACACTGAAGAGGAGCTGCAGGCGCTCGAAATAGAGAGTAGCTTTGGAAAGGTCTATGCGAGGGCGCTTGAATACTGCATGATGCGGCCGCATAGCGCGAAAGAGGTCCGAGATTATCTGTATCGTAAAACGCGAGAACGCCGCACTAAGACGGGAGAGATGCGCCCAGGTGTCTCGAGTGAAGTGACGACACGAGTATTTGACCGTCTTTTGGAGAAGGGGTATGTAAATGACGAGTCATTTGCGCGCTACTGGGTAGAGAACCGCTCTCAAACCAAGGGCGTGAGCCGTCGTAAATTGCAGCTTGAGCTACGCGCTAAGGGAGTAGATAGTTCGGTTATCGACCGTCAGCTTGCTGATAGTCTGCGCTCTGACGACGACGAAATTCAAAAAGTGATCGCCAAGAAGCAGCGATTATACCCTGATCGACAGAAGTTCATACAGTACTTAATGCGCCAAGGATTTTCTTACGACAGTATAACACGCGCCCTGTCGCGTGATGACTTATGATTCAGTGAGTCGGCTGGTGTCGGTTTGGGGTGAGGATCGAAATGGATTATGGAAGCTGCGGAGGTGTGTGGCAGTAGGTTCACTGATGACCTCAGCTTCAGAGTTAACGATAATCTCATGATCATTTACTTCAATAATTTGACTACGATGGACGAGAAGCTCTGTATCATCCAGGCTCTTCAGGAGTGGGCGGCGAATACTTAGCTGCTGGATAAGAAAGCCGGTAGTGTCGATTGTGTAGCCAATGACTTTACCGAGCTTGTGGCGCTTTTTGTCGAAGACATGCTTACCGATCAGGTTGAAGCGGATTTCATATACTTCATTAAGCTTGATAATATCTCGCGGAATGACAAATTCATCGCTTGAGTCAACGATAATGCCGATATCACTAAACTCGCGCACGTCGGCGATTCGCAGTACTGAAGGATGCTCGCTAAGAAGTGGTCCTTCAAGCTCGTAGCCAACAATTTCAAGTGTGCGTGGGTCGATTATCTCACGACTGGTTCGTGCTAGCTCTCCGCCGGTTTGGAGGCTGAGAACTGGCGCCTTGAGAAGTCGTGAGTGTGTGAGTAGCATACTAATAGTATATATGATCTAGGGCTGTAATTACTGTGCGACGAGTGGGTTTGTGCGAGCTTGATCGATCTTCAGCCCTTCTGTTGATGGATTGACC
Source organism: uncultured Candidatus Saccharibacteria bacterium (assembly GCA_946885745.1). The sequence goes on along the minus strand of CAMPGV010000012.1, from coordinate 12,694 downwards.
TGACTGCTGACATGCATCTTGTTGATGGCATCTAGCGTGGGCTTGTCAAAGTTTAGCTGACTCGCAGTTGATGTCGCAGGCGTGCTGGCCGAAGTCAAGGTATTGTTAAGTAGGAAGATTGCGGCGGCTAGTCCACCAACAACAAAGACCGCAAACAACACCACATGAAAACGGCGTAAGATGCCAAATATTTTTTCAGGAATTGCGTTAACTGAGAGCGAGTTCTGCATAAATGATACCTTTTATTGAGTTATGTACGTTTTAACTATGATTGGTTCGACTTTGATAGTGTCATTACCATTGCCTTTGGCGATGCTAACTTTTTCTACTGTCATTTTCGGCAAGTTGTGTTCAATGTCATGGAGGAATTTAAGGAACGCCATATAGTCAACTTCTTCACCAAACTTAACAGTGACGCTAAGCTGGTTACTGTTTGCTGTCGGAGTTGTAGGTGTGGGCGTGGTAGGGGCCGTGGACGTAGCGCCGGTGCCGCCAGTACCGGCGTCTGTTGTTTCGCCTCCGGCGTCTAGCTCGACTCCGGTAACATCAACGCCTCGTAGACTTGCATAATGCAGAATATCGTTGCGAATTTGGAACTGCGGCAACTCACGTTGCAATGTAAAGTTCCTGACTTGGTCGATCAATGCAGTGTTGTTGTCCAGGAATACCTTAGTTGCCTGTAGTGTTGAGAGACTGTCGTTGCTTGCGACGGCTTCTCCGTTCTTGGCGGCAACTTCGGTGCCGTATGTCTGGAGGTCCCGATAGGTAAACCAAAAAAGAGCGACGCCCCCGGCAAACAATAAGAGTAGGCAGGCGATAAGGAGACCCTGGAGCTTTTTTGGGGTCATGTGCTTTTTAGTGCTTTGTGGAGTTGTCATTGGGCAATTTCCTTCTTGAAGGTCACGAGAATCTGTAGCGTATAACCGGAATTACTATCAGCTGGGGCAATGAGTTTCCCGTACTTAACGCTACCCGGTACGACAAACTCTGACTCGTCAAGGTGTTTCTTGATAGCATAGGCTTGTTCTTCGGAGTCGACGGTAGTTTCAAGGGTCATCTCTTGGCCAAGTGACTGTGCATCGAGGCTCAAGCTTTTTACCGTGACGTTTGACGGAAGTGCTGCTGCGATATTGAGTAAAGCGTTGCTGTAGTGGATGTCGCTTGCGAGTGCGCCTTTGGCGCTGTCGAGTGAACTGCGGAGTGCATCGGCTTGATTCTGTACTTCTTGGTAGCTAGTTGTTTTAGCTAGATTATCAGCAATGCGTTGCTCGGCGGCGGTAAATTGCTGAGCCAAAAGATGGCGAACGGCACCTACCATGCCAAGGAGGACTAAAACAACAACTACCGTAATAATGACATAGCGGACTAAAAGCGTGTTGGCGCGAGCAGCTTTAAGCTGACGACGCTCTTCGACTGGAAGGAGGTTGATCATTTAAGGGCACTCCCCGGGTCAACGCTAGCAAGTCCGGCGACGGTAATGTAGCGAGGTCGGAACTGCTTGTTTGGTTGCGCTAATTGACCGAAGTCGAGTTTTTGCCATGGGCTAGCAACACGAGCTGCCATGACAAGCTCGTTTGTAAAGTAATCGCCAATGCCGGGCATATTGCTGCCGCCGCCGACGACCAAAATTTGCTGAAGCTTGTGGTCATCGCCGCTGAGTCGTTCGTTGTAGTAGCGAATTACTTTGCGAACCTCGGTGACGATACGCTGCAAACTTGGCTGGAGGGCGCTGGTGATTTTTGCTTGGCGTGGGCCGACACTCAGGCCGTTGAGGACCTTTAGTTGATGGGCATTTTCAAGGGTGACGTTGAGTTTCTTGGCAATGTCGAGCGTAAATGTATTGCCACCAATGCCAAGGCCGCCGGTGACACGGATTGCGCCACCGTCTAGAACGGCAATGTCGGTACTAGCTGGTCCAATGTCAATGATAAGTGTTGGTAGGTGACCTTCCTCTGTTGCCTCGAGAACGCGAGCTACGGCATTGATACCTGGCTCAATCATGATTGGCTGAAGTCCGGCAGCAGTGGCTGCGTCGATACAGCGGTCTACGAGATTGCGTGGTACAGCCGACATGACGACGGTTAAGGTTTCTTTCGTTCGCTCAATAATTTCGTAATCAACATACAGTGAGCTCATTGGGATAGGGATATATTGGTCGACTTCAATCTCGACTGCATCGGCTAGATTGTGTTCCGTCTTGGCAGGAACCGTAAATGTGCGAGAGAAAGTGCGCCCAGTAGGTACGCCGATAATGGCGTGTTCGCTCGGAAGCGTGCCGACGAGCTTGTTGGCGAGAAGATCTTTAAGACTTTCGGTGAGGTAATCGTCGTCACTGTCGAGGGAGGCCTGTACTTTTGTAGGGTCGAGATCAACTGAGCCATAGCCGGTAACGAGCCATTTTTTGGGATCAACAGTCATGACCTTGATACCAGTTTGACTGATATCAAGTCCGATGACGGGTTTGTCTTTATAGAATAATTTAGTCATTGATGCCCATGATGAACTAGGTTTGCCTTAATTATAGCATAAGCGTCATGTGATGAGAGCTTGAAAGTTGGGTTACTTAATATTTTGTGACAGGCTGGCGATTGGCCCCATGACACTGGCGGCGATGAGGCCTACCATGCCACCCATGACCACGATCATGACAGGCTCAATGATAGAGCTGAGTCCGTCGATGGCTACGTCAACTTCCTCTTCGTAAAAGTCGGCAACTTTGATAAGTACGACGTCGGTTTGACCGGTTTCTTCGCCGACGGCGAGCATTTGGGCCACAATTGCCGGGAAGTGGTCATTTTTTTCGATGACCGAAGACAGTGTCGCTCCATTCTTAACCTGTTCTGCAGCGTCGATAAGGATTTCTTCATAGACGACATTACCAATTGCGCGTGAGGTGACAGTGAGTGATTCAAGGACGGCGACACCTGCGCCCATGAGGGCGGCAAAGGTACGGGCAAAGCGAGCAACGGCCACCTTGGTGACGATTGTTTTTACTGCCGGGATTTTAAGGACGAGGCGGTGGAACTGTGCCTTGCCTTTAGGTGTCTTGAGGTAGCGCATTAGCAGAACAACGCCGCCGATACCTACTGGGAGGATAATATACCAGTAGGTTGTCAGGAATCCGCTGATCCCGAGCATCGCTTGGGTGAGGAGCGGAAGTTCTGCATCCTCTCCACCTAGGTCTTTAAGGATCTTACCGATTTGTGGGATAACAAAAATCATGAGGCCAAAGAAGGCGAGAATTGTAATAGCAATCAGAACCATTGGGTAAGTCATGGCGCTTTTGACTTTTTTGCGCATGGTGGTGTTTTTTTCTTGCTGAATGGCGATACGCTTGAGGATTTCATCGAGAATACCGGCCGCTTCGCCTGCGCGCACCATGTTGACGTAGACGTCATTAAACGCGTTTGGATACTTGCCGAGAGCGTCCGCGAGAGGGCTACCATCTTGTACATCGTGAATAATGCTGGCGGTAACTTTCTTGAGGGACGGACTCTCCGCGTGTTGCTCGAGGGAGCTGAGCGCGCGAAGGAGAGGTACACCAGCACTTACCATGGCACTGAGCTGACGGGTGAACATAACAAGATCGTCAGATTTGACCTTATCCTTGCCAAGAAAGTCGCCAAAACTAAAGCTGCCGGCACTACCACCGCCCGTCTTAACGCTAATAGGGCGAAGGCCTTGCTTGGTAAGCGCCGAAAGTACAGCAGAACGATCACTGGCCTCAAGTGATCCAGAGATGGTTTTATTTTGTGTATTGGTAGCGATATAGAGGAAAGTAGGCATAGGTTATTCTTTGGTGACGCGTAATATTTCTTCGATAGTGGTCTTGCCACGGAGTGCCTTAATCAGGCCATCTGTCTGCATCGTGGCCATGCCTTCGGCAATTGCTTGGTCTTGAATTTGGTTGCTCGTGGCATTGCTTACGATCATTTTTTGGATGGGAATACTATTGCCAAGTACCTCGTAGATACCAACACGTCCCTTGTAGCCGGTATGGCTACATTCGTCACAGCCGTCGGGTGAAGCTTTCCATATACTTTGTAGCTTGCTTTCGCTTGTGCTGAGCGCATCATCTTCGCCGATACCCTGCTCCTTAGCGGTAACTTCTAGCTTGTGGATGTAGCTGAAATCTTGACCATCACGCAGGTTGAACAGCTCAATGATTGATTCAGCTTCTTGCTTGTCCGGGGTGTACTGAGTGCGGCAGTGAACGCAGAGGCGGCGCACCAAGCGCTGGCCGACAACTGCTTTAACGGTACTGGCGATAAGGAATGGCTCAATACCCATGTCGAGGAGACGTGGCAGGGTGGTTGCGGCGTTATTGGTGTGAAGCGTACTGAAAACAAGGTGTCCTGTCAGGGCGGCTTGCACGCCTAAGTTGGCGGTTTCGCCGTCACGGATCTCACCGACCATGATGATGTTCGGGTCTTGACGGAGTAATGCACGGAGACCGGAGGCAAAGGTCATGCCGGCTTTAGCGTTGGTTTGCGTTTGATTGACACCAGGAATTTTGTATTCGACTGGGTCCTCGATAGTTGAGATGTTGACGTCAGGGGTGTTAAGGATGGTGAGGACGCTAAAGAGACTCGTTGACTTACCAGAACCTGTTGGGCCGGTGACGAGAATCATGCCGTTTGGCTCGCGCATGGCGTCTTCAATAATCTCAAGCGAGTGTCCCCAATAGCCAAGATCCTTAAGGGTGACGGCCTGGTTGGACTCGTCAAGAATACGCATGACGGTCTTTTCGCCATCGGCAATTGGCAGGGTTGAGACACGAAGGGCGTACTGCTTACCGCTTACTTTAATCTTGAAGCGGCCGTCTTGTGGAACGCGGCGTTCGTCAATTTTGAGATTGGAAAGAATCTTAATACGACTAACAAGTGCGCCGAGGACGTTGCGCGGCAAGCGGTTGACTTCCTTAAGGACACCGTCGATACGGTAGCGAACCTGGACGTAGGTTTCGCGTGGCTCAATGTGGATGTCACTGGCGCTGGAGCGGATAGCATACTCAAGCAGGAGGTTGACCGTTTGTGCGATAGGAGAGTCTTCAGCGATATCCTCTTCGGTGATTGACTGACTATCGCCACTGTCTTCACGCTGGATATCAATAACTTCATTTAGCTCTTCGTTGACGTCACCGCGATAATCTTCGAGACAAGCGAGAATATTGGTTGTGGTCGCAAGGTAAATTTTGGTGTTTTCACCAATTTCTTTCTGGATGAAGCTGATCGCTTGGATGTCATCTGGGTCATCCATTGCAAGATGCTGAAGTCCGTCTTCGTCAATTTTGAAGAGAATGGCGTTGTACTGACGGGCAATGCGCTCTGGGATTTTATTCAGAACGTCACTAGGAATATCCTTTGGCTCAATCTCAATAAAAGAAATACTGGCATACTCGGCAAATTCCTGTGCAAGTGTTTTTTCGTCGGTAATTTCGTTTTGAAGGAGAAGTTCTTGGAGCGGGCGTCGCGAACGACCCGCCTCTTCTTTGAGGGCGGTAACTTGCTCTTGAGTAGCCCATCCGCTGCGTTCGAGCAATTTTTCGATGGTTGCATCTGAAATACGCATACTGCTTACGCTCAAGTATACCGAACCTTATTAAAAATCACCACCCAAATTATGGCGACCTCTTCATGGCTACGGTATACTGGTGGGAGTATGATGACAATCGAAAATGAAGCTGCGATGAAAGCATTTGGCGCTCGTTTGGGTGCGTCTTTTGCCGGTGGCGAAGTGCTGGAGCTTGTCGGGGATGTGGGCGCCGGTAAAACGACGCTCACTAAAGGCATTGCCGAGGGTATGGGGATTGATGAAACGGTTCAGAGCCCAAGTTTTACTATTAGTCGTGTGTACGACGAGACAGCTCGCGGCCTCCGCTTAGCGCACTATGATTTTTATCGCCTTCATGATGCTGGTATTATGGCCGATGAATTACACGAGACAGTCAATGATGCCAGTGCTGTGACTATTATCGAATGGGCGGATATTGTTACGGGTATTTTGCCCGAAGATCGCCTCACGGTGAAGATCGTGGCGATTTCAGAAGAAGTGCGACAGGTAGAAATGACAGCGCATGGGCCTAAGGCACAGCGACTAGTGGAGACACTGGCGTGATTCTTCTTCTTGATACATCCACGCCAATGTGTCGTGTAGCGCTTGTTGACGGTGCGGTGCGTACTAGCTACGAGTGGCAAGCTGATCGAACTCTGGCGAAAAACTTGCTGCGGTATTTAACCGAGACACTTGCTGAGTCGGGTCGCACCTTGCACGACTTGACTGGTATCGGGGTTATGACTGGACCGGGGAGCTTTACAGGGCTACGAATTGGCATGGCAGTATGTAATACGCTTGCCGACGGTTTGGCGATTCCAATCGTAGGCACACGGGGTGAGCAGTGGCAGGATGAGGTGTTGGCTCGACTAGAAGCTGGCGAAAATGATCGCGTAGTTTTGCCATTTTACGGCGCTGAAGCGCACATTACAAAGCCGCGAAAATAGCTGTTTGCGGCGGCTGTTCGCAAGATGATACAATGAGGGCACTATGAAAGTGTGGGCACGTCGAGAAGTAGGGTTTACGATTATCGAACTAGCGGTCGTTATTGCAGTGGTAGCAATCTTGGCGGTTATCACGACTGTTGCGTATAGCGGCAGTCAGGGGCGTGCGCGCGATTCGGCGCGACAGACGTCGTTAAAAGAGATACGCAGTGCACTTGAAGCGTATCGAGCAGAAAATGGCAATTATCCTAATGAGGGTGTCGCTTCAGGCTGGGAGTATAGCTATACTGACCCGACTAATTTCTTGTCAGCACTCAAGCCGTACATGGGAGTGGTGCCACTTGACCCGATTAACGATACGGCAAATTATTTCTATTACCATCGCTACGAAGCTGGTACGAGTAGCTGGGGAGTGACGTGTCCGTCAGCTCGTGGTGCATATTATGTCCTTGGTGTCGTAGGGCTGGACACTGTGACCGGGACAAGCATATCTTCAACATGGAACTGCGAAAACGGCTCAGCTGTGCCTACAAATACTTCCTGGATTCCATCCTCAACACGAGCCGTGTGGGGTGCATTTACTTTTTAACAAGCTTGACTTGTCCTTGGCGAGTAAAAAGAGCTACAATACAAGTAGTCTATTAAGACTCTGATGATACTTGATACTTCCGGTTCTGATACTGTTTAGACCTTGATTTCCATATTTAGCGTGAAGGGGTCAGTGCCGTGAGAAAGGATGATAATTATGATAGAGGGTATTCTTGCCGCGATTCTAGGGGTGATTTTTGGCGTTGGTGGAACTGTTGCCTACGAGAAACGCCGAACACTTGAAGGAAAAAATAATGCTGAGAAAGAAATTGCTCAGGCTAAAGCTAAGGCAAGTGACATTGTCTTAAAGGCAAAAGATGAAGCACTTGAACTCGAAAACGAGCGCCGTAAAGAGTGGCAAAAGACTGAGAAGCGTCTTGCCGATCGTGAAGTGGCACTGGTTGGGAAGATTGATGAGCTGGATAAACGAGCCGAAAGGCTCCGTGCACAGGAAGACGAAGTCGAAGGCCTCAAGGGTGAGATTCGTGAGATTCGTGTTCGCCAACAGGAGAAGCTTGAGAAAATTGCCGGCCTGAAGAAAGCAGAAGCAGCTGAAAAATTGATGGAAATGACCGAACGAGATATCAAAGATGATCTTGTTGGACTCGTCAGTAAATTGCAGCACGATGCGATGGAGGACGCCGAGGAACGCGCGCAGACGATTTTGGTGAGCGCCATGGAGCGCATGAGTAGCGAGGTGACCGCCGAGCGAACCGTTACCGCCATTAAGCTGACAGATGACGAAATGAAGGGCCGTATTATCGGTAAAGAAGGCCGCAATATTCAAGCATTGCAGCGGGCAACCGGTGTTGATATCTTGGTGGACGATACGCCAGGTATGATTGTTTTGTCGAGCTTTGACCCTATCCGGCGCCAGATAGCCCGCCTGACCCTTGAATTACTCATGAAAGACGGCCGTATTCACCCGGGACGTATCGAAGAAGTGGTAGCAAAAGCCGAAAAGCAGATCGACAAAGAAATCACACGCGCCGGTGAAGATGCTGCCCGTGAAGTTGGTGTTGCTGGTATCCCGAAAGAGATGCTGCGTCTCCTTGGCGAACTTAAGTTTCGCACCAGCTATGGTCAGAACGTTTTGTTGCATAGTACCGAGATGGCACATATGGCTGGGCTGATTGCTGCAGAAATTGGTGCTGATGTTCGTGTTACGAAGATTGCAACCCTGCTGCATGATGTCGGCAAGGCGGTGACACATAAGGTAGAAGGTAAGCATCATCATATTGGCGCCGAACTTGCACGCAAATACGGCATGAGCGAGGATATCGTCCATGCAATTGAAGCGCATCATGATGATATTGAGGCAACTACGCCAGAGGCGCTCGTGGTGCGCGTCTGTGACGCTCTGTCGGCAGCACGCCCTGGTGCACGTAATATTAGTGCCGAGAACTTTGTGGAGCGCATGCGTGATCTTGAGAATGTTGCAACGAGCTTCAAGGGAATTGATAAAGCCTATGCGATCAGTGCCGGTCGTGAGATTCGTGTCATTGTGAGCCCGAGTGTTGTCGATGACCTGTCGGCAATCAAACTAGCGCGTGATATTGCTACCAAGATTGAGAGCACCATGCAGTACCCGGGAACAATTAAAGTTAATGTCATTCGCGAAACTCGTGCGATTGAATTTGCGAAGTAGATTTATAGATGTTTAATAATCCGCGGCTTGCCGCCTGGCTGAAGTCTGTGTCGCGTGTCTCTAGTGCCTCGCTGATATTAGAAGACGCGGCAGGACGTGCACTAATTGTTAAAGCTAACTACAAACGCTATTGGACATTTCCCGGTGGCGTCATCGACCTGGGCGAGACGCCTGCAGAGGCGGCCGTTCGTGAAACTCGCGAAGAGGTTGGGCTAGATATTGATCCTGCAACCGTCTCATTTGCATGGGTAGCAAGCCGTAAAAGTCGCGTGGCTGACACCTATCAGTTTGTTTTCCGGGCACCACTGCCCGAGGGGTTTGAGGAGCACATACTGCTGCAGGCCGATGAAATCGATGACTACGCATTAGTAAATAAGGCTGAAATAGCGCAGGCTGAGCGTACATATGGCAAGGTCATTGAGCATTGGGTAGATAATGTCGGCGGGTATGTTGAGCAGGCACTTAAGGCAAATGGGGAAGATGCCACTAATAACTAAACTTATTGTCAGCGGTGAGATTCTTTGAGTCTTCGGAGAGCGGATCATGGGGTCCGCTCTATTTTATAGAAGCGCCAACTATTTATTGAATAATGAGTAGGCAGTCGAGAGTTCATTGCCTTGTTGGGCACGAGCGTCCCACCAGCCGTTTGCGCCCAGGATATTTGTTGACCATGTCCAGCCTGATGTTGTGTCGTTAATTTGCTGGTAAGGAAGATAGCGCTCGGCTCCTGTGGAATCATTACGTAACAGCACGGTGCAGTAGGAGTTATTTTGGCTAACACAGCCGCTGCCTAAGCTTTCGCCGGGCGTGTAGCTGTGCTCCGATTTTGAGCCGCCCACCTGGAGGAGCTTAGGGGTGCTTGTGGTGCTGTTGAGTGCAGAGGCAACACTGAGAGCTTGACCGGCATTCGCAACACCATGGCCTAGATGATTGGTGTAGACAGCTCCATTCATAGCCGCCGGTTTGGAGGCGGTTGCCATGACGAGTGCGCGAATGTCATTGACGTCTGAAGCTGGACGAATTGCCTTGATGAGCGAGACAAGGCTTGCTATTTGCGGGGCGGCGTATGAGGTGCCATAGAGTGCACCCGAGTAAAGTGAGGTGCCGTTTGCTGGCGTCCAGGTAGGTGAGACGATTGTACCCGAGCCGGGTGCGACAATATCGAGACGAGGGCCATAGCTACTAAAGCTGGCGCGCTGGTTGTTGGTGTCACTCGCTCCGACGGAGATAACGTGGTCAAAGAGTGCAGGGTAGGTCATGGTGCCGGCAGGTAAGCCTTCGCAGCCACCTTCGCTACCGGTGCCGCAGTTACCGGCAGCTGCAATAACGGGAATATTGTTGGCATAGGCGTATTCCACGGCATCCTCAATCCAGGGGTCAAAGTCGGAACCGCCGAGACTCATGCTGATTGTCGTCGCGCCGTTATCGACAGCATAATAAATAGCAGCCGCGACATCACTCGTGTAGCCCGGTCCGTCGTCGCTTAGTGCCTGGAGTGGCATAATTTTTGTTGCCCAGTTAAGCGTGGCAATGCCCTTCCCATTATTGCCGGTTGCGCCAACTAGCCCAGCCGTCTCGGTACCGTGAGCTACGCCGGCGCCGTTTGGATTATCACGACCAGTCTGAGGATTGTTGTCTTGGAGATAGAAGTTCCAGCCACGGTAGTCGTCAACATAGCCGTTGCCGTCATCATCACAGCTATTCGTGCGCTTATCAAGAGGAGTGCCAGTCCAGCAGGTGCTGCCGGCGGTTGTCATGCCAGTCTCGTTGTTATTGATGAACCAGCTGTCACGTAGGTCTTCGTGCTCAAGGGCGAAGCCAGTGTCAATTACGGCAACGACGGTCGATGTGCTGCCGGTGCTAATATTCCAGGCGCTTGGCGCATTCAGACGTTGTAGTGCCCAGCTGGCATTGTAGCCGGGGTCATTTGGGAGGGCGAGTGGATAATAAAGCTGCTCCTCGGTGATGGTCTGGCGAATCTGCTCCTGTTTAGGGGCGTTCTTGGTCTCGGCGGGTTTTTTGATTGGTGTTTCCGGGGCGGCTGATTGACTTGTAGGAGATTTATCGCCAGGAGCATCCGCCTGTTGTTTGTCTTCCTCTGTCATTGTGGGTCGTGTGCTGTTATTCGGGCCAGAGTAGCTAACGATAGGTGTTGTTGTGCTGCCGGTTGTTGGGAGGAGACGATTCGGCACCAGGTGTGAATAGTAAGCAGCTAAACTAGCGACGACGACTAGCGCTGCTCCCGTGATACCTAAGATGAAGGTGTTTTTGTTTTTCATGCTTATGCTATTAGAGATAATATAGCATAAGCACCTCTTTGAGACTACCGATTAACTACAGTAATCTGCTCAGGAGGGATGTCGGTTGTGATTATAACCTCCGGGCGTCGGATAGCGCCTGAGGTGTATTTAGTAAGCGGCACAAGGCTTGCCCAGTAATGCGCTGCTTTTTGTGAATGGTCTTCGTGGGGATTTTGAGTAATCAGGTCTTTTAGTTCGTCGTAAAGATCAAGGTCAGAAACGTAACAGAACTTATAGTCAACAGCGAGCCTGATGAGGCTACTGTTTGGATCAGGGTGATGCGAGAGGAGGAGTTCACGGCCGTTGCGGATATCAACAAATGAATGTTCAGTCCCGATGAAGGCATACAGTGCATCGTCACGGCTAATGTCGTGGTCGACGACCCAGGCGGGTCGATGAGCGTCGAGATAGGTGTCGGTGGCGATGATTGCCTGGTCATTGCCCTTTTTGCCGCGACTGGCACGTATCAGGCCGTTTTGAAGAATGTCGATTAGCGAGTCCTTGGTAACTTCGTGATACAAGGTCATATTCCTATTATAGCGATTTGGCGGCAATCAGGAAACGTATGGGATAATACGATGTATGATTGCTGCTGACTTTTCGGTGCGACGGGCGGAGAGGATCCGTGTTAATGGCTATGATATTGATGTGCGGCGAGGTGGCCAAACGGGCGCACCGGCTGTTCTCTTGGTGCATGGTATTGGGGTATCGAGCCGATATTTTCTGTCGCTCGCTCGTGAGCTTGCGGATGATTTTGATGTTGTTGCCCTCGATTTGCCCGGCTACGGCACAACGCCAAAGCCTCGGCGTGTTTTATCAATTCCTGAGCTGGCAGAGATTCTGGCGGGTTATGTCAAGCAAGAGGGGATGGATAAAGTGGTTGTCGTGGGTCATTCAATGGGGTGTCAGATTGTGGCACACTTCGCACGTCGTCAGCCCGAGTTGTGTGCAAAAATAGTCCTTCTTGGCCCCACGGTAAATAAGTGGGAGCGAGTATGGTTGCTGCAGGCATGGCGCTTGCTGCAGGACATATTCCATGAGCCGGTTGGCGTGAGTGCTCTGATTTTTCGAGATTATCTGCGCATGGGCTTCCTGCGCTATATAGTTACGTTACGCTTTATGATGAAAGATCATATAGAGACGACACTTCGCGGTACTGTAGTGCCAATACTGTTTATAAGGGGTGAAAAAGATAAAATTGTTCCGATGTATTGGTTGAGGTACTTAAGTGAGCAAGTCGCTAGCGCAACACTTCACGAGATAACGAATGCTCCGCACGCCCTTCAATTGAAAGAGCCACGAACACTCTCGAATATAATCACGGATTTTATAAGCGGAGCCTAGCCGCCAGTAACCCAGCCGTTACCCCAGCGCTGATAGGTGGTGTATGGCGTGGTTCCGCAGGTACCAGCTGATGACCAGGTGACAGTGACCTCGGTGGTCCCCTGGCCGGTCATGTAGCGAAATTGACGTCCAGACGTTGTGTCGCGGACAAAGAGCGCAAAGCCAGCCGTGGCGCCTGTTGGATTAATGCATGAGATCACATTGGTGCCAACCGGGCTAAAGCTAAACTTTGCATTGATACTTTGCATTTCAGTGTCATTTGCCGGATAGTCGCCATTTGCACGGAAGACTTCTATTTGTTTGGCGACATTCGAAAG
>CAMPGV010000011.1 GCA_946885745.1 uncultured Candidatus Saccharibacteria bacterium | reverse complement strand
TCGCGGTGTACGATGTAAAAAGTACTAACGTAAGCAGGACAACATCTATATGAAGTTTATCCGTCACAGTAACCGTGCGGGTATCGGTTTGGTTACGGCAGCATTTATTGCTATCTCAACCCTAGGCTACGGGGGCGTCGCGGGCGCACAGGAAGTGACTGATCGCGAAACATTGAAACAGGCGGTCGAAGAGAAAAGGGCAGCAGCACAGCACCGTCTAGACGAAGCGAAAGCTAAGGCCGAGGCTCGTGCTCAAGAAGCGAAGGTGCGTGCTCAGGAGGCTAAGGAGCGCACACAGACACGTGCTTCTGAAGCTAAGCAACGCCTTGAAGGGGCGAAGCTCGAGGCGTGCCAGGCGCGCGAGCAGCGCATTGAGGCGACTATGGCGCAAATGACGAAGCGCGGAGAAAATCACATTGCCGTCTTTACTAAAATCACTGACCGTGTGAAAGAATTTTATGAAAACAAAGGTCGTGTCGCCGAAAATTACGATATCTTAGTGGCAGAAGTCGACACGAAAAAACTAGCGGCGGAAGCAGCCGTTGCCAGCACTCAGTCGGTAGGCGATGTGTTCTCATGCGATAGTGACAATCCAAAGATTGCTTCTCAGGAGTTCCGCGAGGCCCACAAGGCTCAGGTTGCTGCACTTAAGGACTACCGCACCTCAGTGAAGAACCTCATAGTAGCGGTTAAGTCGGCGCAAGCTCAGACTTCGACAACACCGTCAACGGACGGAACGTCAGGAGAGGCTAGTAATGAATAAGCAGCATGGCTTTTCGGTTGTCGAGCTTGGATTGGTATGCGGAGTTGTGCTGGTCGTTGGTGTACTTGGATATGTCTTTTACGATCGATCGATTGACGGAACGAAGCCGGTTGAAGTAGCCGGGACAAGCACTGCTGATGTTCCGACGATTACTGCAACCAGTGATCTCACCAAGACAGAAGCGATGCTCGACGATATAAATCTTGATGACAATGCCACATTGTCTGATCTCGATGCCGAACTTGCGAGTTTCGAATAGAGATAATTAAGACGATAAAATAGCCGGTGATCGCCGGCTATTTTTTTGATGACGAAGGTTTTACCTTGCTGCTCTATCGCTGCGAGAGGGGCAAGGGTGATATTATAGGATATAGATGGCAAAATTACTAAATGGTTCTGAGCTTGTTGGCTATATTCAAGAGCGTCAAGCAAAACAAGTGCGTGCACTGCGCCAAGCGTGGCATACGCACCCAAAGCTTGTGATTTTAAAGACTCCGGGTAGCTCGCAGGCGATTGATGCGTATGTCCGCATGAAGCGGGCGTATGGTGATGATATTTTGATTGAAACGGTTGTTGATACGGTACCGGTGGATGAGCTGGCTGGCTCACTGGCGACCTATAACGCCGATCCTACAGTGCATGGGATTATTGTGCAGTTGCCGCTCGACGACCCAACTAAAACTGATGAGATAGTTAATCTAATTGATCCTGCGAAAGATGTTGACGGGCTTGGGAGGCAGGCAAGGTTTGATAGTGCTACAGCCGAGGCTATTAACTGGCTGTTGACTGGGTATGGTGTAGAGTTGAGTAGCAAAAAGATTACGATTGTTGGCAATGGTCGCCTGGTGGGTGGTCCGCTAAGTCAGATGTGGCATGCAAGCGGCTACGACGTGACGGTACTTGATGATACGACGAAGGATATTTCGTCGATACTTCGCCAAAGTAATATCATTGTGTCGGCAACAGGTGTGCCGCGACTTCTTACGCCAGATATGATACCACCGCGTGCAGTCGTAGTTGATGCAGGAACGGCTAGTGAAGATGGTGTGTTGGTTGGTGATGTTGATCCGAGGGTCCGCGAACGCAATGACATTACGATTACACCGGAGCGCGGTGGTGTAGGGCCGCTGACAATTGCCGCCCTGTATGATCACGTTATTACGGCTGCTCGTGCAACGATTCCAGCCGATCAGTTATAAGCTCTACTCGAGACCGAGCGCTTCTTTAACGCGTCCAACCACTTGGCGGGGGGTGAGCTCGGCTTTAACGATATAGCCGTAGATATCGAGGCTTTGGAGTTCTTTTGGTGCCTCTTCAACGCCGAGGTTTGTAAGAATAATAACCGGTGTCGCTTTGCCCCGGTCGTGACCGCGGATTTCAGTAAGTGCTTCAACGCCGTTCATGTGTGGCATTTGTAAGTCGAGCAAGATAATGTCGGGGGTAAACGTCTCGACGAGCGCAACGCCGCGCTTGCCGTCATCGGCAACCTCTACTTCAAACCCGTCCGCCTCAAATTTCATGCGGTACATTTGGTTGATAGTTGGGTCGTCTTCGATGATTGCTATTTTGGTCATATTGATTCTATGATACAGTGAAACGCAATACAGAACAATTCAGATCAACATGTCAAAAGAAACAAGGTTATTTACCGACATCGGTGCCGAATGGGTACGCGAGAGTATTGAGGGGATGCAGCCGCACTATACGGCTGTTTCTTTAGATGATTTTCCTGAGGAAATCCTGCGGGCGCGCCAGATGGTTGCCGAAAGGTATTTGGATCTAGGTAAGGTAGCGCCTGAGCAAATTGCTCCTGACGGAACCTTGGCGACAGATGCATACGCCGACAAGAGTCGGTATTTTGGTGTCTATGATCAAGCGGGCGAGATGGTGGCAACGACTCGTATGATATGGTGGCCGGAGAGTTCGGTCGACGACCTTCTCTTGCCGCTTGATCGCCTTGCGGAGGGAGAGGCTGATGCGCTACGCGCGCTGGCGTCCGGACGCGTGGCTGAAGTTGGTGGCTTTGTTAAGCAGCCGGGTGTGCCGACCCTGGCGACGCTCAAGGTGATGCGAGAGTTGTTTCATTATGCGCACCAGCAGGACGTGCAATATGTCGTCTGCGGTCTTGACCCTGTAATGGCCGAAAAGTTTTATGCGCGTATTTTTGAATGGGCATTTCAACCTTTGAGCGATGAGGATATGAGCTTTCCGGGGTATAAAGGAGTGCAGCGCCCCTATAAGATCGATGTCCCCGCGACTTTTAGTCGAGAGAGGGCGGAGAAACGGCGCGTAAGTTCACTAGGCGAGCGGGCGGTGAGTCTATTTATTCGCGGCTATTTTCGGTCAGCGCCCGATACTCCAATCAGGATTGCAAAATTTTAAGAGTCAGGCATACTTAAAAGCATGAACATTTTCTTAGGTGGGGCGGTAATTGTCAGTAGTTTAATTGCACTGGCTGTAGCCGCAAGCGTGGTGATCCGGGCACCTCGCGAAGCTATGCGTCGCTGGCTGGCTGCACTGCTGGTATTTGCGACTGCGTGGATTTTGATTGTTAACCTTCAAAACCCAGAACTGTCGGATGCATATAACCTTTGGATTATTCGCATTACCTTTATTGCATCGCTACTGATGCTGTATGCAATGCTTGGTTTTGTGTCAAGTGCCACGAAAATCGCGATTCCTCGTGCGGGTATGCGTGCTCTTACGGCGGCGCTAGTGGCGGGTGTTGGACTGACGCTGACGCCACTGACGTTTTCGGGTGTGTATGACGGCGGCAATATTGTCGTACCGCAGCGTGAGGTGTTTTATTTTGTGATTTTGGCTTATATTCTATTGCTTATTGTGTACAGTACGGCGCTTGCGCTGACGGCCTACAACCGTGCTCGGCATAAGTATGTGAAGCGACGCTTTGGGGTGCTCGCTAGCGGCTTGCTTGGTGGTGTGGTAGCTGGCATGATGACGAACATTATCCTGACGAATGCCCTCGGTACGGTAGAGCCGGCGCGCTACTCATGGATAGCGCTGCTTATCTGGACGTTGACGCTTGTGTACGTTGTTGCGCGACACCACTTGCTTGACGTGCGGCTTGCGGTAGTGAGAACGATTGCGTATTCATTTGTTTTTGTAAGTCTCGTTGGAGTGTATTTTGGTCTGGCGTTTCTGTTGTCGCGCTTTTTCAACGTAACAACCGGCAGTGCTGTAGATGTGGCGGCGAATGTGGCTATTGCCGTAATCCTGGCGCTCGTCTTTCAGCCGGCGCGCTATTTCTTTAATCACGTCACGCGCCGTTTGTTTTATCACGGTATCTATAAGAGTGACGACTTCTTTGCCCGGCTCAATCGCGAACTAAGTACGACGACAGACATGCGCCTGCTGTTGCGACGTGCCGCAGAGACGATCGGCGTCACGCTTAATGCTGAGCAGAGCTTTTTCTATGTAACATACCAAGGTGGTGAACGGTACATATCTGCGGGCACGGCGCATCATAGCAAATTTGTACCACGCGATGGTGCCATGATTGCGGAGTATCTGGCGGGCCGCGAGGAGCCGGTAGTACTTACTGAGGCTGTCGAGGACAAAATGCTGCAGAAGTTCTTGGATAGCCATCGTATTGCACTTGTATTGCCTCTGCGCCAAGCCAACCGACTTCTTGGCTACTTGCTTCTTGGTGAGCGTCGTAGCGGTGTGTATGTGCGTCGCGACCTCCGTATGCTCATGACATTAGCAGACGAGTTGACTATCGCCATCCAAAACGCACTTTCGATTCAGGAGGTGAGAGAATTAAACGAGACTCTCCAGCAGCGAATTGAAGACGCTACGAAGGAGCTACGCACCTCTAATATGAAACTCCAAAAACTGGATCAAGCCAAAGATGAGTTTGTTAGTATGGCGTCCCATCAGCTGCGTACGCCACTAACAAGTGTGAAAGGGTATATCAGCATGGTGCTTGAGGGCGATGCTGGTGAAATTACGCCAATGCAGCAAAAGCTACTTAGTGAAGCGTTTGCTAGTAGTGAGCGAATGGTGCATTTGATCAACGATTTCCTGAACGTCTCTCGTCTACAGACCGGTAAGTTTATGCTCGATGCCCGACCGATTGATCTCGCGAAAATCGTTGGCCAGGAGGTGGATTCACTGGAGTCGACGGCAAAGTCGCGCAATTTGAAGATCAAATATCGTGCCCCCTCTCGTATGCCGGTGCTTTATATTGACGAGGGCAAGGTGCGTCAGGTGATTATGAATTTCCTTGATAATGCGATCTACTATTCGCGTGAGCATACGGCAATAACCGTGAAGCTTTCCGTGGAAGCAGGTGAAGTGCTGCTGGAAGTTCACGATACGGGCATTGGCGTACCCGAGGCGGAGCAAGCACGCCTCTTCGGTAAGTTTTTCCGCGCAACTAATGCACGCAAGCAGCGTCCAGATGGCACTGGCGTAGGCCTTTACCTTGCAAAGCGCGTTATTACGGCACATGGCGGGACGATGGTGTTTTCGTCAACTGAGGGCGAGGGGAGCGTCTTTGGCTTCCGCTTGCCAATTAAGAAACTTTTAGAGGCTCCCGCTAGCGATGCGGACGAGCTCAATAACTAGCCAGACAATTGCGGCGACTACACCGCCTGTAATAAGAGTTGGCTTAAGGACTCGACGGCGATCAAGCCACCATTCGTGAAGCTTCGTTCGTTTAACGGCTTTGACCCGAGTGACGCTTGGACGGGCCGTGGCTGCGTCGGCGCCACTATACTTCTTGGTCCGCTTTTTCTTCTGCTTTACCATAATACTTCTAGTATACAAAAAACCACCCCTGAAATACAGGGGTGGTTTGGCTGAGGCTTACGCGTCAGATAAGATGAGCGGTCAGTCTCAGATTAGTTGAGAGCGCGGCGGCTTGCAACGTAGTAGCTAGTAGCGGCAATCAGTGAACCGAGGCCGAAGATGCTGAGGATTGTTTCAGCAGGACCGGTTTGTGGAAGTTCAGTTGGAACTACAGGAGTAGTTTCACAGTCCTTCATGTTCTTTGAGTGCTTGCTGCTGTCGAACTTGTTTTCGTCGATCTGAATTACCTTCTTAGTAGCGAGTTCACAAACAGTGATCTTACCAGGTACTTTACAGTCGTTGAAGTTCTTTGAGTGCTTGCTGCTGTTGAAGTCAGCTTCCTTGATAGTGATGATCTTCTTAGTAGTAAGTTCACACACTTGGATTTCTTTTGGCTTTTCGACACAAGTCTTGTTAACCTTAACGTCAGCAGTGCTTTCTTTCCAGCCGTACTGAGTTTCGGCACGCACCTTGTTGGTCAGTGTATTTGCACCACAGGTTGGAAGCTTGTCGTTTGCAGCAACGGTTGCTTCAAACTTGACGTAAGCATTTGCGCCAGCCGCGTAGTTACCGATGTTTAGGCCACTTGCAGCAACGATGTTGTCGCTAACCTTTAGGCCGTTTGGATTTGTTGTATTGGCAACGTGAGTGGTGCCAGGGTTGTAGGTGATGCCCGCAGGAAGGGTGTCCTTCATAGTTACACCGTCTTGTGGAGCTTGACCAACGTTCTTGTAGGTAACGAGGTACTCAAGCTTGTCGCCAGCTTTGGCGTCGATTGACTTGTTCCAGCCGGTAGCACCAGCTTTGCGAACTTGCTTGTCGACAGTGAAGTTAGCAGTTTCGGCAACCTGTGCCTTAACCTTGAAAGTCACGTAGCCGTCATACTTGAAACAGCCAGGAATCTTACCGTCGAGCTTATCGTAGCCGAGCTTTGCGCCGGTGCTAGTGAAGATGCTTTCAGGAAGAGCGATACCGTTAGGACCAAAGACGTTGTTTTCGAACTTCAGGCTACCTGACTGGTAGGCGAGGTTGAAATCTTGGGTGCTGTTGAATGTCGCGTGGTCGTAGACTTCACGTGGAGTCGCATTGCTTGCGCTCAAGAAGCCGTTAACCTGGATTGACTTAGCAGTGTTAGTTGGCAGGTTGAACTTAGCTGTAACGTTTTCAGCAACGAGGTTCAGGTTTTCTGCCGCGTTGTTGTGTACGTACATACGTACGGTGTATTCTTTGCCATTTTGAACAGCCATGTTGTCTGTCCATAGGTTGTTTGTGCCTGCTTCGCGGATGCCGACGAAGTTACGCTCGTCACCAATACTTGGGTTGTTGGTGATTGAGTTGAAGGTAACGTGGTCTGCTGGCTTTTCAACAGTGTAGGTTTGACGCTCTGGGCCCCATGCGAATAGGACTGCAGGAACGATAACTGCGGCAGCGATCATTGCTACCAGTGCACTTGCACGCTTAGGAGCGTAACGCAGTGCGTTTAATAGTGTACGCATATGAACTCCTCTCACTTGATCCGGCTCTCAGGCGAATCAAATAAATAATTTACTATATTATATATTATATTTAACAAAATGTCAATGCTTATGCTTATTTACTTTGCAAGCCGTCTTGTTAAATTGCATCTTACAGGGAAAATCAGACTATAACATACGGTAGTAGGTAGGGGTGTCTCGAGGAGACACCAACTTCAAGTGAATGGGTATTTACTTGGGAATGGGTCTCCTCGAGTAGTAGTGAAGTATGAAGGGTGGTGCTGGGTGGTGACCAATTGGCCACCACCCAGCGTGTAATGCTTAGCCCCAGGGGTTGTCGATCTCACCTTCGTTACGAGGTGGCTCGGTTGACCCCGGAACGGGTGCCGGATTGACGCCCGGTTCCTCCGGTGCCGGTGTAAATGGCGTCGGGTTGGGGTTGGGGGCCGGAATCACTGTGCCGTCTTGCTGCTGTACCGGCGCCGGTTGTGGCGCGGGGGTGGCAGGGGCGACATACGGTGTTGACGGCGGCTGCTCCATCTGGTTGGGCGCTTTGTACTCGCCCGGACCTGGATCAGCGTTAAGGCCGCTTCCGGTTGGTGCATTGCCCTGGTAGCCAGAGCCCTGCGTGTAGTCCTTCGGCTGCAGCGGAGTGCAGTTTTCGGTGCAGACAGGGTTGCCGATGGGTGGTTTGCATTCGCCGTTTGGCTGCATGACCGTGCCCGGAGGGCACGTTTCTTCGCCCGGAGGCTGCGTCACGCTGGGTGCTGGCGGGGTGTCGGGTCGGACGATACGGATTTGCGTACCGTTGACATTGGCGCAGTCGGCCCGAAGGGTTGCTTCGGGCACAAGCTTGCGTGCAACTTTTCCGTCAACCTCGTCGTAGGTAAAGTACAGCCAGTAGATGTCGCCGGGCAGTGACTGACGCCACTGATCGACGATCTTTACCTGGCCGTCCTGAAAGTAGGACGTACCAAGGATCTGGCTTGCACCCTTGAGCTGGATTGGGATGAAACCTTCTCCAGTCATGACGCGCACACGCTCATCCTCGCCGCCAGCTGTAATAGCTGCGTTGAGGATGTGGTCACGAGCCACTACTGCCTTGGGATTGTTAGACTCTCCCAGGAAGGCGGCGATTTCCTCCTTCGTCTTGAGGTAGCGGTCGGCGGCATCCAGGAAGACGCCGCCGCCTTTTTCGATAGTGTGATTACCGTGGTCAATGGCCGCTGAGCCAATGCCGAGGTCTTCGGCGGTTACGCCTGGGAACATAGCCCGGATGGCGTTCGCCTGGTCCTCGGTGTCGCTCGGTGGAACATTGTTGTCCTGGCTCTGCTTGGTCGTCTTCATGTAGGCGGCCGCAAAAGCCACCTTGCGAAGGTCATCGCTTGCCAGGTCCTTCTGATACGCCTGGGTTGTCGGCTGCTGCTTGTGAGCGGCCGACAGGCTGTCGAAGGTTGCCTGACCGACGACGCGGCACTTGGCCTTGAGGTGATCGGTCGTTGCGGCACCTTCCGGTTTCAGAGCTTTGCGCTCATTCTCCGGCAGGCAGACTTCGGTGGCGAACAGCTGATCAGCGCTGAGGCTGAGCGGCTTGCCGTCCGGACCACACTCGACTTGCGTACGAGCGTGCAGGTCGGCACTGACTTTCTTGAGCTGCTCAAGGTTATTAGGGTCAAGACCCCACGCCTTTACAGCGTTTCGATTGCCAGTACCTTCCTTGGCGTCGGCTGCCTTGGCGACTGTGTCGGACGCCGTTTTGACGGTGTCTTTGCAGTACGCTGCAATCACAGCAGGGTCGGACAGGTTGCGAACTTCGGACTTGTTTTCTGGTGTGCCACAGCCGCTCAAAAGGAGGGCTGCGGCGATCAGGGAAGTACCGAGTACTTTCTTGACAGCGCGCATGTTGCGCACCCCCTTTCGTTAGACGGTTGTAGTGGAGCGAATGGTGGACGTGCGCCGCCGAAGCGGTATGGAGCCCAAAATCGCTCCGATGAGGAAGGTCGCAACTGCTGCAACCAGGAGGTAGATCAGGATCATCCAAGCTCCTTCGAGGAAGCTCCAGTTGACCCAGTTTACTCCGATGATCGCAGCAAGGATGATGAAGAGCAGGCCAACGCCTGCAGCTGCACCGTTGCGGTTCATCAGCGCCAGCCGATAGATTGCAAAGAAGGCCATGGCCAGAACGACCACAACACCAAGCAGTGCAATGAATGAGCCGACACCTCCGAAGATACCAAAGAAGGAGCCTCCGAAGGTGCCCCAGTCAAAGGTGCCGTTCACACCGACGTTGTTGCCAACGGCAACAAAAAACGTGGCGAAAACGCAGAAAGCCAGGGTGGCGAGTGCAAAACGAGCGATACGCATTTCTTTCTCCTCTCCCCGCAGGGAATAGTGGGGGCGAATCCCCCGAATTTACATTCAGGGATGTCCCCCAGCTGTCCCGCGGATCGGGAACAGCGCGTCAGCCTATATGTAGTGGGCTGACGTGCTGCTCCCGAAAGGAGATAAGACTAGTTTCATACTTCACATACTTCATTTGTCATTTCAACACTCGCAGAGCGGATATGATAAATGGCTGCAGGTGCAGCCAGAAAGGCAAGATAAGGGGTAGGAATCGTGCCTTTATGGCTACACTTGCAGGCTAGTACGGTAAGTTATAGCCTGATTTTTAACGATCCCATACTTGACGAGGGGTCCGGGGTGTACTGTGGTCACCTCTGACACATACTCACCAGTGATGTCCTAAAGTTACCATAAAAGTTAAGAAATGTCAATACTTTATGCAACATTGCTAATAAAAGCACAAGCATTATTGGAGGCTAAGGTGTGATAAGCCTTATAAAACAATGAACATAATATTACTACAAAAAAATGATTGACTTGTTATGTCAATGGGCGTATAAACGAAATACCATATACGTGCTCAGACGTACATGGGCTATGGTTTGTCGCGAGGTAGCCATAGATGGGGACTATGCGGAAGGCAGTGCTATATTATGCTGGATGAAGTATCTACGAAAGACGTTCCGCTGCAGCACATCAAGCTCCTTTGGGCGCAGGATGTGGAGCAGCTGAAATGGCTTTCAGATGACCTCAATTTGTTCGATGAGGCGGACCAGATGGTCCTTCTCGAGCGGCTCGAGGCAGGCACGACCCTCTTTGTAGGGGAGTATGTGCGCCTCTTCCCGTCGGACGCCAGTGTTGTTAATGTAGTGATCGAATATTTGATCACTACGGCTGGCCTGAGGGCTCAGGAAGTCTCTCCGCTTCTGCGTGAGAAAGCAACCTTTGCCCGCCTGCTGCATCTCGAGAAGGAACGGCACGTGCTTGCTAATCGGCACCATCGCCAGAGCGTGTGCGAGCTGCGTTTTCTTGAGCCGGTGGCAGTGGCCTAGGTAATCCCCGGCGGGATGTAGAGTGTGACTACTCTACATCCCGCCACGCGCAACATCTCGAAAGAGGTGTTTTTTTGTTGGGATGTAATTGAATCAATACAATTCATCCATAGAAAAAACGCCACCGCATGGTGACGTTCTTTCTATGGTGATCTCACGGAGAATCGAACTCCGATTGCCAGGATGAAAACCTGGTGTCCTAACCGTTAGACGATGAGACCAACAACTCAACAATCATAGCAGAAAATTATGACTTTGACTAGGGGTGTGCGGGCATTTTTAAGATTAAAACGTTAAAATAGGGAGTATGCATGTACGAAACGAGTCACTACGCGGTGTAAATCTAGGAGGCTGGCTGCTGTTGGAGCGCTGGATGACGCCGACGCTGTTTGTGGGTACATCCGCTAAGGATGAATATGCCTTCATGCAGGCACCAGGGGCTGCTGATAAGATCGCCGAGCATCATAAGACATTTATCACTGAAGAAGACTTTCAGTGGATGGCCTCGAATGGGGTAACCGCGGTACGTATTCCTGTTGGTTACTGGCTTTTTGGTGACGAGCCGCCATATGTGGGGAGTATTGAGCGGCTAGATTGGGCGGTCGAAATGGCAACAAAGTACGACCTAAAGGTTCTCCTGTGTCTTCATGGCGCACCGGGCTCGCAAAACGGCAAAGACCATAGCGGCAAAGTTGGTAACGCTGACTGGTTCAAGGATAGAGCGTTTCGTGATAAAACGATTACGTTTCTTGAGCGGCTTGCGACGCACTATAAAGATCAGCCCGCAGTATGGGGAATCGAGCTTTTAAATGAGCCAAAAATTGGTATATTTCACTTCACTCTGCGACGATTTTATCGGGAGGCGTATGAGCGGCTGGTCAATGTAGCTCGCCCCGGTACGCACATTGTTTTTCACGATGCTTTCACGCCACGGCTGCTTTCGGGCGCGATTCTTGCCGACCCCGACTTTCCGGTTGTGATGGATATTCATTGGTATCAGTTCGGCAATATGTGGGAGCGATTCGAATCGTTGGCGCGGTACTTTGCGCGTGTTGGTCGGCGTGTAGGGCTTATTCATCGTCTAGAAAAATTTCATCAACCCATCATTGTGGGCGAATGGAGCGTCGTACTGTCGCAAAAAGCACTGAGCCGCAAAGGTTTATTGACCGAGGAAGAGGCCTTTCGTCGCCATGGGGCACTCCAGGCGGGGGTATATACTCAAGCGCTTGGTTGGTTTTATTGGACATATAAAACAGAAGCGCGTGGTATTTGGCATTTTCGTTCACAAGTTGAAGATGGGGTGCTCAATCTGTAAAACGGTGGTACACTAGACTTTATGAGTGTTATTTTTAAACGTACCAAAATCTTGGCCACATTGGGGCCACCAACGAGCAATTACGAATCAATCAAGGCGCTTGCGCAAGCTGGTGTTAACGGTTTTCGTCTTAACTTTAGCCACGGTAGCTACGAAGAGCGCGACGAGCAGCTTGCGTGGATCCGTCAGGCGAGTACCGATCTTGGCAAGCCAGTTGCGATCCTTCAGGACCTGCAGGGTCCAAAGATCCGCCTCGGCAATTTGATCGAAAATATTCATGTTGAAGCAGGTGTTGAGCTAATTCTTGACCACGCCGCTGAGCATGACGGTAGTCACACGCTTCCAGTTCAGTACAACTTAGCTGAAAAAGTGCAGCCAGGTGAGCCGCTCTATATCTTTGACGGCAAGATCCGTACGACGGTTCTTGAGAAGACTTCTGAAACTGCTATTAAGGTCCGTGTCGAAAACGCCGGTACACTGATGAGCCGTAAGGGTATTAACCTGCCTGATACTGATTTCGGTGGTGATATCTTGACTCCAAAGGATCTTAAGGATGTTGAGTATGGCGCGACGAAGGATATCGATTACGTAGCATTGAGCTTCGTGCAGTCACCTGACGATATCAACAACCTGCGTCAGATCCTGGTTGGCCTCGGCTCGACTGCGCAAATTATTGCAAAGATCGAAACTAAGGCAGCAATTGAGCCAGCGACACTTGAAGAGATTGTTAAAGTTAGTGACGGCATCATGGTTGCTCGTGGTGACCTCGCTGTTGAGGCTGGTGCTGAAGTGGTGCCAATCGTTCAGCGCAGAATCATTGCACTTTGCCGCAAGTACGGTAAGCTCAGCATCGTTGCGACGCAGATGATGGCAAGCATGGTTGACGCACCTGAGCCAACTCGTGCTGAAGTAAGTGACGTTGCCAACGCCGTGATTCAGGGTGCAGACACTGTGATGCTTTCTGATGAAACTGCTAACGGCCAGTACCCGCTTCAGACGGTTGCAGCCATGAAGAAGGTGATTCTTTATACTCAGGACAACGCAACAGTGAACCCGATTCACGATATTGATGTGAAGAACCACCAGCAGGATGCAATTAGCGCAGCCGCTGTCAGTCTTGCTGAACAGCTGAAGGTTGATGCTATCATTTGTGAAACTAAGTCGGGCTCAACGGCCGCGAATATCGCTGCTCACCGTCCGAACATGCCTATCATTAGCGTGACAAGTACACCGCGCGCTGCGCAGCAGCTGGCACTCAGCTATGCAAACCGTAGCTATGTTCGCCCAGACGGTGAAAAGGCTGGTTACGAGCTAGCTAAGGAGCTTAAGGCTGAAGGCTACTTTGGTGACGAAGAAGTTGTCACGGTTGCGATCGTCAGTGGTCGCCAGCCAGGACTTGTTGGCGCGACTGATACAATTCGCGTTCGTGTACTTGAGTCGTAAATAGATTGTAGTACGGGGTTGCCTCGGAAATGAAAGCTGTCTTTCATTTCCCTCGGCTTCCCGGTATTATAAGAGCAACAGATAAACGTACGGGGGTGGGATGACGTTTTTTAAACAGACAATTAAAACAGTACCACTGCAGGGGCAGACTGTTTTGCTGCGGGCAGATTATAATGTGCCGCTACATAGCGATGGCACGATTGCTGACGACTTCCGTATTCGAGCAAGTCTCCCAACAGTGAAGCAGCTTCTAAAAGATGGTTGTAAAGTGGTAGTCATTAGTCATCTCGGTCGTCCGGAGGGTCGCGACGAGTCATTAAGTTTAGAGCCAATTGCTGCTCGCTTGGCTCAGCTGCTTGGCGAATCGGTGCGTTTTGTTGATCGGACGGTTGGCGACAAGGCGATGATGGCAATTAAGCGCGCCCCGAAGCGCAGTGTGATTGTGCTTGAAAATCTTCGCTTTGATGCTCGTGAAGAAGCAAATGATGAAGGATTTGCTCGCGAACTTGCCAAAGCCAGTGGTGCGCGATATTTTGTGCAGGATGGTTTTGGTGTCGTGCACCGCGCTCATACTAGTACGGCGGCTATTACTATGCTTCTGCCGAGTGTTGCAGGGCTGCTCCTTGAGCGAGAGTACACCTCAATTACAGGCGCCATGAAGGCGCCAAAGCGTCCACTTGTGGCAGTAATGGGCGGAGCAAAGGTGAGCGATAAGATTGCGCTCGTAAAGCGTTTTATTGAAGTTGCCGACACTGTTGTTATCGGCGGGGCGATGGCCAATACTATGCTTGCGCATCGTGGCGCCAATCTGGGGAAGAGTAAGGTTGAAGCCGACCAAGGGCAGGTTATTGATGAAATTTATGCTGCCGCTCAAGCAAAAGTTGGCTCTGATAAGGTAGATGACCTGATCGTTTTACCATCTGATTTAGCGGTGGCCGATAAGATTGATGAAAATGCCGCTCGTCGTGAAGTGCGAGTAGATACAGTGGGCGCACATGATATTGCGCTGGATGTTGGCGCGGAATCAATCGCTCATCTTGTTAAGTCGATCGACGATGCAAAAACGGTTATCTGGAACGGTACGCTTGGGTATGCGGAGCTACCGAACTTTTCTCACGGTTCGGCGCGCCTCGCGCTTGCGCTGGCGACTCATCCACAGATCACCTCAATTATTGGCGGAGGTGACACGGCGGATTTTGCGTTGAATTGGGATGCTCGCAAGGGTGACAGTTTCTCGCATGTCTCTACCGGTGGCGGAGCGAGTTTGGAGCTAATGGCCGGTGAAAAACTGCCTGGGATAGAAAGTCTGCTAGACGCTCGGAAATAATTAATATACACTAAGTGCAAAGAAGCATAAGAATTATGACAACAGACAAAAAACTCATTGTCGGCAACTGGAAAATGAACCTGACAACTCAGGAAGCGAGTTTATATTTGCATAAACTTGCGGGCATGGTGAAGGTTCGTCGTGACGTCGAGGTGGTGCTGGCGCCAACACTGCTCGCCCTCCAATCGCTCAGTCTTCAGGTAGATCGCCGTCAGTTTAAGCTGGCGGTCCAGAACCTTTACTGGCGTGACCACGGTGCTTTTACTGGTGAAGTATCAGCCGCACAGCTACATGGTATCGTCAACTATGCATTAGTTGGCCATTCTGAGCGACGGCATATTTTCAACGAAACCGATAAAGACACACGTAATAAAGTTCAAGCTGCACTGCGCAACCACATTACGCCTATTCTTTGTATCGGTGAAACCGCCAGTGAGCGTGCTTGGGGTGAGACGAATGATATTATCCACGACCAGCTGGTTGGCGGCCTTGCCAACGTTACTAGTGATGAGCTAGAGCGTATTGTGATTGCCTATGAACCAGTTTGGGCAATTGGAACCGGTGACAACGCGCTTCCTGGTGATGTTGTGGCCGCAGTCAAGGCGATCCGTAGTCAGATCAAGCACTTGTACGGTGCGCAAGCGTCAAAGACAGTGCGAATTTTGTACGGCGGCAGCGTGAAGGCAGCAAGCGCAGCTGATTATTTGGCAATAGAGGGGATTAACGGACTACTTATTGGTGGTGCGAGCCTCGATGCACATGAATTTACAGAAATTATTAACAAGGCACATCAGAGCACGGCAGTAGCGAAGAATTAGGGGTGGTATGAAAGAATTTGATTTTGACGAACTTGATCGAGCGGTAAATACGCTGATGGGTAATGTCCCGAAGGCGACTGAGCCTGCAAAGCAAGATGATGTCAAGACGCTGACGATCACACCGACACTAACCGACGACAAGATGCCACAACTGCCTGTTGACGTTACTGAGCCTGTCGCTCTAGCTCCTTCAGCCGACCCGGTGACGAGTGCGGTTCCGTCTGAGTCTCGTGAGCAGCTCCGTTCGGTCGCTCCTGCTGCTCGTCGTAGCGGTCGCTTCATGGATGTGATTCATCCTTCCGCTTCGACACAAAGAAAGGCGAGCTCAACGCTCGGTGTATCACGCCAAGGTGTAACACTTGAGCCACTCGCCAGCCCTGCGGAGGAGACCGTAGCGCATGTTGTACCTACCGAAGAGATAGTACCAGTGACGCACGATAGTCAGGAATCTGACATCGTTGCAGATGTAGCGGAAGTGCGTGATTGGCCTGATCCACTTGAATTTAATAATGCGAGTAGCGCCTCCGATGACGAGGTCGACCAAGAGCAGGCTCTTGATGAGGCGCTAGCTAAGACTGAGCAGATCGAGCCACTAAGTTCGCCATTTTTAGCTGACGCAAAGGTTGAGAAGCGCCCGCTTGGCGGCCCGGCTCCGGAGCTGATGCTTGAGGCGCATACTCTTGATACTACTGAACAAGAAGAAGTAAGCGAATCGCGTGACGATGTGCAGGCTCCTGCTGATGCGGTAGTTCTACCCGAGGAGCTTCAGGGTGACCTGATGGCGATTGAGTCCGACACGACTGTCGGCAGTGTAACTTCCGAGTCTGCCGCGCCGGAAGCTGCGACACAGCCAGTCAAGGCAATCGTTGCCGAGAAGTCATTTGTTGCACCGACTGCAGCGCCGATTACTGCTGCAGTTTCTGCTGCCTCTTCGACAGGTGCTGTATCCATTCCGCAGCAGTACCGCGAAGCGCCGAGCACTGGTGATCAAACAACCGGCTCAATTTATGATACTGACACATACCATCAGCCGCTTGAGCATCCAGCAAAAAAGCGAACTGGCTGGCTATGGGTGGTGTGGGTGTTAGTATTGCTGCTTCTTGGTGCAGGGGGTGGTGCGCTCGCCTATCTCTATCTGTTACAATAGGTATAATGACGTTACTTGAGGGGCTAAATGAAGAGCAGGCGAGGGCTGTGCAGCAGACGCATGGGCCTTTGCTGATTTTAGCAGGCGCTGGTAGCGGTAAAACAAAGACGCTTACCCACCGAATTGCCTATCTTATTGCAAATGAGGGCGTGTGGCCGAATGAAATTCTGGCCGTTACATTTACAAACAAAGCGGCTCGTGAGATGCGCGAACGTCTTGGTCATCTCCTTGGCCAGGACAGCTCGTCACGTAGCTTCATGCCATGGATGGGGACATTTCATGGTATTTGTGTGCGCTTGTTACGACAGGAGGGTGGAACGCTCGGTATCGCTCCTAACTTTGTTATTTATGACGAAGACGACCGCCAAGGCTTGATTAAGCAAGCTATGAAGCAGCTGTCGATTGCCGATAAACAGATCAAGCCGCAGGCTGTCTCAGGATTAATCTCAAATGCTAAAAATGAATTAGTGAATCCTGATGAATTTACAGCGAGTGCGAACTATCCGTTCCAGCAGGAAGTAGCGCGTATTTATACGCTATACGAAAAGATGCGCCAAGAGGCGGGTGCACTGGATTTTGATGATCTTTTGACAGAGACGGTCCGACTCTTTGCGAACTATCCCGACGCGCGCGCTAAATGGCGGGCACAATTTAAGCATATCTTGATCGATGAGTATCAGGACACAAACGCCGCTCAGTATGCGATTGTAAAGCAGCTTGTTGGCGAAGAGCGTAATATTTGTGTGGTGGGTGATGACTGGCAGTCGATCTATAGCTGGCGCGGGGCTGACTTTACAAATATTCTTAACTTCGAACGCGACTTTCCTGGGGCGACGATTATTAAGTTGGAGCAAAATTACCGCAGTACCGGCGCTATTCTGGAAGCCGCACATAATGTCATATCTAAGAATCTCCAACGGAGTGACAAAAAGCTTTGGACGGCCGAGCCGACCGGCTCACCAGTGCAAGTGCACGGTAATTACGACGAGGCCGAAGAGGCGTATACGGTAGCCAGTCGTATTGGCGCTCAAGCGGCTATTGGTGCGCGACGTTATGGAGAGTTTGCTATTTTATATCGCACAAACGCTCAGAGTTATACCTTGGAGCGTGCACTTTTACAGCAAAGGGTGCCGTATCAAATCATTGGTGGCGTGCGCTTCTATGACCGTAAGGAGATTAAAGACATCGTCGCGTATCTTCGTCTGCTGTATCAGCCGAATGACCGCATGAGCTTTAGCCGCATCGTCAATACGCCAACCCGCGGTGTCGGCGCGACAAGTCTCGAGAAATTTATGATTTGGCAAGCTGGCAATGGGATGGATATTATATCGAGCCTTGTTAATGCAGAGCAAACAAGCACATTGACGCCACGTGCTAAGCTGGCGCTTGCAAAACTGGGCTCGACACTGCGCCACCTGCAGATCAAGATTGAGCAGCAAGCGTCGCCGAGCGACATTATAGAAGAACTGATCATTGCGACCGGCTATCGTGACTTTATTTTGGATGGCACACCGCAGGCTGAGGAGCGTGAAGCAAACCTAGGTGCCTTAATTTCTGATGCCAAGGCCTTTTTAACACTACCCGATTACCTTGAGGAGGTCGCGTTGATGTCGAGTGCGGACACAAGCGGTGACACTGAAAAGGTAACACTCATGACCATCCATGCTGCAAAAGGCTTGGAATTTCCGGTGGTCTTTATGGTGGGGATGGAAGAGGGTATTTTTCCACATTCGCGCGTTTATGAAGCGGGTCCGAGTGAACTTGAAGAGGAGAGGCGGCTCTGCTACGTCGGGATGACACGCGCTCGCCAGGAGCTGCACCTTAGTTATGCAAGCAGCCGTCTGCAGTTTGGACAGCGTGGCTATAATGCGCCTTCGCGTTTCTTGAGCGATATGGGGCATGAAGTCGCTCGCATGACGCAGCCGTCATTTTCGCGCAATAACGATGACTTTGATGAGTATATGGATGGGCCTGGACTCGATGTGGGTGACGGAGTCCGTTCGGCGCAGTTCGGTATTGGCGAGGTAGTCGATGTTGATGGCATGGCCGTGACAATTGCTTTTTCAAGTGGGCAGACAAAAAAGCTTAACGTAGAATATGCGCGCCTTGAAAAGCTTTAGGGTTATTGCTTTAGCTTAGAATTTGCTATAATGGATCCTAGTACACCGGTGGGGTGTCAGCTATTCTATGAGAATCCTAACTAAGAAGAAAACCGTCATTTCCGGTGTGTCGATTGCGATCAGCTGTCTACTAGCTGTCGTTATCGGCTTCTTTATTGTCTCGACGCGCACTGCCGGAGCAGAAACGAAACCGGTAAATGGTGAGCGTTTACTGACTGTGCATGACGGCGGGGTTGATCGCGTAATTTTAACGCGTGCCACTAATTTGAGTGACGCCTTTAAAGAGGCGGATATTACTCTGGACCCACAGGATCTTGTTGAGCCAGGCCTTGATCACGAGCTTGTGGCAAGTAATTATGATATCAACGTTTACCGCGCGCGACCGGTGACGATTGTAGACGGCAGTGTTCGCCAGAAGGTGCTGTCGCCGTACCAAACGGCGCCGCAGATTGCCCAGCAAGCGGGCATTACGCTTTATCCGGAAGATCAGGCGGATGTAGATGTGAGCACGGTGAACGCAGGCTACCAGGATGTCGGATTGCAAATGACTGTCGATCGAGCTATGCCGTTTACCTTTGTGCTTTATGGCAAGACGATGACGGCACGTACACAAGCGACAACTGTTGAGGCTATGCTGAAAGAGAAAGACATTACACTTGGTGCAAATGACCGAGTTTCTGTTGATGGCTCAACGGCTATTTCTCCTGACTTGACGGTTCGTGTTTGGCGCGAAGGTAAGCAGACTGTCACAGTTGATGAAGAAGTTAGCTTCGAAACGGAAACGATCAAAGACGCTGATCGCCCGACGAGCTATAAAGAAGTGAAGACGCCGGGCACAAAGGGCAGCCGGAGCGTGACGTATGAGGTGACTGTCCAGGATGGTCAGGAAGTCGCACGAACAGAAATTGCGAGCCTTGTCACAAAAGAGCCGGTTAAGCAGGTTGAGGTGGTAGGATCGAAGCTGCCAACTCCAACCAACCCAACCGAAGCTCAGGCACTTGGGCACCAGATGATGCTTGATTTTGGCTACGGTGAAGATCAATGGCCATGTCTCTATAACTTATGGATGCGCGAGTCGGGCTGGCGTACGACAGCCGGTAATGTCTCCTCTGGAGCGTACGGTATTCCTCAGGCGCTGCCTGCAAGTAAAATGGCTGTCTATGGGGCTGATTATCTGACGAACGCGTCAGTGCAGATCACGTGGGGTCTGAACTATATCAAGGGTCGCTATGGTACGCCGTGTGGCGCTTGGGATTCATTCCAAGCTAAGGGATGGTACTAGTGGTTGCTCCAAATAAATCTCTCGGCCAGCATTGGCTGCGTGATCGCAGTGTGCTTTCGCATATCGCCGATCTCGCTGAGGTGCAGACTGGAGATGCTGTGCTGGAGATTGGTCCAGGTCTCGGTACGCTGACGAGTGAACTACTGCGTCGGACCGATAATGTGACAGCGGTCGAGTTTGACGAAGCGCTTGCAAGAAAGTTGCCAGGTCAGTTCCCTGGAAAGAACTTAAAAGTAGTCAATCAAGATGTTCTTTCGTTTGATCTTAGTCAGATGCCACCGGGATACAAAGTAGCTGCCAATGTGCCGTACTATATCACGAGTAAGATTGTGCAGTTGCTGATGACGGCAGCCAATAAGCCTTCGATTGCAGTGTTGCTTGTGCAGAAGGAGGTTGCGGAGCGACTAGCGGCCAAGCCTGGTGATATGAGTATTTTGGCGGTTAGCGCTCAACTTTATGCCGACGTGTATCTGGGTGACGTTGTTCCTGCTGAATTGTTTACGCCCCCACCAAAAGTTGACTCTCAGGTTGTAGTATTACAGACCCGCGAGCAGCCTCTTTTTACTGATATAACCGAAAAAGAGTACTTCCGTGTCGTTAAGGCTGGGTTTTCTGCAAAGCGCAAAAAGCTACGCTCAAGTCTTTCTGGTGGCCTCGGTGTGAGCAAGGGAGAGATTGAAGGGCTTCTTGGTCGTGCTGAGATTAGTCCCGACGTACGCGCTGAAGATCTGACGCTCGACGAATGGTATCGTCTTGCGAAATTAGTCGCATAATGCTCGGTTGACTCTGGTTGTTATTCTGCGGACAATAGAGATATGATAGCTACCGACCAGCCAACTATTTTTGACGATGACATTGTCGCCGCCCTGTCGTCGATTGATGATGGCAATATGAAGTTCGGGCGCGGAGATGATCAGGAGACTGCATTGAGCCAAACGGTGTTTTTGCAATCTCAAGAGATTGAGCCGCTCCAGACAACACTGCTTAATGTTGGGTACGATACGACGGACTTTTGTCGTTACGTTGTATTTGATGATGACCAGCAGGGTGATGGTATGCTTGAGTCTATCGCTACGACGGAGGCGGATGCGGCAGTGGTGACTCGCCCTGACCATGCGATTTTCCTACCACTTGCTGATTGCGCTGGAGTGATTATCTACGATCCTATGAACAAAGTTTTAATGGTATCGCATCTTGGCCGCCATAGCGTTGAGCAAGAAGGCGCTCGTAAGAGCTTGCAGTTCCTGATCGATGAATTCGAAACCGATCCGGCGGAAGTGAAAATCTGGCTCAGCCCGATGGTGGGGAGTGACAGCTACCCTCTTGAAGCTTTTGGAGGTCGCAGTCTACGCCAAGTGATCACTAGTCAATTTCTGCAGCTTGGCGTTGATATCCGTCATATTGAGGTGAGCGAGGTAGATACGGCAGAGAGTGACGACTACTATTCCCATAGTGAGTACAAGATGGGTGAGCGAGATTTTGACGGCCGCTTCGCGATCGTTGCCATGATGCGAGATTGACGCTCCTCTGTTATAATTGTCAACAATGGCTAAAAAATTCTATATCACGACTGCAATTCCTTATGTCAACGGCACACCGCATATTGGCAACGCACTGGATTACCTATTGGCTGATATCTGGACACGCTATCAAAAGCAAAATGGTCGCGACGTTCGTTTTCAGGTGGGTACCGACGAGCACGGCAACAAGATTGCCGCAAAGGCTGCCGAACTCGGCCTAACGCCAAAGGCATACACCGACTCAACCTACGTTAACTTCGAAGCGTTAATGCAAAAAATGCAGACCAGCTACACAGACTTTATCCGTACGACTGATATTCATCACGAAGCAGCCGTGCAATACATTTGGCAGAAGCTGCAGCCGTATATCTACAAGAATACCTACGAGGGTTGGTACTGTGTTGGCCATGAGGCATTCTTTACCGACAAAGAGGCGGCTGAAATGGAAGGTACCTGCCCTGATCATCAACAGCCACTGCAGCGGGTGAGTGAAGAGAACTATTACCTGCGTGCCAGTGAATTTACCGAAAAGGTGCGTCAGGCAATTGAGACGAACCGCATGCAGATCGTGCCCGAATTCCGCAAGAACGAGTTCTTGGAGCTTATGAAAAATGGCTTGCCCGACGTGAGTATCTCGCGCCCAAAGAAGAGTCTTACTTGGGGTGTGCCAGTGCCTGGCGACCCTGACCAAGTGATGTACGTCTGGATTGACGCACTCGCTAACTATATAACTGTACTTGGCTACCCTGATAAAGAGGGTTGGCAGGAGTACTGGCCTGCTGACGTGCAGGTGATCGGTAAGGATATCCTACGCTTCCACGCGGGTATCTGGCCAGCAATGCTTCTAGGGCTCGGCATTTCGCTACCGAAGAAGCTGCTTGTGCATGGTTTTGTGAACGTTGGCGGCGCCAAAATGAGCAAAACAGTCGGCAACGTTGTTGACCCAAATGAGATTATTGATACGTACGGCCTCGACGCTTTCCGCTACTTCTTCTCGCGTCACATTCCGACACTTGATGACGGTGATTTCACATGGGAAAAGTTTGAAAACGCCTACAATACCGAACTTGGTAATGACCTTGGTAACTTAATTTCTCGTGTCGCCAGCATGGTGAGTCGCTACCAGGGTGGCGTGATTGGTGATGTGCCGCAAGGTGATCATGACATGAAGCCGTACTTTGACGCCATGAACGAACTGCGCTTTAATCACGCAATGGATGAAGTCTGGGTAACAGTCCGCTCGCTCAATCGCTACATTGAAGTAGTGAAGCCATGGGAGATTGCGAAGAGTCGCGCGACCGATCCTGAAGCCGAATCGCACCTCAATGAAGTACTAGGTCAGGCAGCGAGTACGCTCTTGCAGATTGCTGATCAGCTGACACCGTTCCTGCCAGACACTGCTGAAGCGATCAAGAAAACTTTTGGCACTGGTGTTATTGTGCCTATTGAGAGTGAAGGTGGTCTGTTCCCTAAGATTTATCGCCACACTACCGACCCGCGCGCTACAAAGGCAGCCTAGTGCTTGTTGACACCCACTGTCACATACATGACGCAAATTACCCGCTTGATATTGGCGATGTTTTGAAGCGTGCGCACCATGCAGGGGTTAACCAGATGGTCTGCGTGGGAACGAGTGAGCAAAGCTCCCAAAGGGCGCTTGACTTTGCTAAAAATCATGAACATCTCTATGCGGCAATCGGCGTCCACCCGCATGACACTAAGGAGGGGTATGCGGCAATCGGCCAGCTCCTCGCTGCAGCTGAAAAGCCGGTGGCAATTGGTGAAATCGGGCTTGATTATTTCTATACTCATAGCCCTCGTGAGCTGCAGATCAAGGCCCTTGAGACGCAGCTGGATCTAGCGCGGCAGTATGATTTGCCGGTGATTTTTCATGTACGTGAGGCGTTTGATGACTTTTGGCCAATTTTTGATAATTTCCCCGGCCTGCGTGGGGTGCTTCATAGTTTTACCGACACACAGCTAAATGTCGACCAAGCGCTTGCTCGTGACCTGCTTATTGGGGTTAACGGCATTAGTACCTTTACGAAAGATGAAGCGCAGCGCGCAATGTTTGCAGACTTGCCGTTAGACCGAGTACTGCTTGAGACAGATGCACCGTTCTTGACGCCTGCACCATATCGTGGTACTGTAAATGAGCCAGCATTTGTACGAAATGTCGCTGAATTTCATGCGCACATTCGCAATGTTGATCTCGACACGGTTGCCGAGGCAACCAGTGCAAATGCCCGTGCATTATTTGCACTCTAGACACTCTGAAAACAGACATGAAAAACTTACCAACTATAAGGGGTAGGAGCTATCAATATGTCAGAAAAGCAGCAATATCAGATTCCAAACGGTGAAAAATTCAACCACGATGATGTGGTGAGTTTGCATGAGGCGTCATCTTCACTAGAGTCACTCGCTATTATTAAGGCTGCCGCTGAAGCGCATCGCGCTGCCGCAGCAGGTGAAAAGCGCGACATGGTCCTTACGCCTTCTGAGACGCTGGGCCGCTGGAGTCACAACCTCGAGGTGAAACGTAAGTCAAAAGCAGCAGGCGTAATCGATCTCAACGCAGACGACAATCTCGATAGCGCAACATTAGAGCAAGAGAGTCTGAAGTTTATTAACCTTGCTCACCAAGAGTATAAAGATACTACTAAATCCGATATGGATCTGGCTGCTTAAGGAGCTAATATGGCAGCTGTATTTAAACGAGCACTCCAGCTTCTTATCGGCACCGATCCATCCAGCCGAGACTTAGTGTATGCAAAGAAATCGCGTCCGCTTGGCGCTCTGAGCGAGCGAGAATTGCTACAGCTAGAGAGTGAAATTGGTGCGCAGCTTTTTGGTGAGATTCCAAAAGGGCACCGCCGCTCGTTTTTTAATCTCGATGCGAAGACGTGGATTTGGCATGAGGAGTGGCTCGACGACAAGGGTGCTTTACAGCAGGCGACAACTCGCTACGAGATTCATGACCAAGGTATTTTAAAGGTACAAGAGGGCGCTCGCTACGAATTCCTAGAGGGTGAAGAGCTAAATAATCTAATGCTGGCCGCACAGATGTACTACGAGCGTGTGATGCGCGAGGTATATGAGAGTGATCCGCAAACAGGGCAAAAACTCAGTTAGCTTTGCTATACTTATATAAGTAATGACCGAAGAGGTGATTTATCTTGACCATGCTGCCGCCACCCCGCTCGATAAGCGGGTCTTTGCTGCTATGGAACCGTATTTTACAGAGGCGTTTTACAATCCTTCAAGCCCCTA
>CAMPGV010000010.1 GCA_946885745.1 uncultured Candidatus Saccharibacteria bacterium | reverse complement strand
ATAGTATCACATTGCACTAAATCAGCTGAATCAATTCCGTATTCACGTAATAATGTTTCGGCATTTGTAACAGCCGTTTCGTAAGGGCCAAGTATATCTTTCATGTCGGTCTTTCTGAAAATTAGTCATTAGGAAAAGTAGGCCCGGTTGAGGCCTACTTTTTGGTTATTGCTTTAAAATACTGTTATCCGGGTCGTTTTCTTCGCGGTCAGCGCTTGGGCTTTGCCCGACCATGCTTGGCGCAGGTGTGCCGGCGTTGACTTCGTAGCTGGTGTTGGTGGCTTCAAAGAAGTTAACTAGCTGCAGCGTGTCGTTGGCACCAGCCATCCACTTGGCAGGGTTCGATACCTTGTAGTGCGGATCGAAACCAAGCTCTTCGAGGCGGCGGTCAGCCAGGTACTTCACGTACTGGTTGATATAGTCGCTATTGAGACCCAGGATACCGTTTGGCAGGAGATCACGGTTGTAATCTTCTTCCATTTCGACAGCGTCGAGGATCATCTGCTTGATTTCATTCGCAAACTCTTCAGTCTGGAGATCTTCGTTTTCTTCAAGCACAGTCAAGATCAGGTTAATACCGAATTTAAGGTGAAGTGATTCGTCACGGACAACCCAGTCAATGAGAGAGCCAAAGTTACGGAGCAAGTTACGCTGACGGAATGAAAGCGCCACCATGAAGCCACTGTAAAACCAGATGCCTTCCAGGATAATATTGTAGGCCACAAGGTTACGGACAAAGTCCTTCTTGCCCTCGGTCGTCGTGATATCAAGCGTGTCTTCGGTCATGCGCTTGATAAACTTGGTCTCAAACTCTTCTTTGCGCGCCATTGATGGCGTCTCGACGTGTGCCGCGTAGGCGTCGTCACGATCGATTGGGAATGTTTCGAGTACGTACTCAAATGACATACAGTGATTCGCCTCTTCCCACATCTGCTTAGCAAGATAGAGGTGGCACTCAGCAGCGTTAACGTATGGGTATACACCAAACGCCAGCGCCTTATTCACGAGCAGCTCATTTGGGTTGAAGTAGCTCATCAGGAAGGTCAACGCATGACGCTCTTCATCGCTCATTTTCTTCCAGTCGGCAAGGTCTTGCCCGAGCTGGATTTCATTTGGAAACCACGTGTTAGCCACTGCTTGGTTATAGAGATCCATTGCCCATGGGTAATGAACCGGCTTCAACAAAAGCCCGTCTTGAATACCTGTTCCTAAAATTCCTGCCATCTTACTCCTCCTCTAGCTTTTACGCCGCTTGTTCAAAGTCATCAGACAGAAGGCCCTGTCGGATACAATAACTCGTCAATTTTAATACCTGTGTCTCGTGACGACTGTATTCAGCAGCCAATTGCGTTCGCTCTGCACCCGTAACATCGCCGTAATGCAGTGCCGATTCGGTCGCATTCATAGCTTCAAGTGCTTCATCTCGCAATACGAGTGCTTGGTCGTGTAAATGATTTTCTACATCCAGCGAATACAGCTGGCCGTTCTTTTCGTGTCCCATAACTTAGTTTCTTTCGAGGACTCGGGCTGCTTACTGGCAGCCCATGCACATCGTCAAATCAGCTGGATCGAGTGGTGCCGCGATCTGGCCCAGACCTTTACTGTTAGCGTCTTCCTGAGCTTGTGCCTGTGCGTTCGCCATTGCCTGGTCGATTGCTGCAAGCTTCTCCTCAAGTGTCATGTCGTCCGTGATGATTTGTGATGCGTTCATAGTCCTACCCTCTCAAATTATATTTAGTTTATCTGTGAAATTTCTTATGTTCGTCGTGCTATACGCCAGCTTCTTGCTTCTTGGCGAAGCCGAAACCGGTCTTGCGCGGGCCGCCGCTTGCTTCTGCTTTGTTGACCTTGACGGTACTTTGCTCAGCAGTGTGACGTGGCTTCACGTGCAAGTAGTATGTTGTCTTCAGACCACGCTTCCATGCTGCGGTATAGATATCGATGTAATCGTCGATATTGCGTGTCTCAAGGTACATATTACGGCTAATTGCCTGGTCGACCCACTTCTGCGCACGGGCGGCGACTTCGATGAAGGCGTATGGGCTGAGCTGGAAGCTCGTTTTGTACACGTCCTTGATGTGCTGTGGAATTGCATCAATTTGTTGTACATCACCCTGCAGGCGCAGTACGTCTTCTTTTACCTCATCCCAAAGTCCGAGTTTCTTAAGGTCGTTGACTAGGTTGACGTTGACTTCAAGGAACTTACCGTTAAGTGTTGCGCGGCTAAAGATCTGTGCAAACTGCGGATCGATACCTGGTGTGGTACCAGAAACGTGGGCGTTGTTGGCGGTTGGGGCGATCGCCATGAGTGTGGCGTTACGCATACCCTTTTGCACCTTAGTGCGGAGGGTGTCCCAGTCGAGGCGCTGCTTGCGGCTGATTTCAACCGTCACCTGGCGGTCGGCGTCGAGCTTGGCAAGCGTATCGATTGGCAAAATACCCTGGCTCCAGCCACTTCCCTCGAAGGTTGGGTAGCTGCCGCGTTCCTGTGCAAGATCAGCACTAGCGTCGATCGCGTGGTAGCTGATGAACTCAGTGAGCTGGTCGATCAGTTCGTACGCTTCTTCTGATTCGTAGCTGTGTCCTAGCTTTTCAAGCACATCGGCGAAGCCCATCAGGCCAAGGCCAACAGCGCGGTTTTGAAGGTTCGAGTGCATAGCCTGTGGAATCGGCGTATTTGTCAGGTCACACAGGTTGTCGAGCTGACGGATTGAGACGCGAACGGCCTTTTCGAGGCGATCCCAGTCCCATGTCCTATCTTCACGAAGGTGGACTGACAGGTTGATGCTCGACAGGTTGCAGACCGCTGTGTTGTCTTTATCCTGTGGAAGCGTAATTTCGGTGCAAAGGTTCGAATGGTGAATGGTACCAGTATTGTTGTTGAGTGCGCGAACATTCATTGTGTCCTTCCAGGTCAGCCATGGGTGGCTAGTTGCCTGCAGTACGGTCAGAATCTGATAGAACTGCTCGCGGGCGCTGATCTTGCTAAAGTCACGGAGCTTGCCAGCTTCGGCGAGTTCGGCATATTCCTGGTAGCGCTTTGCAAATGCGTCGCCGTAGAGTTCGATCAAGTCAGCGGTTTCTGCTGGGTCAAACAAGTACCAGTCTTCACCTGACTGCACACGGCGCATGAACTCATCGCTCAGGATAACCGCCGTGTTAGCGATACGCGTACGCAGGTATGGGTCGCCTGAGTTCTGCTTGAGATCAAGGAACTGCGGGAAGTTCAGGTGCCAGTTCTCCATAAAGATGGCGGCAGCACCTTGCTTCTTGCCCTTGCGGCTGACGGCGAAGAGCGCGGTATCAATCATTTTAATGAACGGGATTGGGCCAGTTGATTCACTGTTGGTTGTTTGGACAGGTGAGCCTGCGGCGCGGAGCTTGGTGATGCCGATACCGATACCACCGGTGCCCTTGGCGATCCACATTGTGTCGCGGACGCCGCGGGCGATCGCTTCCATGTCGTCTTCGATGTCGAACAGGAAGCAGTTGGATAGTTGCGGGAAGGAGCCGCCGGCGTTGATACGGGTCGAGCCGGCTGGGTTAGCGTCGAGCTTACTAATGTATTCGTAGAACTCTAGGGCTGTTGCTGTTGGATCTTTTTCGAGGAGGCTCAGGCCCATGGCAATACGCATTGCGGTAAACTGCGGCACTTCCATTGATTCACCACTATTCTTGCGGAGGCTATAGCGGTTGCGGCTCGTCACCACACCCAGGTAGCGCATTAGGTTGTCACGAGATGGCTCGAGCGCGTCACACAATCTTTTAAGGTCGAACGTATCACCGGTCATGCGCTCGTCGAGCAAACCATCGGCGATACCCTGCTGGAGGTATTCCGGGAACTTATCAGCGTGGAGCTTTTTGAGTCCGGCTTCATCGTCATAGTCACCGAGAATGTTCTTGTAAAGGTTCTTTAGGAGTAGTCGGGCGGCGATCGTGTCAAAGTCTGGATCGTCTTTGACGTTTTGGAGTGCCGTATGGATAACTGCTTCGTCTAGTTGTTCGGTAGTGATACCGTCGAATAATGTCAATTGGAGTTCTGTTGCCACTTGGACGACTTTGCTGATTTGGTCCGGTAAGCCTTCGCTAGCCTTTACGAGCGCCAGGTTAATCTTATTGGCGTCAAATGGTTCGCGGGTGCCATCACGCTTGACCACATGAATAGTACTCATATATATCCCCTAATTTAGTATTTAATGACACACCCACCTCCCTCAAAGTGGTGCAAGAAAACTACTCTATGGTCTACCCCAGAGAGCGGTGCAAATCTTTCTTGCGTGTTGTCTGTTTTTATTGAACTACTACATATGTAGTGTCTGAATAAAACTATAGACCCTATATATGTGGTTTTCAAGCCTTTTCATGTGTTTTTTTCACTACAAGCACAAGCGCCTCTGTTAGTGAATACATAGTGTGGTTTTAATTACCTACAACGCTATATATAGCGTATACCTATAATAATACGCCGAAGGTTTTACATATTCAACAGCAGCTGATACCATTCCGCAGGAGGATATTATTATGGAACATAACGCTAACACCTATCGACTCTCAACCCAAGCGGAAGAAGGCGCTGCACTGCGAGCTCTTACGTCATATAAAGCATCGAACACGCCACATATTAGTGATGACGAAAAGGCCTATGCACAACAGCTCCGTACTCGCCTACTCGAAGAAGCACCAACACCAGCTCTTAGCGACAAGGACGTCACCTTTCTCGCAGGTGCTGCGAAATATATGCTCGGTGCCGCTCATCATGTCGCCGAAGCACGGCGCCGTACAGCAAGCCCTTCGGTATTAGAGGCCGCTCAGGTAATTGCCGATTTTAATAAACCACTCTCAGCACAATAACCCGCGAAGTATTGCGGGTTATTTTTTAGGAGAAACAATCTTCTCCCCAGGCCAAGAAAAAGACGCCCGCACAGGACGTCGTTTTCTTGGCGGAGAGAGAGGGATTCGAACCCTCGATAGCTTTCGCTATACCGCTTTTCGAGAGCGGCCAGTTCAACCACTCCTGCACCTCTCCACACTGTGGTGATACACCAGCTTTTCTCATTGTATCAGACGAGGAGTATACTAAAAGTATGGAAGACTCAGTATTTACCAAGATCATCAATGGCGAGATTCCGTCCCACAAAATCTACGAGGACGAACATACCTACGCCTTTCTGGACATCCACCCCGCAAATGAAGGACACACGCTTGTCATCCCAAAAAAGCAGGTTGAGTTCCTTTGGGATCTTGATGAAGATACGTATACACACCTTATGACGGCCGTGAAAAAAGTAGGCCAGCATCTTCGCAGTCGCCTTAATTACCCATATGTCGGCGTGCAAGTTGTCGGTATTGATGTTCCACATGCCCATGTCCATGTTATTCCGTTTGAAACGGTCGAGCAGTACCGTAACAAGCCCGATATGAACGCCGAACCCGACCACCCTACTCTTGCAGAACTCGCCAGAAAGTTGGCACTCTAATGCCGATTCGTATTCTTGCTGTTGGCAAAAAGCATGAGTCTTGGGTGAGTGAAGGCATTGGCCGGTACGAAAAACGCCTCCAGCGCCCGTTCGAAACCAGCTGGCAGATCCTGCCCCACTCCGCGCGCGAAGGTGACGCGGCCCGAGCCGATGAATCCGCTCGTTTACTTGCTAAAATCAACGACGAAGATTACGTTGTCCTGCTCGATGAGCGTGGCACTAACCTCGACTCCCCTAGCCTCTCAAGCTACCTCTTGTCGTCTCTCCAGCGCTCCCAGCCGGTCGTCATGATTATTGGTGGCGCTTATGGTGTTGATGAGTCAATCCAGCAGCGGGCGAATCTTATCTGGTCACTCTCAAAGCTCGTCTTCCCTCATCAACTCGTCCGGCTTATCTTGGCCGAGCAAATCTACCGCGCCCAAGAAATTGCCGGCGGCCGCCCCTACCACCACGAGTAATTTATATAGTTGACCAGACAGTTGACATTTAACAAAGCTTATGCTATATTTAGTAGTGTTAAGTTATAAAACA
Source organism: uncultured Candidatus Saccharibacteria bacterium (assembly GCA_946885745.1). Next base: position 18,883 of record CAMPGV010000010.1, on the reverse strand, counting down.
CAAACACCAAGAAAAATAACATGTTCAGCTTTTTTATCAACTCATTTGCTATCGGTCTCAGTGTCAGCACGGCGCTTGGTATCTTCGTTCACGACACCAAGATCGATAAATTCACTATCACTGCGCTGGCGCTTCCAGCTGTAGTTGCTGGTTACGATGCGAGCACAAAGCTTGCAGCCCACCTTTCAACTGACTTTCACACCCACTCTGAGCGTACGTCACTTTCCCAGGCCATTCACGACCTGCGCCACACTAATCCACGCGTTCAACCTCGTCATAACGACGATAAAAAGCACCTCCTGCAGCGTCATGCCACACGAGGTAACTTCTCATACGATAACTACAGTTATCCGCTAGCTTAAGATAGAACGGTTAGCTCATCCTGCAGGCGCTCAATCAGCGCCTGTTTCTTTGTCAGCTCTTCACGTGACTCTTCGACAAGATGCGCCGGTGCCTTCGCAACGTAGCTCTCATTTGCCAGGCGCGCTTCTAGTGACTTCACATACTGGCGAGTTTCCACGAGGCGGACTTCCAGGTTTGTCTGGTGCTCGTAGAGCACTTCCTCGCTGATGTCGAGCCAGACTTCACGACCTGAGTTTGCAAGGCGTAGTCCACGTGCCTGATCGGTGTGCTCCACACTCTTTACACGAGCCAAGTGGCGGATGAGGTCGGCATTATCTTGCACAAGACTATCCTGCTGGTAGAGCAAGCCGTACTTTTCATTACCAGGCAGCTCGGCCATAACGTAGCGCGCTTCAACAATGAGTTTCTGCAAACGGGTGAATTCAGCGGCCATAATGTCATTGTGCTCTATCACGCTTGGCCAAGCTTCCCCAATCAAGAGGTCTTTGTGCCAAGTAAGTGACTGCCAGATAGTCTCTGTTACAAACGGTGCAAACGGATGAGCCAGCTTCAGGCTGGTATCGAGAACATACGCTAACATATCGAGATTTTCGTCGGTCTTGTTCGCTTCCACGAACCAGTCGGCTACACTATCCCAAATCGCGTGGTATACGGTCTCCCCTGCTTCTGCAAAGCGGTAATCCGCTAGCTGCGTATCGATGTCCTTCACAGCCTGGGCGAGCTCGCCGAGGATCCAGTGATCAGCAAGGCTGCGTGGTGTCGGCTCCTGTGGAATATAGCCTTCGCCAAGTTTACCTTCGATAAAGCGAGCAATGTTCCAGAGCTTATTACAGAAGTTGCGGCCGGCGACCACCTTTGTCGTACTAAAAGCCTGATTTTGCCCAGCGCTTCGGCTTGCCACGAGTCCAAGGCGCAGTGCATCTGAGCCGTACTCGGCAATTGCTTCCATTGGGTTAATCACGTTCCCCTTGCTCTTGCTCATCTTTTGACCCTTTTCATCGAGCACGAGTCCATGGAGGTACACTTCCTTGAATGGCACTTCCCCGGTTGCGTAGAGACCAAGCATAATCATGCGCGATACCCATGGGTACAGGATATCATGACCAGTCTCCAGTACGCTCGTTGGATAAAAGCGTTTAAGTGGGCCGTCAGCCAAGTAGTCAGTTACGATGAATGGCCACTGACCACTACTAAACCAGGTATCAAATGTATCTTCTTCACGGCGGTATGTTGCGCCATTTACAACGATTGTTTGCTCATCAACAGAGGTATTGAAGATCCAGTCGGTCGGATCATTCACATTCTGAAAAGCCGGGATTGGAATACCCCACGGAATTTGGCGGCTTAGATTCCAGTCACGGAGCCCTTCAAGATACTGCACCAAGACACGTTGCTTGCTGGTTGGATAAAACTTAATACGACCATCGGTCAACGCTGCAATGGCTTCACGTGCAAGCGATTCCACGCGGAGGAACCACTGGTCTTTGATAAGCGGCTGGATCACACTGCCACACTTGTAGCAGTGGCCAACAGCGTGCTCAATTGCCTCTTCACCACGGCGCAGCTCAGCTGCTTCGAGAGCCGCTAACACCTTCTTGCGGGCATCTTCAACTTCTAGGCCCATAAACTGCGGCGGGACATTGATCATTTTGCCGTCAAAGCCAATCACCTGCAGGCGTTCGAGCTGGTGACGCTCCCCTATCTCAAAGTCATTTGGGTCATGTGCTGGCGTAATCTTAACGACGCCAGTACCGAAAGCCGGGTCAACGTATTCGTCGGCAATAATCATGATTTCACGATTTGTTAGCGGCAGCATAACGCGTGTACCGATAAGATCCTTATAGCGCTCATCTTCTGGATGAACAGCCACCGCAACGTCGCCAAGCATTGTTTCAGGGCGAGTCGTGGCAATAACAATCTCACCGATCTTATCAAGAAGTGGGTAAGCAATCTTCCAGAGCTTACTCTTCTCTGTTTTGTGCTCCACCTCGATGTCAGCAAAGCTCGTCTGGTGCGTCGTACAGTAGCTAACAATACGTTCACCGCGGTAAACCAACTGGTCATCCCAGAGGCGCTTAAATGTCGCGTAGACAGTACTGATCACCTTCTCATCAAGTGTAAAGACCAGGTCATCCCAGCTGGCACTCACCCCGAGGGCGCGGAGCTGAAGCTCCATATTGCCACGTTGACTATCGACGAAGTTCCACACCTGGCTATAGAGCTGTTCGCGGCTAAAATCGAAGCGACTCTGTCCTTTCTTAGCAAGTTCACGCTCATAGACCACCCACGTTTCGAATCCAGCGTGATCAGCACCAGGGATATAGGCCACATCCCTCCCCTTCATACGGTAATAACGAGCCAGGATATCCTCAAGATTCGCCATCAAGGCATGGCCGATATGTAAATTACCATTGGCGTTTGGCGGTGGCATAACAATGCTATATGGCTCACCCTCTCCTTTCGGAACAAAGGCACCAGCAGTTTCCCACATAGCGTAGATATTTGGTTCAAATTGGTTTGGGTCGTACGTTCTTGCTAAATTCATGAATCAGGCTTTCAGTGGATGCATTTTACACGTGAAAAATGAACGCATAAAGGAAGAATGTTTTCGCGTGAAAACATGGCTCCCGGCACTTTTTCACGTGTTTATTTTCACCTCTTAGTATAGCACAGCCCACGGTGTATACTAAGAGGTATGATACGGGTAGAAACATGCACCTCAGCAACCATATGGAACGACCATGTCGTTGAACACGACGGACACCCACTACAGCTTTGGGGCTGGGGCGAAGTCAAGGCCGCACACAACTGGCAAGTCGAGCGAGTGTTTGTCTATAACAACGATTCGATTATTGGTGCTGCCCAGCTCCTGGTTCGTCGTTTGCCGTGGCCGCTCAATGCCTTAGTTTACGTACCACGCGGGCCAGTCGCAGATGAAACCGACCGTGCCGTTGTACTTGACGCTCTCGCAAACCATGCCAAGCACGCTCACCATGCTGCCGTGATTACTATTGAGCCGCACTGGCGTACAATGCCGAAGAGCGTAGACTGGCAACTCAGTCGTAATACGATTCTGATTCCGCACACACTCATTCTCGATCTTCACAAAACCGAAGATGAGCTGATGACACCAATGGCCAAAAAGACCCGTCAATACATCCGCAAGTCACTAAAAGAGGGGATTGAGGTACGGCGCGTCGCCACCCGCGACGAGCTCGCTGCTTGTCTTGCTATCTACAAGCAGACAGCCGAACGCGCTGGATTCGCAATTCATAGCGATCAGTACTACTTTGATATTTTCGATAAGCTCAGCGATCACTCACCGGTCTTTGCGGCATTCGAGGCAGGGAAGCCGGTTGCCTTTTTATGGCTCGCTATTAGTGGCTCGGTGGCATTTGAACTGTACGGCGGTGTTAGTGACCGCGGCCAGGAACTACGCGCCAATTACGCACTCAAATGGCAGACCATCCTCACGATGAAAGAGTGGGGGATTGATGAGTACGATATGAATGGCCTGCTTAACGACGGCATCAGTACCTTCAAGCAAGGGTTTGCCGATTACGAGGATATGCTCGCCGGGACTTACGACAAGCCATTGTCGCCGTACTATCTCGTTTGGGACAAAGGACTGCCCTACGCCAAAAAGCTTCTACGCAAACTAAAAAACCGTTGATTTTAACACAACGGTTTTTCTTTTACATCTAGTTATTCCAGGCGGTTTTTGTCATCGACAGACTAGGCACAACTTCGAGATCGAGAGGATCGGCCGGGGCCTTCTTTTGGGCGTAGTAACACCCTAGTGTCGCGATCATGGCCGCGTTATCAGTACACAGCTCCATCGGGGCATACTCAATCGCGAGCGGCAACCGTTCTGACAACTGACGGCGTAGCTCTTGATTTGCCGCCACACCACCAGCAATCACTACCGACTTGGGCTGGTAGTCGTGATAGGCACGCTCCGCCTTGTCGACCAAGGTTTCAATTGCAATGCGCTGGAAGCTAGCCGCAAAGTCTTGGCGCTGAACGTCATTTAAGCGCCCTGGAAGCTCGTGTGATGGGAAAGTAAAGTCCACGCCCACTTCGGCCTGTACGGCCCTCAGAACGGCCGTCTTAAGGCCAGAGAAGCTAAAGTCATACGGGCTGTCGAGCCGCGCCTTTGGCAGCTTGTATTTAAACGCGTCGCCCTCAAGCGCAGCTTTAGCAACCGATGGGCCGCCCGGGTAGGGCAGGCCAACGATTTTCGCTACCTTATCAAACGCCTCACCCACCGCATCATCGCGCGTTTGTCCGAGCAGCTCGTAGTCACCATGATCCCGGAAAAGCACCAGCTGCGAGTGACCGCCGCTCACAATCAGAGCAAGAAGCGGGAACTCTGGAGCCGTTTCATTGAGAAAGTTAGCGTACACATGCCCTTCAACGTGGTGAATCGGGTAGAGTGGCTTATTCTTAATGACTGCTAGCGTTCGCGCTGCCAGCGTACCGATTAAGAGTGAGCCGACCAAGCCCGGTGCGTAGGTTACCGCAATGCCATCAATATCATCCCACGTAAGATCAGCCTGCTCGAGAGCACGGTTGATTACGGGGTTCACCACTTCAAGATGACTACGGGCAGCAACTTCTGGCACGACGCCGCCATACTCAGCGTGAATATCGATCTGCGAATGCACGACATTACTTAAAAGGCGTCGGCCATCTTCAACAATTGCCGCCGCTGTCTCGTCACAACTACTCTCAATTCCAAGTATTCTCATCTGTTACAGTATATCATCTCTGGGCGAGGCTGCTGGCTGGTGCTAAAATATTCCTATGAAACAAGAGTTGGTGAAGCGGGTTCGACAGATACTACCTAAACAAGCAGTTCGGGGGCTCGAAGAGACCTACCGTCGGCTACGCGTAGAGGCGATCAGTTTACGCTACGGCAGTCCGGCGAGTAGTTTACGGGTTATTGCCGTCACGGGCACAAACGGTAAAACGACAACTGTCAGCTATATCAACGAAATTCTTAAAGAGGCAGGACTGAAAACTGCCATGTTCAGCACCGCCCAAATTGAAGTCGACGGTCAGCGTCAACTCAATGACCTCAATGCCACCGTTGCCTCAACTGCCCGCATGCAACAGTTCTTCCGCGACGCCAAGCGCGCCAACGTCGACTATGTCGTCCTCGAAATCACCAGTCATGCGCTCCACCAACACAAGCTCGCCACCGTGCCGATTGAAGTAGCTGTCATGACCAACCTTACCCAGGATCACCTCGACTACCATGGCACCATGGAAGAATACGCCCGTGCAAAAAGCATGCTATTCGACAAAGAACCACGCTATATCGTCCTCAACCACGATGACGAGTGGTTCGAATACTTCAATCAGTTCCGTGCTGGCTCTCAAAAAATCACCTACGGCACGAGCGATGAGGCCGAAGCAAAAATCGATTACGTAAAGCTCTACAAAAAGGGAAGTGAAGCCACCCTGGTATTCGACCATCAGACTCGTCTTGACCTCGCAACAGCCCTCCCGGGTCAGTACAACGTCTACAACATGACCGCGGCTGCAGCCACCGCCTACCTTCTGGGAGTGAAGCTTGTTGATATCGTTGAAGGTGTTGCGAACCTGGAAGGCGTCCCAGGGCGCTTTGAGCGCGTTGCTGAAGGCCTCGACTACGATGTCATTGTCGACTACGCCCACACACCCGACGCTCTTGAAAAGCTCCTCAATTCAGCCAAGGCAATCACCAAGAACCGCACTATCCTCGTATTCGGCGCCACAGGGGATCGCGACAAAGGCAAACGCCCCATCATGGGCGAGATTGCCGCCCGCCTGGCAGACCGCATCGTCCTCACCGATGAAGAAAGCTACAACGAAGACCCGGCAGCTATTCGTGAACAGGTCAATAGCGGCATCGAGGCTGCTGGCGGCAGTGTAAAGACGACCGAGATCGCCGATCGCCGTGAAGCAATCGCTAAGGCCCTTTCGATTGCCAAGAAGGGCGACACTGTACTGATTACCGGCATGGGACACGAGCAGTTCCGTATTATCAACAATCAACGCCTCCCATGGAACGACGGAGATGTTGTCCGTGAAATTCTTGCCGAGCGACACGGCAAGAGCAGCACTAGCGAAGCTTAGTAATAGTTTTCGCGGAAGCGACGGTTGTGTAGAGATACGACCACACGCTCGCCCAACTTTTTCCACAGGTTATACCCATGTGGGGAGATGACCATATCGTAGACGCCAACATACTCGGTCACGGTCTTATTAAAGCTCGTTTTAAAGCGGCCTAAGCCATAGTGCGGGTGCTCGGGGTTACTGATCTGATCAAGCGGCGGCACACCACAGAAATCGTGTACGGTTGAACCTTGGCTTTTCGCCCATTCAATCACGCGCCACTGCAATAAGTGGCTTGCACCATACACATTGCGCTCGCGCACACTCGCTCCATCTTTATAGGTACTTTTAGTACCGTAGATCAGCGCATAAGCACCGGCCACCAGTTGACCGTCGGCGTAGGCAAAAAAGAGCTGCCCCTGGTTACGCTCAGAATACGTTTGCCAAAATGCTTTGTAATAATCGTACGACCGAATTCGGAATGAACCCTCTGCGGTCGTGCTAAATAAGTCGTACATAGTGCGGCAATTTTCGTCATTTGTCTCTACAGCCTGCACCAATACGCCATCACGTTCAGCACGGCGAATAGCGTGGCGGCCTTTTTGATTGAGGCTGGCCATCACCCCCTCAAGGTCAGGAGAGAGGTCGATCAGCACGGTAGAGAAGTTCGGCTGTATCGGTACCGAACGAATCAATTCAAGCTTCATGAGATCAACTAGTGTCTCGTCTTCCTTCAGAAGCTCAGGCTCAATTTTCACTAAAAACACACCGTTTTGACGAGAAAAAGTTCGTAGCTCATCGAGAACGTCGCCCAAAGCACGTACTGTCGTCACCCCAGGCCCCTTCGGCAAATACCACAGCTTACCAAGCAGAGGTACTTTCTTCTCCAAAACAGTAATCACTATGGCCTCACCCACAATATAGCGTGGCGTCCAGCCGCTGCGCTGCTTCAGCTCGGCAAACACCGCCCCTTGGAATATGTTTCCGCCATCAGGATTGGCAAGGATCTTATCATCCCAAGTGGTACATTCATCTTTCGTGGCAAAACGTAACGTCATTACACTCCAGTATAGCCTATAAAAGAAGTGAGCCGGATACCTACAGATGCGCGTACGCATCGAGGTGTCCGGCTATGATCACTCTTCAAGCAGCACTAGGGCAGGCTCGACGGAGCGGGTATCAGGGTGGCCAAATATAATATCCACCCGTTTCTCCTCTTGCGTGATACAGCGAACGATTTCGCCGCCACTCGCGAGTGGAATAACGTTTGGCAGGTCATCGAGAAGACGAACCGCCACCTGTGACTCTCTCTGTCTTGCAGGCACCCCTGTGCCGCCGGGTAAATACTTCACGAGACGTACGACGAAATGCCGTTTGTCTCCAGGATGTTCAATCAAGTACTTCACAGCGTTGGCCACATTTTGTGCAGGCTCACGCGTGTAGTATCCGTCAGACATCATACCTATCACTCCTAATAAAAGTAGTAACGCTAAGAACGAGGATCTATATAATTATAACATAAAAGAAGCGCTTTATCAATGCGCTTCTTTTATGTTAGCAATGAGCTACTTATTCTCAGTATCGAGCCAACTGCCGGACGCTGGAGCAATCTCGATAGGCGGGCGCTCTGCTTGAATCTTACTAAGCGCAACGCGGCCAACACCTCGAACCGGTATGATGCTCACTTCACCGTTGTCATCAACTACTTCAATGTGACCTTCTTCGTCAGCGCGAGCTGCCAGGGATTCTCGAAGTGAAGCAATTTCATCATACGTCGTCGCGTTATCGACTACTTCATTAATACTGTCTACGTGAAGTTTTTCTGTTAGCATAATCTTCCTTTTTGTTTTTTGATAGAATATGTATACATTAGCATTTTTTATTATCGCTGTCAATATTTATGCAATGTAATTACTTTTTTACAACTCCACGACAAAGCCAAGGCTTGCTATACTGGTGACAATGGATACTGAATCACATACCTCATATGATATCCGCGGTAATGAAACCGCACCCTTAACCACCGATTACACATGGAACATTGGCAAAGCCATGGCCGACTGGCTTCCGACCGATGGACACGTGCTCGTTGCCACCCACCAAGATCAGACACAGGTAGCAAATGCCTGTATCGAAGGACTCCGTCTTCAGGGTCGCGCCGTCATAAGCGCCGGCCAACTCAGCAAAGAACAGGTAACTGAACGTATCACGACCGACCGACTTTCAGGCGCTGTCGTTATTGCCTACGACGAACTAGAGCATACGGCTACCATTGAAATCTACGATCATGAAGGCCACCTCCTTACGAGTGACACCGGACTTACCGATCTGACGAATAACGCCCAGGCCGGCAACTTCGTCCCCGCTGCCGTCAAAGGCGAACTGACGTCACTTGCGTAAAGTTTGAACTTACTAATTAGCACTCTTGTCATGAGAGTGCTATTTTTTGTACAATACGAGTAGAAACCTAATAAACACGGAGGAAGCATGACTACACCGATTAAACCACTTGCCGCTCGGGTCGTTGCCGTGCGCGAAGAAGCCAAAACGCAAACCGCCAGCGGCCTCTATATCCCTGAGAGCGCCAAGGAAACCCCGGCGACCGTTGCCGTGGTTGCTACCGGCCCTGACGTCAAACATATTAAGGTAGGGGATCGTATCGTCTATAAAGACTACACCCCAACAAATCTTAAGATTGACGACACTGAATATCTCATCATTAACGAAGAAGACGTCCTCGCGACGCTCTAGGAGACAGCATGGCTAAGAAAGTATTTTACGATGATGATGCCCGCGCCCGTGTTCTTGGTGGCGCCAAGGCTCTGTATGACGCAGTCAAGGTAACGTATGGTCCAAAGGGTCGTAACGTTGTGATTGCCAAAGGCTACGGCGGCCCGACTGTAACTCACGATGGTGTGAGCGTCGCTGAAGCCGTTGATCTGCCAGAAAGCGACGACGAAACCCTCGGCTACAAAGTAGGAGCAGAGCTCATTAAGCAGGCTGCCAAGAATCTCAATAAAGCAGCCGGTGACGGCACTACGACCGTGACCGTCCTCACCTACAGCATCTTAAACGAAGCTAACCGTCTGATTGCTGCCGGCCACAACCCGCAAGAGCTCCGCAAGGGTATTGAGCAGGCTGGTGCGGAAGTGATCGCACAGCTTAGCGATCTTGCTGAGAGTATTGAAGGCAAAAAGGAGCGTGTCGCCGAAGTCGCTACCATTAGCGCCGGCGATAGTGAGATCGGTAACCTGATTGCTGATGTTATCGCTAAGATCGGCAAAGACGGCATCGTTACTGTCGAAGCAGGCCAGGGTCTTAATCTCGAAGCAGAAGTTGTAGAAGGCTTCACGCTTGATCGCGGCTTCGTGAGCCCATTCTTCGTAACTGACGTCAACCGCCAGGAAGCAGTCTACGAAAAGCCAGCGGTTGTAGTTACTGATAAGAAGATCTCAAGCGTTCAAGAGATCCTGCCGCTCCTCGAAAAACTCGCCCAGGCTGGCCGCAAGGATGTCGTGTTGATTGCTGATGAAGTTGATGGGGAAGCACTGAGTATCCTTGTCCTCAATAAACTCAAGGGCGTCTTCAACACTGTTGCCGTGAAGGCACCGGCATTTGGCGACCGTCGTAAGGAGATCCTCCAAGACATCGCCACGCTAACTGGCGCAACCGTCGTCAGCGATGATCAGGGGCTCAACTTTGAAAATACCGGTCTTGAAATTGTCGGTAGTGCCCGCAAAGTCATCGTTGGAAAAGACGAGACAACCATCATCGAAGGGAGCGGCGCTGAAGTTGACGTTCGTGCCCGCATCGCCCAGATTGAAACTCAGGCCGGCAGCGCTTCTAGCGAATACGATAAAGAACAGTATGAGAAGCGGGCAGCTGGCCTTAGTGGTAAAGTAGCGGTTATCAAAGTTGGTGGCGCTAGTGAAACTGAAATTGACGAGAAGAAGTTCCGCGTCGATGACGCTGTTGCCGCAACCAAAGCCGCCCTTGCCGAAGGTATTGTTGCCGGTGGTGGCGTGACACTCGTTAACCTGTCACAGCAGCTCGAAGCCGATGGTTCCGATAGCATCGCCGCCGGCCGTCAGATTTTGAAGAATGCGCTCAAGCAGCCGTTTACTCAAATTATGGAAAATGCCGGCCTCAATAGTGCAGCCCTTCTCGCGCAGGTAGAAACAGGCAAGCCAGGCTTTGGCGTTAATGTCATGACCCCTGAAGCAGGACTGATCGACGTCAAGAAAGCTGGTGTGATTGACCCAGCACGCGTCACAAAAGAAGCTGTCCAAAACGCAGTCTCAATTGCATCAACCGCTGCCACTATGGGCGCACTAGTTGTTGATATCCCGGAGGCAGAAGCACCAGCGGCGCCTGGTATGCCTGGCGGAATGGGCTTCTAGGTAGCCTTTGCTCATAAAAATACCCCTCGGCATGAGGGGTATTTTGTTTAGTAACAATCAAAGTTACTGCTGGTTACCTGAAAGGAAATCGATTTCCTTGATGATATCAAGGAGAGCCTGTGCACGACGAGCTTCGTCGGTAATAGCGCGTGCCGCTTCGTGAGCAGGTGCGATCAATGTCTTGTCATCGGTTGAGCGGAGAAGAAGTAGGTATGTATCGAACTTTTCCTCTGGTTCAACATTAAGCTTATCAACAAGCGGACGTAGCTCACTCAATGCTTCGGTTTTGATTGATGTAAGATCATCTGCCGCGAAAGTAGGGACTGGCGCAATAGGTTCTGGCGCTGGTACTACTTCCTCTACGGTCTCTTCGATTGGCTCTTCGAGAGCCGGTGTCGGTACGACTGGCGGCTGCGCTGCTGGCTCATCGGCCTGCTGTGTAATGCCGGCTAATACCTTTGCTAGCTCTTGGTCGTCACTGATTGGTTGCTGCGATTGCGGTTGAATATCCATGCCCACCCCTGATATTAATACTTATGCTTTATTACTAAATACTGTATCATAAGAGGAGTTGACGAGTAAAGGTGTGGGTTGATTCACATCTCCCAAGTCAGAAACTACTATTTAGTTTGAAGAAGCAGCTAGAATACCGAAGCTAACAAAAGGAGTGGGATGTTAGACGATTATAACGTTATCAAGCAGCGCGACCCAAGCGATGCGCTTGGTATTGCCGCAACACAGTACCAACAGGCAAACTCTTCGGTCGAGGTATGCCAGCCAGAACATGATGGCCGCACGATTACTCGCATTGTCGTTGCCGGTATGGGCGGCTCAGCCCTCGCTGCGCTCGTCGTTAAATCCTGGTTGAAATCTGAACTACCAGTACCGTTTGAGATTGTCCGCGACTATCAGCTACCGGGCTATGTCGATAGTTCGACACTGGTTATCGCGAGCAGCTACTCAGGTAACACCGAAGAAACGCTCAGCTGTCTCAATATTGCCCAGGAACGTGGCGCCCAGATCGCAATCATTGCCTCGGGAGGCGCTCTCATCGAGCAGGCTAAACACCACGACATCACCCACGTCGTCCTTCCAGGCGACTTCCAGCCACGCATGGCAGTCATCTACAATCTTCGTGCACTCGTTGCATTGTTGAGTCACTTCGGTCAGGTTCCACTCCATTTATTTGACGAAATCGCCCAGGCATCCGACTGGCTCCAGCACGAAAGCGCACACTGGAGTAGCGATATCACGGTTGATAAAAACTATGCTAAACAGCTCGCACTCCATGCAGTAGGGAAAACGCCTATTTTTTACGGCGGCAACCTAACTGCACCCGTCGCCTACAAATGGAAAATTAGTTGGAATGAGAATGCCAAAAACGTTGCCTACTGGAACGAATATCCAGAGGTGAATCATAATGAATTCATGGGCTGGACTTCACATCCTATCGAGAAGCCGTTTGCTGTCTTTGATCTCGTAAGCCCACTCGAGCACCCGCAGATCCTCAAGCGCTTTGCAGTGAGTGATCGGCTCTTAAGCGGCAAGCGCCCAAAGGCACACACTGTCACTCTTCAGGGTGATACGCTCATTAAGCAGCTACTTTGGGGAAGTATACTGGCGGACTTTGTCAGCATTTACGTTGCCACGCTCAATGGCGTCGACCCCACACCTGTAGCTCTCATTGAAAAACTAAAAAAAGAACTGGCCTAGCGCCAGTTTTTTAGTGATAGTGACGTAGCGACTCGATAGGGTCTTTACGTGCTGCCCGTATAGCAGGGTAGAGGCCAAACAACCCGCCAACCCCTAAGGCTACCCCGAAGGCAATAGCAGCGATCTGCCACGTAAATGCCGGGTCAAATGTCAGGAAAGTACTAATGATGAAAGCGACCGTGTACCCAATCACGTACCCAATCACACCACCCAGCACACTCATCAGGAGTGACTCAGTTAAAAACTGCCCGACGATATTCATGTTACTTGCCCCAACAGCTTTGCGAAGGCCAATTTCACGCGTACGTTCCGCGACACCGACGAGCATAATATTCATAATGCCTACGCCACCCACGATGAGCGAGATAGCAGCAATAACTGTCATGACCACCGTAAGGCCCTTGAGGAAGTTATTGGTTGGCGTTGCAATTTGTCGACCTTGTAAAATAGCCACGTCTTTTTCACCAAGATGGTTGGTTTCAATTGTATCCCGCATTGCCGCCACAACCTTCGGGAGTTGCGCGGCACTTTCGGCACGAACATTTATCTGCTGAATCTGGGCTGTTCCTTCATGAAATCCCTTGCCAGCTTCAAGAGTAATAATTGCTGCACGATCGAAATCAACAGTCGTAAAATTAATTGGATCATTCAAGCGCTTCAAAACCCCAATCACCCGGAATGTCTCGCCGCGAATCGTAATAGTCTTGCCGATTGATTCCTCGGTACCAAAAGTATCGATTGATAGCTGCGTGCCGATCACGACAGTATTATCATCGGTAATGTCATCGAAGAACTGCCCGACGCGAACCGGAAGGTTCACTGTCTGCGGCAGATCGGCCGTTGATGCGACAATTGTACTAACCTTTGCGGTATCTTCTTTCGAACCAACCGTACCGTTAATTAACATCAGCGGAGCAGCGGCGGCTACACCGGGCAATGCCCGCACATCGTCGGTATCACGCTCAGTAATTGTACTCGTGCTAAAGGCCTGCTGCAGAGCAGGGTTAGACAACTCACTTAGGTGTCTTTGCGGCGCCGCAGGGCGAATCACAGCAATATTACCGCCAAGCGACTCGACCTGACTGTCGATAATCTTAATAACTCCAGCACTCAGCGATAGAATTACCGTAATGCTCGCAATACCAATCGCCACGCCAGTCACTGTTAAGAATGTTCGCATGCGATTAGCCCGCAGCGATTGACGAGCGTTGCGTAGGTGGTCACTAATCAATAGCGGCATTACTTCTTTACCTTTCGTATTGTTTTCCTGCGAGCCTTAGGGCCAGTTGGCTTTGTTGGTGTACGACGGCGGGTACTCAGAGTAATCTTTGTCGTTGGGTCACTCGCAATCGGGCGCAACTGCTTATCACTATCAATCTTACCGTCAAGCATGTGAATAACACGACTGGCGTACGTCGTCAGATCGGGGTTATGTGTCACCATGACAATCGTGTGGCCACGCTTATGCAAATCAGATAGCTCCTCCATGATGACGTGACTTGAGCGACTATCCAAGTTCCCGGTTGGCTCATCCGCCAAAATAATCGACGGATTATTAACGAGAGCCCGAGCAATTGCCACGCGCTGCATCTGACCGCCCGACAACTGCCAAGGCATATAGTACTCGCGCTCCTGTAAGTGGAACGTTTTTAGAATCGCGCTTGCCATCTCAAGGCGCTTCAAGTGCCCGATCCCGTTATATGTAAGGGGAAGGGCAACGTTATCAATCACCGTCAACCGATTCACCAAGTTAAAGCTTTGAAAGACTATACCAATCTGATCCGACCGAATTCGAGCGTGACGCGCGTTTGATAGGCTTTCCACCGAGACGCCGTCGAGCAGGTACTCACCATCATCGGCGCGATCGAGAAGACCAAGCATATTAAGCAGGGTCGTCTTGCCGCAACCGCTCGGGCCCATGATCGTAATAAATTCACCCTTTTGGATCACGAGATCAACGCCATCGAGGGCATTATGCGTCGCCTCACCAAGCCCATAGCGCTTTGTTAGGCCGCGTAGTTCAATCACTGGCGAGGTTTGTGTCGACATCTTCCCCTATTATAGGGAGGGTCACACCCGAAACGCAACGCTAATTACTCGTAAGTTTGACAACTTAGGTAATATGAGGCATTTCAACTGGTATGATAGAGAGAGAAATCGTACGGAGAGGTGCAAGAGTGGTTGAATTGGCACGCCTGGAACGCGTGTGTACCGCAAGGTACCCAGGGTTCGAATCCCTGTCTCTCCGCCAAGAAAAAACGACGACCAAATGGTTGTCGTTTTTTCTTATATAAAAGCAGGTAATCGAAAACCCCGGCTTCATACATCAGCGTCCAATACACCTCTTCTCATCTGATAAAATAGTACCAATGGGAAAAATTTTATTGTACGCTTTGGAACACAAACTCGTGAGCCTTGCGGGGTACTATGTACTCTTTTTCTTATGTGCAATTGGATTTGTACAAATTGCCGACGAAGTGACCGAGCGGGAAGTACTCTGGCTTGATGAAGCAGTACTACGTACGATCAATACCTATGAAAACAACTTTTGGGACGTATTTTTCGTCGTCATCACTCAACTGGGTGGCGTAGCGGCAATCATTGTCCTATCGGCCGGCATTATTACACTCCTCACGCTACGACGAAAGTTTAAGGCGGCGATCATTATCGGCACAAGCGTTGCAGGGGCGGCACTACTCAACGTGGGGCTCAAATTTCTATTTGAGCGTACACGCCCCGGCCTTTGGGAGCAGCTGGTTCTCGAAACGAGCTTTTCATTTCCGAGCGGGCACTCGATGATAAGCGCAGCGCTAGGTCTTGCAGTCATATTAATTTGCTGGGGTACTCGCTATCGTTGGTTCGTCGTCACGTTTGTTAGTCTCTATATTTTCCTGATTGGCTTCTCTCGTTTGTATCTTGGAGTACATTATCCCACCGATGTCTTAGCAGGCTGGCTTGTCAGTGGGGCATGGGTGGCAATTGTCGCCATCACACTACAGTCTAGTAGAATTCAGCTGATGGGTAAAAAACTAATCAGCCGAAAAGCAGCTAGATAACTTACCGTGGTACCACCTCTATTACCGCCAATCGCCATGGTATGATAAAGGAAATCTACAAATAAGGAGTTCATATGAACAGCAGTCTTTCATACATCAAAAACACAGCACTAGGAATCGTTGGGTTTCTTGTTTTGTTTATCGGCATCGGCGCAATGACCGTTGTTCTCAATCTTGCTAGCTGGCAGCAGCTCAGTGACTGGACACTCAAGGCGGTGATTATTGCGGTCATCCTATTTGCACTCAACGTTGTCGGCAGTGTTATCGCTGGCCTCATGAAAAAAGAGAAGTAGTAACTACTTCAACCAAGAAAAAAGACCCATCTAGTGATGAGTCTTTTTTCATGGTACACCCGACAGGATTCGAACCTATGGCCTTCGGCTCCGCAAGCCGACGCTCTATCCAGCTGAGCTACGGGTGCAAATCGCGGTGACATACATTCGAAAATATATGACGCCCGCTTTCGTGTAACTAGAAGGTGCCTTCAGTCGTTCTCACGACGAACATTGCCAATTGTAGCACGTTTAAGGGGTAGAAGGCAAGGTTAGATACGCAGCTTGCGAATGATTTTATCGACGACGTCGAGATGCAAATCACGCATAGGTAGGCGTGCGCCAAGCATATCAACGAGCGCTTCACCAACTTCCTCGGGGAAGTACACGGAGACACCAGGGCGGAAGCGCTTAATTGGAACGAGCATAATCGAATATTCACCAGCATCACGAATTACCCCAAACGCCTTAAATTCAGCAAACGAATAGAGGTGGTCGTTTACGTGTAACCCCTTGCGACTCAAAGTGTAGTTAATGAGACGAGGCGGGCGGTGCGTATAGGTTAGTAGCGCAGTCGCCATAACTGGGATCAAAATCGCGAATGTCCATGATTGAATCAGGAAAATAGCTACTGCCATCAGTCCTAGGGTTATGAAGACAAAGGCGACAAACCATAGTCCGTTCTTCTCGCGCTGAATATATTCAGTTGCCTGCCAGTACACAGGCTGCTCATCTGGACCTACGTGACTGTCAGACACGGTCGTCGGCTCTTCGACGCTATCATTTGAAGGGGTATCGATTGGCGCAGGATCGGGAGTCATCGTAACAACAGGGGTAATGCTAGCGCTCTCACCATTTACTGTGGCATATGGCGCCTCAGAAGGCTGGGAATCAGGTTGCTGCCACGTGTCGTTACGATTTGGTTGCATAAGGCTAGTATAGCATGAGCAAGATACGGGAAGAATAGAGAGAAAAGCACCCTTTATACCAAATAGAAAAGACATGCAGCCGCATGTCTTTTCTATTTGGCGGAGGAGGGGAGATTCGAACTCCCGCTACAGATCTCTCCGTACTAACGATTTAGCAAACCGTCCCCTTCAGCCACTTGGGTACTCCTCCATATAGGTTGCGCTTTTGCGCTGTGGCACTTGGGTTATTGTAACACAAAACAGGGGCCACGGGTAGACTTTTTCCGCATCAATTGCTAATATATTAAATACATGTTGGAGTATATAATTACTAAATTTTCTCTCTTTAGCGCCTTTGCCACAATGATGGAAGGCGCCAATGCTGCACGTGGCGACGATCAGCCTGCAAGCCTTTTTGGACAGACTGGCATCTTAACCGAAGTGAGCAATATTCTCCTCTTTGTCATTGGCGCGCTCAGTGTCATCATGATCATCATTGCCGGGTTACGCTACGTTACGTCGGGCGGAAACACCGCAGCGATTACCGCTGCCAAAAACACCCTGCTCTACGCAGTAATCGGTATCATCGTTGCGCTGCTCGCGTATGCTGTTATCCGCTTCGTGATCGGTGCTTTTGCAAATGAAGGGGGAGTGGCTGGACTGTAGCCGAAGGCCCACTCCGCAATTCCTAGTAACACGAAAAAAGATGACTATATAGTCATCTTTTTTCGTGGCGGAGAGGGCGAGATTCGAACTCGCGGTGAGTTGCCCCACGCTTGTTTTCAAGACAAGTACCTTAAACCGCTCGGTCACCTCTCCAGAGGCTCGCAAACTATAGTAACAGATATGGCCGTATTAGTCGAGAGGTTGGCGGGCGACAGCCGCAACCCAGATAGTTCGCGCGCCCGCCCGTCGCAAAGTCTCGGCCGCATGGCGCAAAGTCGCTCCGGTCGTCGCAATATCATCAATAATTAAATATGGCCTGTCTGGATCTATGTCGCCAACTACCCGAAACGCTTCCTGGGCTTGTTTTTCACGAAGGCGCCGGTCGGCGTCACGTTGCGTCGTTGAGGTGTTACGCTGCAGCAGAGGAATGAGCGTGAGTTTGCGTATTCGCACGACATCACGAGCGACAAGAGACATATGATCATATCCTCGCTCGCGGATGTGACTCGCTATCGTAGGAATCGGCACAATGACTGTACGATCAGGCAGGGCAGGGAGATTAACAAGGAGTATCTGCGTAAGCGGTGTCGCAGCGGCTTTGACATTTTCAAATTTATAGGCGTCAATAAGCTGCTCCACTACACCCACTCGCATAGCGCCATACCAGCCGTCATCTATCATTCCCACGTGCTTGCTACAGAGGTGGCGGCGAGCTGGCCTCGGACACACGATACACTGACCAAGCTGCTCATTATCGATGTAATTCATACAACTATCGCATAGTACGGTGCCCGTTTGACCGCATCCGTAACAGAGGTGAGGAGCGATATAAGAGAGGAGGGTATCTATCATTGTGATTTTTACGTTTTGACGTCTTGTTTTATTGATTATACCGCAAGCTTTAGCTATACTGATAGAGACTATTTGTCAAACAGAGCCTAGAGAAAAGTGGAGGATATCATGGCCCGTAAACAGAATGACGATCTCTTGATCGAAGATGAACTCGCCGCCGCGTTTCTAAACGACGACGAGCTCTCAAACCAACAACCAGCCGCAGCCCCTACTGTCGAAGACAACTGGGAAGAGTCAGAAGATGATTTTCCTGGACAACTCGCTGTAGATGTTTATGAAACAGACGAAAAGCTTATCGTAAAGGCACGTACTGCCGGTGTTAACAAAGAAGACCTCGATGTCAGCATCAGCGACGGCATCTTGACCATCAGCGGCACGCTCTCAAGCGGCGATGATACTGATGCGACCAACTGGCACATCCAGGAATGCTACTGGGGCGAATTTAGCCGCACGCTAGCACTACCATTGGCTGTCAAGGAAGATGAGGTTGAAGCGGTCCTCAAAGACGGCGTTCTAACTATCAGCTTCGTGAAGGTCAAGCAGGAACAGGC
>CAMPGV010000009.1 GCA_946885745.1 uncultured Candidatus Saccharibacteria bacterium | reverse complement strand
GTATAGTGGCTCCCCCTCAGGCACCTCCACTGCCACCAGTATGCAATAGTTTCCTGAGCGAATTCTTAAAAAACATAAGTATTATAAAAAATACAACGACTATTTTAATGGGCGCGGCAATAGGACACGAAATGTAGTCGGGCCGTTTTCCTGGCTGCTGACCATAAGCTCGCCGCCATGAACTTCTACCAGCTTCTTGGCTAGCGACAACCCGAGGCCGTAGCTGCGCCGCTGGCCACCGGTCCGAGAATTGTCGGCACGGAAGAAGCGGTCGAAGATGCGTGGGAGAATGCTGGCTGGGATGCCGGTGCCTTGGTTGGTAATCTCGAAGCCGGCAAACTGTTTCATGCGCAGGAACTTGAGGGTGACTTCGGAATCACTTGGGCTGTATTTGAGTGCGTTATCAATAAGGATTGTAAAAAGCTCTTCGGCAGCTGAGATATTAGCAACTACCGTAGCGTGCGGCTTTGAGGTGACGACAATACGCTTAGCATCCTCTCCGAAGCGAGCTAGTACAGGCGTAAGGGCGGTCTTGAGATCTACCGTGCTACGCTCAATGCTGTCGTGGTCTAGTCGTGAAAGCTGCAATAGAGTCTGTGACAGTTTTGTTAGCTTGTTGACTTCCTCTAAGTTGCTGCCGAGCAGCTCTTTCATCTCTTCTTTTGTCAGGCTAGGGTCGCGTAGGGCTACTTCAAGCTCTGTTTTCATGCTGGCTAGTGGTGTGCGTAGCTCATGGCTGGCATCGCTCGTGAATCGGGACTGGGCTTCGTGTGCTTTTTCTATTGGCTCAAGAGAGCGACGCGCAAGGTAATAGCTCCCCACTCCGCCGATTGCCCAGATTGCGACATTTGTGATGAGGAGCGCGTAAATTAAGCTTTGCTCGGCGGCGTGTATCTGGCTTTCGCGCAGAACGTCAAGTGAGGTCCGGTCGATAATCCGTAAGATATCTGGATCTGTCGGGAGGTAGCTGATACGTGAACCAACTTCTCTTGAAGCAATGGCATAAATAATAACACTAAAAAGCAAACAGATGATCACAATGATCATCAAATACCAGCCGGTTAATTTGAGGGTTGCGGATTGAAACATACTAAGTAGATTGTAACTTGTAACCGAAGCCACGAACGGTATGGATGAGCGGCTTATCAAACGGCTGATCTACCTTAGCGCGCAGGTACTTAATATATACCTCGACGGTGTTTGGAAGGATGTCTGCATCATAATCCCATACATGTGCGATAATCGTTTCCTTTGGTAATGGACGGCCTTGGTTACGAAGTAAATATTCGAGCAACGCAAACTCTTTACTAGTGAGCTGCAGCGGAGTGTCAGCTCGCGTTACTTCAAATGTTACAGTATTTAGGGTTAAGTCGCCAGCACTAAGAAGGGTTGACTGCTGCTCTTTCGGGCGACGGAGGAGTGCTCGAACGCGGGCCAGGAGTTCTTCAAGTGCAAATGGTTTAATAAGATAGTCGTCGGCACCAGAGTCGAGTCCGTCGGTCCTATCCTTGACGCTACCGAGGGCTGTTAGTAGAAGAACTGGGGTGTGGATCTTTTGATCGCGCATTGCACTAACAATATCAAGGCCATCGTGTCCGCCCGGCAACATACGGTCGATGATGGCAGCATCGTACGGTTCGGTAGTGGCCATGGCATGACCTTCGTCACCGTCGTAAGCGACATCGACGGCGTACTTTTCTTGCTCGAGTGCTTTTTTCAGCGCTCTTGCAATCTTGTGCTCATCTTCTACCAATAATATTCTCATAATTTGAGTGTAGCACCGGATACTTAAAAAACCCTGTATTTAGATATAGAGCGAGGGTTAGGCGACCTTGTAGCGTTCGCTCCAGCGCTCCATGTCTTGGAGGATTGGGAGGAGGTCTTGGCCTTTTGGTGTAAGCCGGTATTCACAGCGGCTGCTACTCTCTGAGGTAAGTAGTTTTTCGATAATTTCATGCTCTTCAAGTTGGCTAAGGCGGGCAGAGAGTGTGCGAGGGTTTATGCCGCCCACCAGGTCTTGGAGCTGGCAGAAGCGCACGACTTCTTCGTTGACAAAGAAGCGGAGCAAACGAGGCGTCCATTTGTCGCCGATGATCTCTGTGGCAGCCTCTAGGCAGCCAATTGTTTGCTGTGCGGTCATGCCTATACTATACATTTTGTAGTAAAAAGAGTCAATCTGTTACGATGGAAGCATAAGCCTGTTGCACCAAGGGTCGCGAGGCGCTACACTGTGGGTATGACAGCCAAAAAACCAGCCAAAAAAACAGCCTCGAAGTCCGCCGCAGCAAAGACTCCGAAGCGCGTTGACATCTACCCGAACCGTATGAGTCTTGCCGTGGCGGCCCTCGCTGCAGTGAGTCTTGTCTTATTTGCCCTATTGGCTATCTTGTAAATAAAACCGCCCTTTCCTGGGCGGTTTTTTGATTAGCGGTAGTTAATAAACTGGAGCGGAACATCGAAGTCGGCTTGCTGTATGGCTCCGATTGCTTTTTGGAGTTCGTCTTTGCTGCTCCCGGTAACACGGACAGCGTCACCCTGAATCTGCGCTTTGACTTTTGGTACTTCTTCTCGGAGCTTTGCAGTAATTTGCTTAGCCTTATCTTGGGCGAGGCCTTGCTTGAAGGGGATCTCCCATGTGGTTTTGAGGTTACTCTCGACAGGTGTTTTGGTCAGGTCGAGAACCTTTGAGCTCTGATTGCGACTCGCCAGCTTCTTGCGGACAATGTCGAGAACGGCATCTACTTGCCACTCCCCTGCGCCGGTGAGTTTAAATCCGGCTTTGTCGCCGAGCCACTCAATGGCAGCAGGCGTTCCCTTGAAGTCGTAACGGCTGGCAATTTCTTTTTCGACGCCGGCAAAGACGTTGTTCATTTCGGCTTTGTCATAATCGGAGACGATATCAAATGAGAATGTAGGCATATATTTATTATACTATGCTGCGCATGCTGGGAAATGGTGTGTATAGTCGAGGGCTCGGCGTGTGGCCAGTGGGCCAAGCTTGCCGGCAATAAGTGCCGGACGCTTGCGAGTAATCTCCATGTCGGGATAAACGCGGGTCACATGCGGGAGCTCCTCTAGCTGTGTAAGTGTTTCCTGAAGATGGTTGTAGCGTGCGCTGAATTTGTTTCGCAAATATTCCTCTCCAATATCGTCGTACTCTCGATTGCCAATACGCTCCGGGTGGCGGGCAATGTCATTGCGTCTGCGGTTGAAGTGAGGCATCAAGGCTGCCGTGTCGTGTGCGACACGAGCTGCCTTGATGAGCGCTCTTGTCGCGAGGATATCCGCATTGACAAGCTCCTCCATCACTTCTTCGCGCGGTTTCATCGGCTTCGAGTACATATCGTGCCACATATTATGGATTTGTCGTTGGTTTACCAGAAGGTTTGACCGTAACCTACGAAATGCCCAGGGTATCAAACTGCCGTCATTCGTGCCTGGCAGATAATCAGATAGTGAGTGGTAGAGGTGGTGGCTGTCCAGCCTTAGTTCCGGGTCATTTTTGTCGACTTCCGGAACAAAATCATCCCAAAGGTGCGACTTAAGTTCGGCTATTGCGATTTCTGGAAGTATTAGGCCGTTCTCATCAACCGGATGCACCAAGCGTTGGCGCATGGGTTTTAGGAGAAGCCCCGTGTGTGGATCGAGCCATTTATCAGGTTGACGCCAGGCGTCAATGGGCGGAAGGCGGCGCGATAGTGGTCGGTCGATTGCGCGCTGAAGCCCCCTTTCCATTGCTAGTCACTTTGCCTCAGTGCGTACTTCATGCTTATGTTATACCTTGCCGAGGAGGCTTGCGCAATAGTTAATTCTGAGAATGATCGCGGGCGCTTTTAAGGATACGTGCAAACCATAATAGCTCACCATAGAGTTTACTGGTTTGCTTGTCGTACCGTTCTTTATGTTCCTCCTGCATCACGCCTGTTTCATCGAAGATATTTTGAATGTACGGAAAATACATATCCCAGCTCATGACAACAAGACCAAGTTCGCGGATGGCCAGGCATAGTTGTTCGACAGCCCGGACGCCACCCCAGTTTCCGTTGCTGACACCAGCTATAGCTACTGGTTTGTGATTGTAATGCGCGAGCTCGCTGTCGAGCATGCGCTTGAGGCTTCCCGGGAAGCTATGGTTATATTCTGGCGTCACAATAAAGAAAGCATCAGCTTTTTCGACAATTGTCGTATAGCGAGGATCCTTCCCTTCCGGGTCGTTGCCATCACCGGCAAAATGGAAGTCAGTGGGGTCGACGTAGATAATCTCAACACCTCTCATCTGACGGCCGAAGTCAGCAATATAATGGGCTGCGTTTGGAGAAAGACGCTGTGCGCGGGTAGTGCCGGCGATAACGGCAATAGTAATCGTTTCAGACATAAGGATACCTTTCTGCTTGTGCTATACCAAGTATACTACTCTAATTACTCTGTGGTACGCTAGTACGGATGACCAAAGCTTTGGAGTTTACTATCTCGCATCGTCTGGACAATGCCCTTGCCCGCACCGGCACGATCACGACACCGCATGGCGCAATTGAAACGCCAGCGTTTATTCCTGTTGGCACCAAGGCAACTCTTAAGGCGCTGACCCCGGAGCAGCTTAAGGGCGTCGGCGCGCAGGCGGTACTTGCTAACGCCTATCACCTGTATCTTCGCCCGGGCGCAGAAATTGTCGATAAAGCCGGTGGTTTGAATGCTTTTATGAACTGGGATAAGCCTACGTTTACTGACAGCGGTGGCTTTCAGGTGATGAGTCTCGGTGTCGGGTTTAAAAAAGTAATCGACATGGACGGCACGACCGACGAGAAGCCTCTTGCCAAGAAGGAAAAACTAGCTTGGATTGATAACGATGGTGTCATGTTTAAGTCGCATCTTGACGGCTCTCGGCACCGCTTTACGCCTGAAGTCTCTATGCGGATTCAGCACCAGATCGGAGCAGATATAACATTTGCTTTCGATGAACTGACGACCCTTCATCATTCATATGAGTATCAGGTTGAGTCACTTAAGGACCGCACTCATCCGTGGGCGGTACGCAGCCTCACTGAGCATCAGCGACTGAATGCCGAACGCTCACATCGTCCACCACAAGCGCTGTTTGGTGTCGTGCAGGGTGCAAACTACGAAGATTTACGCCGTGAATGCTCACGCTTTCTTGGTGGTATGGATTTTGACGGCTTTGGACTTGGCGGTGCGCTCACAAAAGAAAATATTGGTGAAATTGTTCGCTGGATGTGTGAAGAGCTGCCGGAGGCGAAGCCACGTCACATGCTTGGCATTAGCGAGCCGGATGATATTTTTGCTTGTATTGAAAATGGCGCCGATACATTTGATTGTGTTTCCCCTGCGCGAGTTGGCCGTAACGGTGCGCTTTATACGCGCGATGGTCGCAGGAATATTACAAATGCCAAGTATCGTGAGGACTTTACGCCATTTGACAGTGAGTGTGACTGCTACGTCTGTCAAAACTATACATCGGCCTACCTCAACCATCTATTTAAGGCTGGCGAGCTACTATCGAATACGCTTGCAACGATCCATAATGAGCGCTTTATTGTCCGGCTTGTCGATGATATTCGCGAGAGTATCAAGGATGGTACATTCTTTGAGTTTAAGGAGTCGTTCCTTAAGCGCTACTACGCTTCTAAGGTGAAATAGTGCTATACTGACAGTACTATGAAAGTACGCATTGAAATTGATACCAAAACATTTGTTCGTTTTTGGCTGGTAGTGATTGGCTTTGCCTTTGCTATTTTGGCCATCTATAGTGCTCGCACTGCTCTTATTATCCTCGGCGTCGCCTTCTTCTTGGCACTTGCTTTGAATGCGCCTGTAACGCAACTTGCCAAGCGTCTGCCTGGTCGTAGCCGTGTCGCTGGTACAGCGTTGGCGTATGTGCTGGTAGTGGCTATCCTGGGTACGTTTATTTTCCTTGTCGTGCCTCCTGTGGCGCAGCAGACGATGAAGTTTGCCGACACAGTACCTGGTCTAGTTGAAAATGCTCGCAGTCAGTGGACGGGCCTCAATACATTTGTTGAAAAGTATAACCTGCAGCCTCAGGTTGATCGTGCGGTGGAGTCATTCCGCGGTAATGCCACTGGTTGGGCGGCAGATATCGGCCGTAATATTTTAGCCGGCGTGGGATCGGTAGTGGGTGCGCTCACGTCGCTTCTTCTCGTGCTGGTTCTTTCCTTCTTGATGCTTGTCGAGGGTCCAATGTGGATGAAGCGTATCTGGGGTATTTACGGTGACCCGCAGCGCATGGAACGTCACCGCTCGGTTGCGCGACGCATGTATGGTGTAGTGACCGGCTACGTGACGGGTCAGTTAACCGTGTCAGCGATTGGTGCGTTGGCTTCGGGACTTGTTGTGTTTGCGCTTAGCTTCTTCTTTAACATCCCTGCTAACTTGGCGCTGCCAACGGTTGCGATTGCATTCACGCTTTCGCTTATCCCTATGTTCGGTGCGACAATTGGTGGTATTTTGATTTCCCTACTACTCGCCTTTAATGATGTGACAGCAGCGGTTGTCTTTATTATCTTCTTTGTTGTCTACCAGCAGGTTGAAAATAACTTTGTCTCCCCGACTATTCAGTCAAAGAAAGTTGAGTTATCTGCTCTTGCCGTGCTTGCATCTGTGACAATCGGTCTGTATATGTTTGGCTTGGCGGGTGGTATTATCTCGATCCCAATTGCCGGCTGCGTAAAGGTATTGCTCGACGAGTATCTTAGTCGTGCGCGACATAGGCGTGTTGAAAATGATAAACCTATGGCAAAACTTGTGAAAAAGTTGAAACACGAAGAAGCCTAAGTTTTGTATATGGTACATAAAATAACCCGCACGTGATGCGGGTTATTTTATGAAGAGTGAATAGTTAGTATTCCCAAATTTGGCCCTGGGGTGTATCGCGCACCATGACCCCACTGCTGGCGAGTTCATCGCGAAGTGCGTCAGAGGTCGCCCAGTCTTTTGCGTCGCGGGCTTCTGCGCGGCGTTTAATTAAGGCTTTTTGCTCCACGCTAATATCAGGTGTCGTTCCATGTAAATCAAGCCCTAAGAGCTCATCAATAGTAGTTAAAAGATCGCTCAGCTCGGTTTTGCCTACTTCGGTAGGATTACTGTCTATGCGGGCAAACGCATCGTCGATAAGCTGGAGTGCGGTTGGTGCGCCCAGGTTTGCATTTAATGCTTCAAGAATTGCGTCTGCGGTCTCTTTGAAAGATAAGGTACCTTCTTCTGCAATCTGATGACGAAGCGCAGCAACGGAGCGCCAATGTCGCAGGCGGCTCTTGGCGGCAGTTAGGTTGTCGAACGTAAAGTTACCTTCACTCATGTAGTGACTCTGAAGAACAAACATACGGTAATCGAGTGGCGTGTAGCCGCGCTCTGCAAGATCGCCTAGTGTGTAGCCATTGCCGAGGCTTTTACTGATTTTGGTGCCATTTGATTTCAGATGGTTGTTGTGGAGCCAGTAGTTGGCAAACTTTTCGCCACTGGCTGCTTCCGACTGAGCGATCTCGTTAGTATGATGAACCGGGATATGGTCAATACCGCCTGTATGGATATCGATGTGATTACCGAGGATACTCATTGCCATAGCCGAGCATTCGAGATGCCAGCCGGGGAAGCCCATTCGAGGTGTATCGCTCGGTGTGTCGAGTAAATCAATGGGTGTTTCCCACTCCATGTCACGTTGCTCGCCTAAGGGGCTGAACTTCCAGAGCGCAAAGTCACTTGGATTGCGCTTTTCGCTATTAAACTCAACACGAGCGCCCGCTCGTTGAGCTTGAAGATCAAGTCCCGCGAAGCTGGCGTATGTCGGGAACTTCGCGGTATCAAAGTAGATACCGTCCTCAATTTCATACGTGAAGCCCTTTTGCTTAAGAGTTCGCACCAGCTCTAGCTGCTGAGGGATGTAGGCTGTTGCCTTTGTGATATGGTCGGGCGTAATGAGGTTTAATTTGAGCATTCCCTGTAGGAAGTCGCTGCCGTAGAATTCGGCAACTTCCCATGCGGTCTTGCCCTCGCGACGAGCGCCCTTTTCAAGCTTATCCTCACCTTCGTCGGCGTCGCTCGTGAGGTGGCCAACATCGGTGATATTCATAACGCGCTCGACAATATAACCGTTTGCACCTAGTGTGCGGACGAGTGTATCCCAGTAGATGTAGGCTGCCCAGTTGCCGACATGGAGATAGTTGTATACGGTGGGTCCACAGGTGTAGAGCGACACATGCTCATTATGCAGCGGCGTGAAAACTTCGAGCTGTTTTGTCAGGGTGTTATGCAGAGTGAGCTGAGTCATAGTTGCGAATTGCCTTGTCTGTTGCGTCAATTAATTCTTTGATAATCGTATCGTAACTTTCGTAAGCACGGAAGCCTGCGGCGTACTCATGGCCACCGCCACCGAAGTAGCCTGCTACCTGCTCGGCGATTGGGAGGTTGCCGCGAAGCTTACCGGTAATTTTGCCATCAGGGTAGGTTTTTATAGCGACACCTATCGCAACACCTTCAACGAGTCGCATTTCGTCGAGTACAAGCACGCTTGGGTTGTATTGATCGCTGTACTGTCGGATATCTTCCCATGGGATATGTACGACTGCCAGCTTGCCGCCAAGTAAATACTCGATGCGGCCGATAAGCTCTCCCTTGTAGGCAAGGATTTCTGGTGATTTTTTCATGTACTCGCGACGACGCTCTTCAATGACGGCGTTGCTGGCGCCTAACTCAGTGAGCTTGCCTGCGACAAAGAACGTCTGCGGAGTGACATTTTGGGTCGTGAGGCCTAGACTGTCGCTCATGAGTGCAATAAGCATATCCTCGGCGGCTTGCGGGTTAATTGACCAGCCGGCTGCCGTGGCTAGTTCGTAGATTACTGCGCTGGTTGCAACTGCCTCTGCACTCAGCATGGTGTGTTCAAAACTGAGGTTTGATTCGGTGGTATGGTGGTCAATAACGAGCACCGGATGGGTCTCGAGGAAATGACGGGCGCCTGGTGTTTCGAGCACCTTGGACAGAAGGACGGCGGCGGCGGTGTCAACGATAATCGCTAAATCAGCATCAGTAGCAAAATCACAGGAAACACGATCCCATCCGTTGATGTAGCGCATGTACTTCGGGATCTCTACCGGGCAATAGAGGTGGACTGTTTTATTGAGGTCACCTAAAATTTCTTCAAGCGCAAGGCTGCTTCCTAGGCTGTCGCCGTCAGGATTTTCGGCCTGGATAATGATGATTTTTTTGGCGTCGTTGATGAGTTGTTTTGCAGTGTCGAACATTGTCACTATTGTAACAGAGGTACGCTTGGATAGGTACCGTTACAGAAGTCGTCTGCCCTCGAGCGCATGACTGAGAGTGATCTGATCAGCGTATTCAAGGTCAACGCCAACCGGTATGCCGCGTGCAAGGCGGGTCATCTTGATATCGATCCCTGCTTCCTGAATGAGGCGCTGTAAGAAGAGTGCGGTTGACTCGCCTTCGACACTGGCGTTAGTGGCGATAATCACCTCTTCTGCCTCGTCACGCGCAAGGCGATCGAGTAGCTCCGGAATGTGCAGCTGCTCCGGGCCGATGCCGTCGATCGGGGAGATTGCCCCGCCGAGAACATGGTAAGTGCCCTTGAACTGTCCGGTGCGCTCTAGAGCCACAATATCAAGTGGCTCTTCGACGACGGCCACGAGTTTTTTGTTGCGATCAGGGTCGCTGTAGAGAGATGACACGTCCTCATCGGCATCAATGAGCGCAAATGTGATCGGACAAGTTTTAACGCCAGAGTGAAGCTCCGCAAGTGCACGTGCAAGTGAGGCACTGGTTTGTGAATTTGCACGTAGCAAGAAATACGCGTAGCGTTCAGCGGTACGCGCGCCTACTCCAGGTAGCTTCCCAAGCTCATCAATGGCTCGGGTGAGCGCTGATGGAAGTAGTTGTGTCATGATCGTCCTGAGTTAAAGGCCGAGGTTGCCCAGGCCGCCCATGAGGGGCTTCATTTTTTCGGCAGCAATTTCCTGCGCCTTTGCCATACCGTCGCGGATAGCTGCCTGGATCCAGCCTTCAAGCTCTTCAATGTCTTCGAGGTCGACGCGGCTAGGGTCAATCTTGATGCTCTGCACTTTCAGCTCGCCGTTGATTTGAACAATCACAGCGCCTTCACCGGCATCAACTTCAACAATTTCTTTCTTAAGCTCTTTTTGAGCCTTCTGTAGTTTTGCAAGCATTTTCATTTGATCAAAAGCCATATCGGTATATTCCTCTCCGTCGTTTACTTCTTATAGTATACGCTATTTTTGATCTGTTTTGTAGACGTAGAAGCGTGCACTATCCTCGGCAGCCGGGCTTGTGACGATTCGTGTTGGCGTGGCGTTTTCAAGGGGCTTGTGCGCTTCTCTGCTGATAATGACCGTCGGTGGTAATGTAGCTGGCGTGCTTGTGAGAACGGTGAGCCGACCGTTATATTTGGCAACAACTTCATAGAATGGTCGTTCAGATTCGGTAACGACGAGTGTCGCTGGAGCATGGGCGTTCATCGCCATGCGGCGATTGAGGAGCTGTAGATCTTTAGAGAACTGAGAAGCTAGAGTTGGGTTGTATGAGTAGCCATTGATATAGCGATCAACGCTCGTTAAGAGCATACCGCCCATCAGGATGATTAGTGGCACAAGGCCAACGATACGGGCGTAAGGGTTGCGCGGGAAAAGACTGTACCACATTGATATCAGCGAAGCGACACCCATAGCCATCAATAATAGTGCTGGCACGAACGTAGCGCCGACAGAATCAGGATTTAAGATGACAACTGGAATCAGTAGGATGACCCACGCGGTGATGATGTAGCTACGAGCGGTATAGGTGGCGGTAAATAATCTGAGGACGCCAAGAATGATAAGCGCGAGTGAGCCGATACCGTAAAGAGGTGCCATGTAGATGCCGTGAGCCGGCGACATGAAGTCAAGGTAGTTGCCAAGTGCAGCCACGGTGTTTGCTTTAATATCAAAGCTCCCCTGCGGTACACCTAGGAGTGTGAGTCCAGTCTGCGGGTGCTGCCAGATGGTGTAGGCTAGCGGTGCAAGTAAGATAAGACCAACGATAATAGCCAGGGCGGTTTTGAGCTTTGGTAGTCGACGAACGATATATCGCAGATGTGGGTGGAGTGTCACTGCACTAAGAAGTGCAATAACAACGTAGATACTTAGTGGTGTATAGAGACTGAGTGCAACGACACCTGCAAGGATAATCTTCCAGAGCCACCCAAGGCGTGCTCGACGCGAAATCATAAGCGCAGCAACAAGCATCCATACTGTCCAGAACACGGAGATAATACCCGGCGTACCGTGTTGACTCAAGAAAAGGAACTGCCCTGTTGTGACAATGAGCAGTGTCGTGAGAACGGCGACGTTGTGACGGAACCATCCGCGCAGCAGTAGGAACATGCCGATAATTGAAAGCAGACTCAAAATGAGTGACGGCAGTTTAATGCTGAGGATTGAGACGCCGAATAAACTAAGGCTGGCTCGCTGCAGTAGATGATATGGGAAGTTGACGATGAGTGATGGGTCGAGCGACTTGAGAGGCTGGCTGCTTGTCACCACGCTCTGCATTTCCTCCTGGCTGAGTGCACCTGGTACAAAAAGTGTCGCTACGATAAGGAGTGAGACAACGATAAGTCCAATAACGCCATAGCCGAGAATATAGCGCCAGCGATAAAGAAGATAATCGGTTACTTTTCTACCCATAAGGTACTTATGATTGTATCATATTCTACTCGTGTGTTTTGTCGAGTGACATGAAGCGTAGGCGCTCTGGGTGGAAGAAGAGATCAATGTGGCCAACCGGGCCGTTACGGTGCTTGGCGATGATTAGCTTAGTGATGTTTTCAAATTCGGGATTATCCGGTTCGTAGTAACCTGGGCGGTAAATAAAGGATACAATATCGGCATCCTGCTCGATCGAACCTGATTCACGCAGGTCGGAGAGCTGCGGGATTTGTGGGCTACGGCTTTCAACTGAACGTGACAGCTGCGAAAGTGCGATTACTGGCACGTTGAGCTCGCGTGCGATCAATTTGAGGCCACGCGAAATCTCACTCACCTCTTGTACACGGTTGCCATCAGACTTGCCGCTACCCTGCATTAGCTGGAGGTAGTCGACGATAATGAGGCCAAGCGGTGCTTCGTGGGCCGCACGGCGAGCTTTAGTACGCATTTCGAGAACCGTCAGACCTGGTTTGTCATCAATATAAATTGGCGCTTCAGCCATTTCTCCCATCGCTTCAGATAGTTTGGCGAAGTCATCGTCGGAAAGATTACCAGTACGAATATTCCAGGAGTCAACACCCGAGGCATCGGCGAGCATGCGGTCAACAAGTTGCTCTTTACTCATCTCGAGGCTAAAGAATAGAACCGGCTGTTTCGCAATAGTCGCAACGTTGTATGCGAGGTTGGTCACGAAAGTCGTTTTACCCATCGCAGGACGAGCTGCAAGAATGATCAAATCGGAACGTTGCAGACCGGCTGTCATGTTGTCAAGGTCGCGGTAGCCGGTTGCGATACCGCGTAGTGCACCCTTGTTGCGGTGTAGCTCTTCCATGCGGTCGAAGCTATCGGTCAAAATCTGTTCAATACTGGTGAGATCTTGTTTTAGTGACTGGTCACTGACGGCAAAGAGTTCTTGCTCCGCTTTGCCAAGTAGCTCTTGGACGTCCTGATCTTCATCAAAGCCAAGCTCTGATATTTCCGAACTGGCCTTAATAAGACGGCGACGGATTGCTTTTTGAGCTACTAAGTCGGCATAAGCCTCAGCGTGCGCTGCCGTTGGTACGTAGTTAGTAAGGTCGGTCAGATAGGCCGAGCCTCCTAGGACTTCAAGTTCATCTTTTTTCTTAAGCTCGTCAGTGAGTGTCAAGAGGTCGACAGGTTTATGGCGCTCGTAAAGGCGCATCATCGCACCGAAAATGGTGGCGTGACGCTTGTCATAGAAGTCGCGCGGTGTGACTTGCTCGGATATTTCGGCCAGTACTTCTTCGTCAATTAAAACAGCACCGAGCAAACTCATCTCGGCGTCGATATTCTGCGGCGGGACTTTCCCGGCTGGTACTTCTTTTTGGGCCATTACCTCTGTTGAGCGTCTACTTACGCGACGTTCACCTCTTCTCCTCCACCCATAATAGCAGCTACGGCAGCCGCTTGGCTATCTTTCGGTGGCGGTGGGGTGCCGATGGTCTCGATTTCTATATTACCAACGCCCGTTTCGATCAAAGCGTTTGATAAATTAACACGATGCTTCATGTCGTCGAGCTTCTTTTTGTAAAATGCATTAGACGTGTACAGGACAAGCTTCTCGCCTTCTAGTTCGTAGCCGCATTTTGATAAGACGCTAAAGACCGCCACGTAGTGCTGACGGGTATACTCAACCACCGCCTCCCAGTTGAAGCTTTCCAGCGAGATAGGCCCACTCGGAAGTGCTTCTGCACCACTGGTGGACGTTGACGGTGTTGACGAAGTGACTGGCTTTGGTGCTGGTTTTGCGGCTGTTGGTGCTGTCGGTGCCGGTGCCACTGGTTTGGTCTGTGATGGTATGACCGGGTGCGGTTTGCTGGCTTGCTGTTCGAGCTCGGCAACGGTCGCGCTAACCTCGTGGGGTGCGACAGAGAGAGCTGCAGTTTTTGGCTTTGGTGCGGCATGAGCGCCAAGTACGGTCAGAAGCTTAATGTGTGGCTGTGACGATTTGTTAACGTCGAGGAGTTGATCAAGCAGTTCAATGTATTGCGGCTTCTCGCCAACGCGCTCGCGTAGGGTTTGGATTAGCTGGTGTGCTAGTACGGTGGTCTGGATGCCGTCGCGTGCGCTTGTGTCGAGCAAGCTAATAATTCGCTGAAGATCTTTGTGGTCGTAGGCATCGATCACTTCATCGACGCGTTTAGTTGGCGCAAGTCCCAAGGTCGTTTCGACGAGCTCCTCAGAAATACCCTCTTTACTGTCAGATAAGCTACTGAGCTGATCAAGCAGGCTGATGCTGTCACGGAAGCTGCCGTCGCCGTGCTGAGCGATGAGTTCGAGTGCGCCGTCGGTGATTGTGATCTTTTCCTGAGTGGCAATATCGCGTAGGTGCTTTACGGCTACGTCTCGACCAATCGAACGGAAGCCAAAGCGCTGTGTACGACTAATAATAGTCGCTGGTAGCTTATCAACATCGGTTGTTGCAAGGATAAACACGACGTGAGCAGGCGGTTCCTCGAGTGTTTTTAAGAGTGCATTAAAGGCTGCCTTGGAGAGCATATGCACTTCGTCGATAATATAAACTTTATATTTAGCAGTGACTGGAGTGATTTGAACCTTTTCGCGGAGATCGCGAACATCCTCGACTCCGTTATTACTGGCGGCGTCAATTTCGATAATGTCGAGATGATTGCTTTCGTCAGTGTATGGCAGTTGGTTGATTTCGTGCGCCAAGATACGTGCGATTGAAGTCTTGCCGACACCGCGTGGACCAGTCAGGAGGTAGGCATGTGCGATGCGCCCGCTCTTTAATGAGCGGCTTAAGATGTCGGTGACGTGTTCTTGTCCAACGATTTCACCGAGGTTTTTACTGCGATACTTACGGTATAGTGCCTGTGACACTCTATTAATCCCCTGCTATTCTATCTTGACTCTATTGTACGGCACTTTGGCTAAATGCGGCGTTGTGCTTTTGGCCTGTCGGGGCTGGTTATGTTGAGAGAAATAAAAAACACCCAAAAGGTGGTGTATTGCAGGGGGTAGTAACAAGCAGATGAATAAAGAGAATGATACATGTTACTACCGCATGGATTACGCCCGTGTAATCGGTACCTTGCGACGATCGTCGATACTTATCTCTAGGAGATTATAGATGCTGTCGATGACGATCTGGTCGACCGTCCTCCACGATTCGATGGTTTTGACGTGTACGGTGAGATCGCCGTTTTTGGCGTGTGTATCAGTGATGTCGCGGTTCATCAGAAGTGGTGTGACGAGCGATTGAAGTCGAACATCCGTTCGTAGTGGCACCTCTTTTCCTCTGATGAGCTGTGTTTTTGGGGCGGTAATAACCCTGTAGTGGCGTACGTACGGATTGAGACCGTTCGTTACTACGAGCTTTTTAGGCACATTGCCTCCCTTGTTCACCTGCTTGTAAATGTCCATTCGATTGAGTGGAATTAATATATTATATCATAAAATTAAAGAGAGCACCATAGTGGTGCTCTCTTTGGTGGGTGCTGGGAGCTAGAGTGCGGCTTCCACTGCTGCCCATGTAGCATCTGGGTTGTCCTCAGGGATAATAATTGTAACCTGATCGCCGATATTGAGGCGGAAGTACGTTACGCTTGCTAGCAGGATGCGGTACTCGTGGCCGTTGGCTTCAACGTAGTATACGCCGTCATGCTGAACCAGTGTGCCAATAATTTGCTTGCGTGGGATCGGACCAATTTGCTTGTAGATAAAGCCGCCATCGTCCGCAATAGTAAGCTTCATGATGTCGCCTTCAACAAGTTTTGACTTGCTGGCGTAATTGGCTGGCACTGGATAGCTCTTGCCGTCTGGGCCAATCATGACCTGGCCATCAAAGACACCTTCAACAATTTTGCCGCCCACATCTTCGTGACTGCTGCCGTGTGGCGTAATAACGCTACCGTCGTCACCGACGATACTAATTAAAAGTTCCTTTGCGGCTGCAAGGTTAGTTTCGGCCTCTTGAATCAGCGACTTTAGACGCTTGATCTGCTTTTCTGGTAAATCAGACATAGTAACTCGCAATTTCCTTGTCTATTTTTGTAGTGATATTACCCCTATATATAACAGCTGTCAATATTGTTGTCAATCTAGACACGCAAATAGGGCTAGGTACGGAGGTGATTCTCGAAATAAATTTCAGCAAATAGATGTATTGATAGGAGGACTAGATACTAAAGGCCGTGGCTGGGACGGCGACCTGTGTTTGTCCCGGGTAGCTCCACTGAAGACGAGCGCCAGCGCCTCCTCCCCCTTCGGCCATCTCCATTTTGATCGGAACGCGTTCTTCTGCGGTGAAGTCGTACGTCATGGAACGCCAGGTGCAGCAGCCGGTTGTCCATTGGTCAGAGACAAGCACATTGTTTAGATAGAGGCGAAATCGGTCATCGTACCACATATGAAGCGTGTAAGTGCCGGTAACGGGTGGCGTAATGTAGCCGCTCCAAGTGGCCGAAAAGTTATCTGCCGGTACGCCTGGCGCGGGGCTATTGGCGCCCCAGTTGTAATCGACGTTAGCCTCGGTTCGCGTCAGGATCGGAGAGCCTGTCAGCGTGCCGTTTGAATAGTAACTGGCGGTGAGCTGACCGCATTTTCCGGCACTACCGACTCCGCTGACGACCTGTGAGTTTGAGGTGCTTTTAGTGGTGACGCAGTACCAGTTTGTGCCGGCCGTGTAGCCATAGGTTGTATCGCCACCGTTCGAGATGCCGACATCTGCCAGGGTGGCTGGATAGGTTGAGTTTTCTGCAAAATGAAGCTGTACTTTTTTTGCCGCCTGAGTCGCAGCAGCGGTAACGGCAGACTGGCGACTTCTCTCTTGGATGCCGTTAAAAGCGACGATAGTGATTGCGGCAAGAATCGCAATCACGACGATGACAATAAGGAGCTCAACAATAGTAAATCCGGTTGTACTTTTTTTCATAGCTACCATTTCACTACAAGCAGGCTGTCTGTATATTCTTGATGATTGTGTGTTTGGTCATAGTCTGTGCTGTTACGAATGGACGCGAGTAGTAGCCGATGGCGTCATCGCCGCACGAAGTTGCCGGAACGGCGCCCTCTCCTTCGTTCTCATCGATGTAGTAAGGCCTGCCCCAAGGGTCAACAAGGTCGCGTATATTCATGTTGCTTGCGGTGCTGATGGCGTTGAGTGCGTTTGCGTATGCCGTCCAGCAGGTGTCGGTTTTAGGTAAAGCGGCTAAGTCTGTGTCCGTTGCCTTACCCCAGCAGCCGGAGCCTGTGGCGGTACTGCCGGTGACGTATCGTAGTGCTACATCTCCACTACTGCGTCTGGCAAGTTCAATTGCAGTTTGAAGGTTGCGCATATCTGAGTCAATGCGGCTATTCGTGGAGCGTGTTTGAATGCCGTTATATGCGACGACTGTGATTGCGGCAAGAATCGCAATCACGACGATAACAATTAGAAGTTCAACAATAGTGAATCCGGTTGTGCTTTTCCTCATTGCTACCATTGTACTATAAGTTTTTCTTAATTTTTTGCTAATTCGCCCAGGCGCGCCACGGGCCAGTAGTGGTATCTCCGGATGAATAGCCTGCGCCGTTTGCGAAATATCCCGAGGCAACGGCAGTACACATATTGGCGGCTGTCGTATTCCAGGTTGATCCACCGGTGTACTCTTTAATCTCTTCGCTCTTATAAATATAAAAACGTTTACCCGACCTACTCTGCGCTAGAAGATAATAATCACTTGGAGTTGAGCTGTTGTAGCAGAATAGGAGGTTGTACGAGATGGTCGGCGAAGTTGCGTAAGCACTCTTGTTTACGGCATGGCTCACGTAGGTGTCAAGTTCGGCGATACCGTACGGATAGTTGCCGGCCTCGATCTTTCCCTGCTGCATAAGTTTGGCGATAATACGCATGTCTGCCATGACCGATGTATCATAGCCCCGTGAGCGAATACCAGTATAGGAGACGACGACAATAGAAGCTAAAACGGTTATGATAACGATAACCGTCATCAGCTCAATTAATGTGAAACCGCTTGTGCCTTTGCCCATACTGGCTATTGTACTATATTCGTCAAATTAGGTTGACATTCGGTGTCGTGGCGAACGTGCTATATATTTGTTTCACCCATTATCCACACACTTTTCAGGGGTGGCTGCAAAAACGTTGTCAATTTTGTTCTTGCAATAAAATATACCGCCTTGTATAAGGCGGTATATCTCGTTATTAACAGTGGTCGAATAAGTTTTACTCGCTTACGCGAATATGAAATTAGCTAAGTTCAACAGTTGCGCCGGCTTCTTCGAGGGTCTTCTTAGCAGCTTCTGCTTCGTCCTTAGAAACCTTTTCCTTGACTGGAGCTGGAGCGCCGTCAACGATAGCCTTAGCTTCGCCAAGACCGAGGCCAGTGATTTCCTTAACAGCCTTGATGACTGCTACCTTCTGAGAACCTGCGTCCTTCAGAGTAACGGTAAATTCAGACTTTTCGTCTTCAGCAGCACCTGCTTCAGCAGCAGGACCAGCAACAGCAACAGCTGCAGCAGCTGGCTCGATGCCGTATTCATCCTTAAGGATAGTTTTGAGGTCGTTAACCTCGAGTACAGTAAGCTTAGTCAGCTCTTCTGCAAGTTTCTTAATGTCAGCCATGATTGACTCCTTATACTTACCTGCCCTAATAATTTAGAACAGTGTGATTAACAAATTAATTGGTTGCTTTGGCACTGACGCCATCGAGGAGGGCGTGCAAGTTGCCAGATAGTGCGTTTGTAACGTCGTGAACTGGTGAAAGCAGTTGTGCAACCACTTGGCCAATGAGTTCGTTCTTGCTTGGAAGACCAGCAAGAGCTTTAACATCATCAGCGCTCAGGGTAGCGCCTTCGCCAGAGAACGCGCCGGCAAAGACAAGTGCTGGGTGAGTTTTTGCAAACTGATCCAGGACCTGCGCAGGTGCGACTTCGTCTTCGCTGCTGATAGCGTAGAGTAACTGACCGCTAAGAGCTGAAGTGTCAGTGTCTTTGTAGACATCGTGTGATGCTAGTGCGACACGGACAAGACGGTTCTTAACAACCTTGATAGTTACGCCAGCTTCGCGAGCGGCTTTACGAAGTTCTTGTACGTCGGCAACGGACAGACCTTGATACTGTGCGAACACAGTCATCTTAGCGTCTTTGAGAACGTCGCTCATCTCTGCAACCAAAGTGTTCTTTTTATCGCGTGAAATTGCCATAAAAGTCCTTTCTTTGATTGATTTTGTATTCGACCAAACTGTTAATGAACTGGTAATGAGAGCTTCACTTCCCTTGTCAGTTGGTTTTTAGCCAAAAGAAAAAGTCTTTGATTCTCGCACTACCAAAGACTTATCACGATGAAATATGTTTATTTACATCCTCGGTAGCGGATTAAGTGTTTCTTTCGATCCACGGCTACTGTCTCTGGTAATGTCTAGAGTTACTATAGCAAATGTGCCGTGAAAAAGTCAATAATACAGCGTGAAAACCCCAGACTTTTGATAAAATTAGTAAAAAATGATATAATAAATAGATAGCTCAAAAGTTTTGGGCGCCCTGCATAGTGGCAGGATGTAGTACAAGGAGGCGCTTTTATGAGCGACAAGAACAGTGGCGGCAGTCAGTTAGCCGAAGGGTTCCAGCAGAAAGCTGATGAGCGTGAAACGACGTTCGAACCCCTCGACTTTAGTAGCCGTGGACACGTTCCGTTCGTATTTGCCGAGGATGAGGATGGCGACGACTAGGCTTTAGGCCGCGACAACCCATCCACCACCTCCACCGGGCGGGGCTGGCGCATCATGCGCCGCCCTGCCCTATTTTTTATTTTGTTACATTGGTCATTACCGTTGGTATGACGATGCTGGCTATAATTCTCAACTGGCAGATACAACTAGTACTTGATGTAAGGGCGTACTTCCCTGGCCATTGCCCAGGTGATATGTAGGTTGTCGCCAAATGTTGTTGCTTGGTGTGCGGGTAGAAGTGCGGCACAGGCAAGTCGTGCCATATGGCGGATTGTCGGCTGAACCTTAGTTACTCCCTGCTCGTAATCTTCGCGCAGATCAAGCGCGCTATCGAGCATCACGGC
This sequence comes from uncultured Candidatus Saccharibacteria bacterium, assembly GCA_946885745.1. The sequence goes on along the minus strand of CAMPGV010000009.1, from coordinate 5,759 downwards.
AACGCGCATAGCATGGCGGACGACCTTACTCAGTGCGGCATGTGCCGGTTGATGCGCGACGTACGGTGTCGCGATGTGGTCAAATAGTGCCGCAGTAGCATCGGATTCTTCGGTAAGGGTTGTAAGGTAGGCGTCGATATCATTCGTAGATGCCTTGATATCTGCGGCGTGGTTAATGGCATATGCTGCAGCAGCGAGCTGGTCGCGCTGTGCTGGGCTTGTACCTTCGAGGCTACTGTGAAGTGCAATGACCGATGCCGGGACGAGTGGGTTGATGTCCAGGGGGAGCTGGACAGCCCTTAATGCTTCAAAGGTATCTTCATACGTAAGTGCTGCTTGAAGCCCTTCGTTATATAAACGGCGCGCCATAGTGGGCTGCTCGGCAGTGTCGATAAATTCATCGATGTAATGAGTGGCACTGGCTAGGCGACGCCATCGCTCTTCGGTGATGTTATCGAGTACTACCCCTGCTGCTTTGGCGCCTGCCTTTGCGTATTCGGATACCGAAATATAGCCACCAGTCATTAGCTGTTCATATGTGCCGGGTGGCAAAAGTTTGTCGCCTTCAAAAGTTGCCACGGGAGCGGTGTCGGCGGTATGGCGCGATGTCATATGTAGCTTCATAGGCGGCGCCTCTGTCGTGATGAGGTGTGACGCAGGATCCTGCGTGTCAGCGCCGGGTGTGTCCGATACGCAAACGTAATAAAGAGACTTGTGATTAGTGCGCCAATAGCGGCCAGGATCATATCCGACATGGTATCACGCAACCCCGCTCCCTGATGGCTGACACCCATCACAATCGCCAGTGACGACATGTTCCATTGCTGCATGGCGGTATGGAAAAAGAAATCGACACCAAATTCAAAAATTTCCCATATGCCGGCGGCAGCCAGCGAGATGGCGAAGCAAAACAGTGCAATGAGGCTTACTCGGGCAGCGGCTGGATGGAGGGCGTGAAAGATAAATAGCCCGAGCAAGGCTATGAGGGCGCCAGAAATCCCATGCAGTGCATCATCCCACCACCATAGCGTACGGTAAGCGTCGAACACTTCACCTGCTATTGTTCCAGCTAAGATGAAGAGCAATAGGATTGTAAATAAGATATGCGGTGACCTGCGAATCACCTCCTGTTTTAATGAATGAGATGATGATTTGGTTATCATGGTGAATATAGTTATATCATAGTTCTTTTATTCGCGGCGACTCTCTATAATCAGATGTGGACCGCTCAATTGGCGGTATGTCCAGAGGAAGGATGCTTTTCGTGAAGTCGCGTGACAGGCACTCGCAGAGAAACTACGTCAGAGGGGTGCGAAGTCAGTTGCAAGATGGCAAGATCGAGCCATCTGAAGCTGCGCAGCGGCTAAGTGAGTTGATTGTCAACAAGGGTGCCCGAAAGGAAATCGTTATGAGGCAATTTTGCCAAAATTTAGCCGCAGAAGATCCTGAGCATATGCGCAATACCGCTACGGTTGTTCGGCTTGTGTCGGAGTTGATAGACTAACTCTCTGAAAAGTAGCTCTCTCCGCGGGCGGGGCTGGCGCTATGGTGCGCCGCCCCGCCCTACTTTAACCCCATCGTCCGCATAGCGGGCTTTTTTATATTTAGCGTAGCTGACGGGCTCTAAAGCGCTAAAAAATGGACAAAACATGTGTAAAATGATATAATACCAAAGTTATGAGAACACGGTTTGATACCGGTGAAATACCAGTAGTTTCCCAAGAGGTTTTAAGGGCGCCTTCCTGTAAGGTGGCTGATTTATTTACCGGTGACTTGCGTCTTAATACGTTGCCACAGGTAGGAAATGCCTTCTCTCAAACTCCAGGTGATCCGTTTCGTTTAAGCGCAGGTAGTGTTGATTACTATCGTGGTGCACAGGAGCTGATGCATGGCCGTCTATATAGTCAGGCTATTAAGGTTGGCATATTACCCGCCTTTCCTGATGATAAGATGCCGTCCGAGTATTTTAGCGCACCAGAGCACCATCACACATTGATAGATTTTATGCAGCGTGAAATTGACCTTCAGCACGATCGTCGCTGCGAAGCCAGTGAGCTCGCGACCGGACGACTTGGCGCGTATTTACTAGAAAATCAAACCGATGAAGTCGACGCTGAGACGGCTGACTTGATTTGGCGTTATCGAACAGGCCAGATCCGGCCATCGGAAGTTGCTGTGCTGCTCGCGCAATTCCCGGTTATGAAGTCTGCAGAGGCAGCGAAACGCACCATGCCGTTTGAAGATGAGGCCATGGGCACTCTTGATGACTATATGATGCGTGAGTTTCTATTGGTTCGCGCCAGGCTTATTGAGCGCGGCATAGACGCGCGTATTGATTTTAGTTCTTCCGAGGAGCAGCCAATGTTGAGTATTCGCCAATACAGTGAAGATGGCAGTATGTGTATGATTGTGGGCAAGCAAACAATTGGTGAAGTTAAAGCCGAAGGCTACCCGACGATCCAATTAAAGCGCAAAAAGGCCATGGTTGGTATCTCGCCCGAGCTGCAGATCGATGGTCTCACTCCGGATATAAAGCTGATCGATAAGATGCCGTATAACTTGCAGCTTGTTGGCGGGTCGTATTATTTCTGCACCAAAAAAGAGACGGCAGAACTTGATCAGCTAAAACTCGCCGATTAAACGCGGTTATTTGCGGAGTAGCGGTTCGACTTTCGACCAAAGCGCTGCCTGCACTTCTTCTCGACTTGGATCAGCACTGATGATTTCAAGACCATTGTCCTCGGCAAAACGTACGTAGCCATTCTGCATGCTCTGTTGAAACTCTTCTGGCATTGATTCAAAGGTGTCGAGGCTACTATCTATGCCCCGATCGGCATTAGCAATGCGCTTACGCCGTTCTCGCTCACTTTTGAGTGCAAGAACACAAACGAGGTCTGGTGACATGTATTCTTCGCCGACGTGCTCACGTGTATAGGCGCTGATGATTTCTGGGTCTATCCCTTCGCCATATCCTTGATAGGTTACTGTAGATATGTAGCTACGTGCGGTGACGACAGGGCGACCAGCCAGAAGGGCTGGCTGAATCGCCTCGTGCCAGATTGACTTACGTGCTTCTGTAAACCATACTACATTTTCCCAAGGAGTGCGTGGAATGGTTTTGTCTTTAATACGTTTTCGAATTTCGTTTGCTTTTGGTGTTCCGCCCGGCTCCTGAACGGGCTCCATCTTCCCTGTCTCGTCATTAAAGACAAGCAAAGGATCATAGCCAAGTTCGGCAAGGTGGCGAGTCGTCTCAATTGCTTGATGTGATTTGCCTGTACCATCGCTGCCCTCGTAGACGATATAGAGTCCGCGTTCCTGTTTAATCATTACTTCAACCCCCTTGGCAAGCCTTCGATAACCGGAGGTGCTTTGCGCGTGTCTTTGTAAGCGCGTGGCAGCATTTGCTCTGGATCCCAGGTGCGGATAAGCTCAGCGAGGTCGTCGGTATGCTGGTATTTGCCGCTCATGCCGTTGCGGCCATCGCTATAGTCACCATCGACCGGGCCGGTTTTGTGGAAGATGAGCTGGCCGACGCGTTCGCCGACTGGCAGTACAACTGATTCATGCATGTTGAGGTTGTAGATTTCAAGGGTGATACGGTTGATGTAGCCCGGGTCGATCCAGCCGGCGTCAAAACAGATAGCTACACCGTTGCGGCCCCAGCTGCTGCGGGAGCGGACTTCACTCGCGCCGCCATGGGCGCGGATACCGACAAATTCATGAGTGTGCGCCAAGATACGCTCGCCAGGGCGTAATACGATAATCGGGTGATCTTCGGGGATGTTATCAAAAAGCTTGTAGCCGTATTTTTCGCACCATGCTTTATGGGGCATGGCTTCGAGAGGGCCTTTAAAGTAGCGGTCCACGTCAGCTTTGTCGAATGGGTTGTATACCTTGGCGTTTTCGTCGTACTCCTGCTTGTAGAAGTAGTGGCCAAGTGTAAAGTCGAGACTCGCCTCGCTGACATGGGCTTCGTTGTATGGCACACTAACGATAGTCCCATCGGCAATAGCCGCCTTAATTTCGGTATTACTATAGACACTCATGATTGATACTCCCTGATGCACTCAATAGCGTAGCTAGCGAGGCTAATAACACTATCACTAGTGTCGGTGAAGGAGCGCAGTTCGTCAAGAGTAAACCACTTGAATGTATTGGATTCGCCCGGGCCGGGCTCGACGTGATTGGTATCACTGATGAGAATGTATGACACGTTGATATGGCCATGCGTGTCGCTCATCGGGTGAACCTCAAAATCAAACGGGAGCGGTAGTTCAGTTGCCCCTTGTCCGCGCCTGCGATTTGCTGGATACGGATGGGTATCGATGAGCGTCAGGTGTTCGCGAGTGATGCCGGCTTCTTCTGCTATTTCCGCATACAGAGCGTCAATTGGTGTTTGATTGAGCTCGATATGTCCCGATGGCGGCACCCACACCGGCAGCGACTTGTGTTTAATAAGCAGTGTTTTGTCTTCGTGGACGATAAATCCGCACACGGTAAAATCAAATTCACCGTTGCCTGTGTGAATGTGTGGCATGTTCTCACCTCCCCAGGTAGAAAATGTTTGTTTTTGTTAGGTTGTGGCCATACTATACCATGCGATATTATGCTTATGCAAATAGAAATAATCTTAGAAAATAAACAGACCCGACAAACGGGCGACGAATCGTCTGATTCATCGAGCCTGTTTATCGGGCCTAGAGGGTTAGCCTCGTCCCTATACCGCCACTGGTGCAGTAATGCGCTCATGGTGACGGTAGCCGATCAGTTCGAAGTCCTCGATCGTGAAGGCGAAAAGATCGGTCACGTCGGGATTTAATTTGACGGTCGGCAATTCGTATGGCCCGCGCCTCAACTGCTCCTCGACCTGGCCAAAGTGATTGGTGTAGATGTGCGCATCCACCAGCTCCATGACCAGTTCGCCAGGTTCCATACCGGTTACCTGGGCCATCATCATTGTCAGCAGCGCGTAGGACGCGATGTTGAACGGAACACCCAGGAACATGTCTGCGCTCCGCTGTGTCAGATGGCAGCTCAGCTTGTCGGCTTCGCCGTTTTCACCAGGCTCCACGTAGAACTGGTACATCAGGTGACATGGCGGCAGGCCGGCGACGGCCATCTCCTCAATGTCAGCGACGTTCCAGGCACTCACGATATTGCGTCGAGAGTAACGCTTCTCTTTATTCTTGAGAAGATCAACCGAAAGCCGGAGCTGGTCGATCTCTCCACCCTTCCCGTCTGGCCAGTGACGCCACTGATGTCCGTACACCGGTCCGAGGTCGCCCCATTTGGCTGCAAACTCGTCGTCTGCCTTGATCTGAGCGATGAACGCCTTCAGGCCGGATTTCCATTCGGCACTGTTGGTTGGCGGTACAGTCTTGCCCTGTGCCTGCAGGTAGTGCTTGTAGGGCCACTCGTCCCAAATGTGGACGTCGTGGTCTACGAGGAACTTGATGTTCGTGGCTCCACTGATAAACCAGAGCAGCTCGATCAGAATGACCCGGAACGGAACAAACTTTGTTGTTTCGAGTGGGAATCCTTCTGTCAGGTCAAAGCGTAGGTGTACGCCCATCAAGCCCTTTGTGCCGGTGCCGGTGCGGTCCTTGCGAATTTTCTTTTGCTCCATAATCTTACGGAGCGCATCCAGGTATTGCTGCAACGCAGCCACCTCCTTGAAATACGAGGGCCAACTCTTAATGTTCGCCCACCTGCTGCTACTCTACAATATATTTGCCTTAAAATCTATTTTTCCTATC
>CAMPGV010000008.1 GCA_946885745.1 uncultured Candidatus Saccharibacteria bacterium | reverse complement strand
ACTCATGTATAATCTCTCTTGTACTAAGGGAGATTATTTTTTATGGCACAAGCAAAGAAAACCACCAAGCAACCGGCAGAGAAGAAGAGTCCACACAAGGCGGCTGAGGCGGTCAAGGTGCAAGCAGCTGCATTTAAGGCTCAGGCCGATAAGCAAGCAGGTGGATTTATGAATTTTGTGCGCCAGCAAGGTGTGATCGGCTTAGCTGTTGGTCTAGCGATCGGTGCTGCGGCCGGTGCGGCAGTGAAGACAATTGTTGATCAGCTGATTGTGCCGCTTGTTGGTGTGCTCACGCAGGGTATTAAGCTCGATGACCTCAAGTGGGTGCTGATGGATGCTGATGTTGCCGCAGGCCGTGAAGAGGTGGCAATTGGCTGGGGGTTGATCCTCTCCTCACTCATTACACTACTAGCGACAGCTCTGGTGGTCTACTTATTTGTTCACTTTGCTAGGCTCGACCGTTTGGATAAAAAGAAAGACTAGATGTTGAGTGTTCAAAAAATACGCGCCATACGGGCGCGTATTTTGTTTAGCTTTGTAATGCCGGCTTGATACCGATCCAATAGGCAATGTAGTGGCCTATAGTCAGTATGCCGATAAGTATCACGGTAACGGGCAGCGACGGCTGGATAAAGAGGAGGATGAGAGCAAGAGCGGGCAGGGCAATGTTATGGAAGAGGTAGACGTTGCGTGTGGCTTTAGCGGTGAGCTCAGTGAGGCGCTCGTCATCATCGTTCAGCTCGGGCGGCATGACCTGGAAAATGTTGAGCTTATCTTTGGGGTGGGTTTTATTGTGGGCGCGAATGGCCAGTAGGCCAAGCGTGGCGGTAATTACAAAAATAGACACAAGGATCAGTATGCCCATACCGACTTCAAAGCTCATGGAATACGTGTCGTTTCGAAAACCTACGCCGTCGGTAACGAGGAGGTAAATAAAGGCAAAAGTTTGCACTGAGAATAGTATTTGCCAGAATGGTGATTTCGCAGAGGGTAGGTATTTCATGGTTCTATTTTTCCTTGAGCCAAAAGAGCTCATTAATGGGTGTGTTGAGAGCGAGTGCTAGCCTTAGTGCAAGCATGACGGACGGCGAGTAGTCGCCTTTCTCGATGGAGGCAATGGTTTGCCGGGTGACATCACAGGCTTCGGCAAGTTCAGACTGACTATAGCCCTTACGAGCCCGAGCGGCTTTAACATCGTTATGTAATACATGATCGATCATAGTACACAATGTAAAGTAAATTTAACATAATGTCAAGTATAATTTACATGACTATTCGGGCCAATAAGCGTAAAATAGAAATATGAAGGTAGAGAAGACTGACCAAGAGTGGCGCGACCAGTTAACACCGGAGCAATACCAGGTGCTTCGTCGCAAGGCGACTGAGGCGCCGTTTACTGGTGAGTATGACAGCGTGTTTGATCCTGGAACGTATAGTTGTGCTGCTTGTGGTACGAAGCTATTTGATAGTGCTACAAAATTTGACGCTCACTGCGGCTGGCCGAGCTTTTATGATGCTGAGCCCGGCACAGTGGAGTTTATTGCTGACGATTCGCATGATATGGTGCGCACCGAAGTAATCTGCGCCAACTGCGGCGGTCATTTGGGGCATGTCTTTGAGGGTGAGGGTTATGGCACGCCAACTGACCTGCGCTACTGCATCAACTCACTCAGCCTGAAATTCGATCCCGCTCAAGGTTGATTAACCCTAAAATTATGATTAGATAGGACCAGCAATCGCGATGGTCGTGGTTGAATATGTACCTAGGAGTGGGGAATGGGGACGTTGCGCAATGCTCGCATGACTGAGTATCAGTGCTTAGGGAAGCGAGTCGTGATTCCGCCTACGGCGGATATTGCCTCGGCTTTCAGGCCGAATGGGCAGTATGGCAATTTGGTTGCCGAAGTGCTCGAAAAGGTTGAAGCGTGGGATGGTCTCGATGTGGCCGAAAGCGTTTCGGATTTTCCAGACATGCCGCTGCTTGTTGTTCCGCGCCGCGGTCGTAACGTCGAGTGGGCGCGTCATGCTCGTCACAAAGCCCGAAACCCTGGTTTGTCGCCCTTTATCAGGGGTGCGGTCGAGGGGCAGACGGACGTCATTACCGTACACCTCGTCATGCGTCACGGCGGACCGGTCCTGACGCGGGCCTATGCGGGTGATGTGCAGCCGCCGCTACCATGGATGGCGAGCGCCAGGGACTACGACGACGGTGGTGTTGCTGGCTGCGTCAAGTATTGGCGCGAGCACGCGTACGTCTACCGGCCGGCCGATGTGTGCCGAAGCACGCTCACAAACCGTACGCCGGACTGGGCGCGGTAGCTCCATAGCCTCAAGTGTGTGGCGATAATAGCGCACTAAGCCCTCGGCCGCGCGGCTTCAAATAGCGCGGCCTTTTCCATGTCGAAAATTATCGGAGTATTCTCCTGTATACTGAAATATATGACGAAAAAAGCAAAAATTCTTTGGGTCGATCTAGAAATGACCGGCCTTGATCCGGAGAAGGATCGTATTTTAGAAGTTGCGGCTATTGCAACTGACTGGGACTTTAAGGAAATTGCCACTTATGAAGGAGTGGTGAAGGTGGGACCTCGCCTAATGGCTCGCCGCATGAAAATCGGTAAAGATTTTTGGGACGCTAATCCGGAAGCTCGTGATGGCTTGATTGCACAAAACCTTGAAAAAGGTCGTTCGGGTCGCACAATCGAAAACGAGCTGTTGGCGTTTATTGACGCACATTTCGATGACGATACGCGCGTCATTTTAGCTGGTAACTCAATTCACCAGGATCGCCGCTTTATCGTAAATGAATGGCCGCGACTTGATAAACGTTTACACTACCGTATGCTCGATGTGAGCGCATGGAAAGTAGTGTTTGAGGGGCGCTATAAAAAGAGGTTTACAAAGCCTGAGGAGCACCGCGCTTTAGGAGATATTCGCGGCAGTATCATCGAACTTCAGTATTATCTTGGTAAAATAAAAGTATGACCCATAAAGAATTTGAAACGTACCTCCTGAGCTTCCCGAATACATGGCTGGATTTTCCGTTTGGTGAAGGTACGAGTGTTTATAAAGTCGGCGACAAAGCCGTTGGTGAGGGGAAGATCTTTGCCATTATTGCTGACGGCAGTAAACCGCTTCGTATTAGCCTGAAATGTGACCCGCAACTCGCAACGATACTTCGTGAAAAGTATGAGAGCGTTCTACCCGGCTACCACCTCAACAAGAAGCACTGGAACACTATTATCTGTAGCGGCCAGTTGACCGACGATGAGATAAAAGATCTCGCAAACCTTAGCTATCAGCTCGCAACTGCTGACTAGCTTGTACTACCAACAAAATCAGACATCTGTTTCTTGACAGGTTCAAGGTTGGCTTTCGTGGTCTCGATAAATTCGTCGAGTGACTTGCTGTTGGTGGAGTCTGCGATGTCGTCCATCAGGAGCAGGGTGGTGCTAAGCTGGTAGCTCATTTCGCGGGCGTACGTGCGGTCGTAAATGGCATTAAGGCGGGCATTTTCAAGGGTCTCTGTCAGTTGTTTGCCATTCTCCTTGGTAACGATTGCGCTGTCGAGTTTTTTAGGGTTGATGCCGTTGTTGGTAAGCGGTGCAGCAATGTCTCGGTTAGCGCTTGTGAGAAAGAGACCAAGGCTGCTGTTGGAGCTGCGTAGTTGGTTGCTCTTGATGTTGGGTTGCGCTTTATCGGCAACTGTCTGGAGGGTTGTCAGACGAGCGGCGAGAGTCTGGAGTTTAGTGGCTGATGAAGCGCCACCAAGGCGACTAAGCCCGATTATCGCAAACGTAACGAGGAGAAGAACTACTAAGATACCAACAATAACGAGTAGTTTGTTGGGTGCAGACTGCTTTTGTTGCGGTGCAATTTGATTTAGATAATCAATCGAATATTGCGGCGGCTGCGAAGGCTGCGTTGGAGGCTGAGAGAACGGTTGGTTCGGATCCATAATGACCCCATTTAACCATAAACGCTAACAGAGGTAAAGGGTGCTATACTAGAAGTATGCAAGATGCCAAAGAGGAAGTACGGGCACGACTCAATATTGAGGACGTGATTGGCGAGTACGTTCAGCTCAAGCGGGCTGGGCGTAACTTTAAGGGCCTCAGTCCATTTAGCGGCGAGCGTACCCCGAGCTTTTTTGTCAGTCCAGACAAACATATTTGGCATGATTTTTCCTCTAACAAGGGCGGTGACATCTTCAGCTTTGTTATGGAGGTTGAAGGGCTAGATTTTCGCCAAGCCCTCGAACTGCTCGCGCGTAAGGCGGGCGTGGATTTGACGGTCTACGAGTCGCAGGGGAGTCAGGAATTAGCACGACGCAAAAAACGTTTGCTTGAGGCGCACGATCTAGCGGCAAACTACTATCAACACAGCCTGCTTCGCAACCAGCATGCGCTCGAATATGTGTTTAAAAAGCGCGGACTCTCAAAGGAGATTGTGACGGCCTTTCGGATTGGGTATGCGCCGGATAACGGCGACGCGCTTGTGCAGTTTCTACGCAAAAAAGGGTTTCGCAAACAGGAGCTAGCTGACGCCGGCCTCACAAACCGTTTTGGTGGCGATATGTTCCGCGGGCGTATGACCGTACCGCTGATGGACGCGAGCGGGCAGGTCATTGGCTTTACAGCTCGTATTATCGGCGACGACCCCAATGCCCCAAAGTACCTCAATACGCCACAGACACTCCTCTACGATAAGGGTCGCCATGTTTTTGGGCTGAGCCAGGCGAAAGAGGCAATTCGCACCAGTGACTATGCTGTTATTGTCGAGGGTAACCTTGACGTCGTAAGCAGCCACCAGGCTGGTGTGGCGCAGGTTGTGGCGACTGCCGGGACAGCGATGACTGAGTACCACCTCCGTGCCCTGAGGCGTCTGACCGGTAACATTCGCTTGGCGTTTGACGGCGATAAGGCGGGGCTTGCCGCCACTGAGCGGGCGATTCCAATTGCGAGTGAGGTTGGGGTTGAGCTGACGATTATTACGCTACCTGACGGCGCGAAAGATCCTGATGAATTGATCCAGCAGGACGTAACACTATGGCAGCGAGCAATTGACACTGCGCAGCCAGCAGTGGACTGGATTTTGGGGCAGTACCAAAAGCGCGAAGATTTGATGACAGCAAGTGGAAAACGAGCTTTTACGACTGCTGCACTTGCGGTGGTGCGCATGCTGAAGGATCCGGTTGAGCAAGATCACTATGAACAGAAGATTGCCGCCATGATTGGATCGTCAATTGAGGCGGTGAAGGCGAAGCAGGCAGCGGCACCTGTAGAAGCTGTACCTGAGATGAAGCCGGTTAAGTCACAGACGGACGCAACGCGCGACGAGTATGCTTACCAGGATAATCTACTGGCGGCGGCACTGTTCGATGCGGCAAGTCAGGAGCTACTCCGCGACTTTGATGTCACGATGCTCGCCGGAGAGCATCGCCAAGCTGTCGCGAAGTATCTCGCGGCACATGCCGGTGCTACCGTGACGGCCACCCCTGAAGGCTTGCAAAGTTACGATACCTATGTGAAAATATTACTATTGAAGGCCGACGCTCGCTATGCTGCCTGGAGTGATAAAGATCGCTACATGGAAACAGCTCGATTGCTCCGCCAGGTAACAACCGAACACAAGCAACAACAAAAAGACCAGCTGACAATAGAACTACGTGATGCCGAAGCGGCGGGCGATGATGCCAAAGCTGTGGAAGTGCGCACAAAACTCAATACCCTCATAAAGGAGATAACTCGTGCCCGACGATAAACTACCTACTAGTACAGAAGATCAAGTCATTGACGCCAGCGGTGGCCCGCTAGGTGATATCGATGGTCCAGCGCTCGATGAGCTGATTGACGAAGAAGAAGATGATATCGATACGATCAATAACGGTCAGTATTTTGACGATGTATCAGACGACAGCGTGCGTCTGTACCTGCGTGAGATCGGTAAGATCCCGCTACTAAACGCCGAAGAAGAGCTTGAACTTGCGAAGCGTGTGGTTGATGGCGACAAGCGCGCAAAAGACAAGATGGCTGAAGCGAACATGCGTCTTGTGGTCTCGATTGCTAAGCGCTACTCTGGTCGCGGTCTCGATTTCCTCGACCTAATCCAAGAAGGGAACACCGGTCTTCTCCGTGCAGTCGAGAAGTTCGATCCAGATAAGGGCTTTAAGTTCTCAACCTACGCGACCTGGTGGATTCGCCAGGCGATTACTCGTGCGATTGCTGACCAGGCGCGTACTATTCGTATTCCTGTTCACATGGTGGAGACAATCAACAAGCTGCTCCGTACTCAGCGCCGCATGACACAGGAGCTCAACCGTGAGCCAACCATTGAAGAGCTTGCCAAAGAGCTTGAGATGGAACCGGAGAAGGTTGAATACGTTATCAAGATCAAGCAGGATATCACCAGTCTTGACGCCGGTGTTGGCCGCGATGGTGAAGATGAAGATTCAGTCCTGGGTGACTTTATCGAGGATGAAGAGGGTGCGACACCAGAAGAGTCAGCTACCTCGCAGCTTTTGAAGGAGCAGGTCCAGTCGGTCCTCTCGACACTTTCAGAGCGCGAGCAGAAGATTATCAAGATGCGTTTTGGTCTTGAAAACGGTAAGAGCCATACACTCGAAGAGGTTGGCCAAGAGTTTGCGGTTACTCGTGAGCGTATCCGTCAGATCGAAGCCAAAGCACTTGCTAAGCTGCGTAAGCACAAGGACGCTAAGAAGCTTCACGAATATCTCGGCTAAGAAAAGAAATGAAAAAATACCCCGCACGATAGCGGGGTATTTTTATTCGACTTTGACCATATAGTTCATCTCGAAGCTGTTTGCATAGCTATTCGACATACAGACCGAATTGCTACCTTGAAGATCGGCTTTGTTGCCACTCAGCTCGAGGCGTGCCATGACAACTGTTACCCATTGGCCATCGCCGTCATAGTCACAAGTACTTTTCATGTAGGCGTAGCCGGCTTGACGACAGGTATAGCCTGGAGCGCTGTTGCCTAAGGTAGTGCCACATCCGGAAGGGTCAACATACTTGCTATTCAAATAACCTTTTTCGGTCAGGCAGGTAAGAATGTCCTTATGGTAGGTAGACCCATTTGCGAGATTGAACCAGCCATTGCCGGTTGAGTCGGCCAAGGCACCCGTAGGGGTGTGGCCGCCCATGCAGGTAGGCGGTCTCACTTGATTTCCGAAACGAAGACGGTAGGCCGTGATGGCCTCAGCGATGGCGTGTACATCAGCAACGCGTTTTGTGTCACGGGCGAGTGCCTGGGCGCGGCCATAGCTGACGGCGACAATCCCGGCAATGATACCAATGACGACAAGGACGATGAGAAGCTCAACAACCGTAAAACCGCGAGATGTGCGCCGAAATAACATAAGCGTTATTATACGCCGCTAGGCGAGCGCTGAGCAAGTGCTAGAAGTCGATATCTTGAACGACCGCGGTAATACGCTCGTGGAGAAGCTCAAGGTTGCCGTCGTTGACAATGTAATGATCGGCGATAGCAATAGGGCCGCCCTTTTCAAGGTTTTCAATTTCCGACCAGTCTCGCTCGGCTGCTTCGGTGGCAGTAAACGGTCGCTTTGGGCGGTTGGCGAGACGATGATGGCGAAGGTGTTTTGGTGCAACGATAGCAACTACGTGGAGCTCGCCTGGGAACTCATGCTTCAAGAGCTTGTATTCGGTCCAGGTGTAAAGCCCGTCGAGTACAATACGGTGTTGACCGGCATTAATGAGGTTGTGAACTTGCTCAATAGCTCGTTTGACGACGAAATCTTTTCCCTCTTTGGCGCGAATTTCTTCGCGGAACTGCTGCTGACTATCAGGGGTAATTTCTATGCCGGCCTCGTTCATAGCCTCATAGATAATGCCGCCGAGATAGACTTTTGGGTAGCCATTGTTGGTGAAGTGCTCGACTGCCGAGCTCTTGCCGCTGCCGGATAGTCCGACAAAAGCGATGATTTTGACGTTTTCGTGATGATTCATTCCTTTTAGTATAGCAAAGTGCTTGTGGTGGCACCGTAGCACAATTGACCCTAGTGCATAGACGCGGTATAAATAAAGGTAATGAAGAAGGTGGGCGTACGCGGGTTTACTATTGTCGAATTATTAATCGTGATTGTGGTGATCGCGATTCTCGCGGCTATTACCATTGTAGCCTTCAATGGCATTCAGGAGCGGGCGCACTCGGGTAGCGTGTCCTCTCAAGCGGCGGCTTACATTAAGGCGTTGAAGTTATGGGAGGCTGATCTGGATGGGCGCCCAAATGTGAGCTCGTGTATTGCGCCGGCATCGGCTATATCGGGTGGTGTTTGTCCAAGTTCTGACGCCTGGAATACCAATACGACCTACGATATTGCATTTAACCAGACGCTCGCGACATACTCTGGTGTCGCAACGCCGCAAGCCAGTAAGTATGGCAACAATAATCCAGCTGGCCACATGTGGTATCACTCCAATTATTATGGCGATGGTCGCTCGGTGCTGTATTTTGCCGTCGGACCAAATAGCGACTGTGGGGTGGGTAACGTGCTCTCGCCGACACCAGGCTACGACAACATGACCCTGACCGGCGCGAAGTTCACGCAGCGTATGTCAGGTTACACTCGCTGCATCATCGAGGTTAGCACCTACCGGCTTAGTTAAGGTGTTATACTGGGCCTATGAAGCGCCTAGTAGTTATTGACGGAAAATCTGTATTTTATCGAGGCTACTATGCAATGCCGGGACTCACGACACGCGATGGTACGCCAACGGGTGGTGTCTTTGGTTTTGCGAGCTTGGCGCTAGAGCTTATGAAAAAGCTCGACCCCGACTATGTGGCCGTTGCGTGGGATAAAAAAGGGACGAGTATTCGCCGCCGCCGTGAGATTTACCCGGAATATAAAGCCGGTCGCAAGTCGCCGCCGGAAGACTTCTTTGCCCAGATTCCTATACTGCATCAACTGCTCGATGCCTTTGGGTGGCCGCTTTACGAGTGTGACGATTACGAGGCTGATGATATCATGGGCGTCCTTGCGGACAAGGCGAGTAAAGAGGGGATTGAAACCTGCCTCATTACTAGCGACCTTGATATGCTGCAGCTAGTCGGACCACTCACGCATGTCTATGCGCTTAAGTCGGGTCTGACAAACATTGAGCAGTTTGATGTCGGTTACTTTGAAAACAAATACGGCCTGTCAGTACACCAGTTCCTCGATCTCAAGGCGCTTAAGGGCGACTCATCGGATAATCTCCCAGGTGTGCCGGGTGTCGGTGAAAAAACCGCGACGACCTTACTCCAAGAGTACGGCACGCTCGATGAAATATACGCCCACCTGGACGCGATTAAGCCGACAGTCGCCAAGAAGCTTGAAGCAGGCAAGGAGCTTGCGTATCTCAGTAAGAAAGTCGGCGAGATCTGGCTTGATGCCCCTGTGGCGCTCGACCTAGAAGCCACAAACGCCCGAGAGCTTGATACGGTTAAACTGGCGAGTCTCTTAAAGGATCTGGAGTTTACGTCACTTCTTCGTCGTCTGCCGACTCATATGCAGCAGACGGCCGAAGCAAAAACAGTCACCCGCGCGGCGGCGCTCAAAGAAGTCGCATGGCCGACAACGCTACAAATCGAGGGCGAGAGCCCAGTGCTGGTTCATTTGGCGGAGGACCGTGTCTATATATCCACGAGCCGTACAGAATTTATGAGTAGTGAGCTGACGAGTATCGATAGCGCAACATGGCGGGCTCTGGAGTTTGCTAACGTGATTGCTTTTGATGGCAAGGGGCTCTACCATGCGGCCGACAAGCAGGGAGTGGCAGTGCAGTTTGATCGCCTGCATGACTTAGCGGTGGCGGCATTCTTGCTCGATCCACTGGCGCGTGATCGTACGCTGAGCGGCCTTACCGATTGGAACGAAGGGGATGATTACGGGCAGCTCCTAGCCGAACTGTGGCGAGTTTATGACGAACAGCAGACACGCTTTGAGGCGGAGCCGAAATTAGCAACTGTGGCCCATGAACTTGATTTTCCTTCTGTTCGCTTGCTGTACCTCATGGAGCGTCGCGGTATCAAGATTGACACCTCAGTGCTGAGCGCTATGAGCAAGGAGCTCGGGGAAGAGCATGCGCGGCTTGAGCAAGAAATGTATGCAATGGTTGGCTACGAATTTAATATTGGTAGTCCGGCGCAACTTTCTGAAGTGCTCTTTACAAAGCTGCAGCTCCCGACAACCGGTATCAAGAAGGGGAAGACCAGCTACAGTACAAGCCAAAAAGAGCTCGATAAACTACGTGGCCAACATCCAATTATTGAGTTAATTGAACGCACCCGTGAATTAGCCAAGTTGAAGAATACTTATGTCGATACGCTGCCGCTCCAGGCGGACGAGACTAGCCGAATTCATACAACGTTCAACCAGGACGGAACGGCGACGGGCCGTATGTCGAGTACGAATCCGAATCTGCAGAATATCCCGGTGCGCACTGACCTGGGGCGTCGTATTCGCAGTGCCTTTGTGCCAGAAGCGGGCAATGTCTTTGTGAGTGCCGACTACTCGCAGTTCGAGCTGCGCCTCGCGGCGATTCTTGCTGGTGACGATAAGCTTATTGAAAACTTCAATGAAGACGTTGATATCCACACGAAAACGGCGAGTGAGGTCTATGGTATCAGCCTTGATGAAGTGACGAAGTTACAGCGCCGCGCTGCCAAGGTGATTAATTTTGGCGTACTGTACGGCATGAGTCCACATGGCCTATCTGCGGCGACGGGTATGAGTTTTGGTGAGGCGAAACAGTTTATTGACCAATACTTTACGCTGCGAGCACCGATTCGGGCTTTTATCGATGCCACACTAGAAAAAGCGCAGACAGATGGCTATGTAGAGACGTTTTATGGCCGTCGCCGACCAACACCAGATATCAATAGCAGCAACTTTATGGTTCGTGAAGGGGCGAAGCGTGCCGCAGCTAACATGCCAATCCAGGGGACTGAGGCGGATCTAATGAAGCGGGCGATGCTGCAGGTGGAGAAGAGGCTTGAGGGTAAGGCTGAGCAATTGCTTCAAATTCACGATAGTATTCTCGTCGAGTGTCCTGAGGGTCAAGCCGAGAAGGTAGCGGCGTTACTACAATCAACCATGGAGCAGGTGGCCCCAGAGCTGGCAATTAAGCTTAAAGTTGATGTTTCGGTTGGAAAAAACTGGGGCGAGCTTTAAAAGCTGCTATATTGCAATTTTGACAATTTGTGGTGAAAGTCCTGAGCGTGCTATACTGAAAAGTATCAGAAGATCACCAATGAGGGGGTGATGACTCTGCGAGACATTTAAGCGTTGCTGGAGTCCGGCTATGCGAGAGATGACCTAGCGGAACAGCGACAGAAGAGGAGGGGCTATGGGAGAAGGCGTTACCCAGCAGTTACAGCATGCGCTTTCGCGAGCGCAGTTTTATTGGCGGCGTTTGCGTGGCGAACGAGTTACGAAATCATTAGGCATTGGCGTGGCGGTGTTTGCGTTGGTGCTGCAGTCTTTTGCACTTATCCAGCCGGAGTCGGCGCAGGCGGCAGTGTCTGATCCAAATGACAACATCATTTATCAAGGTGCTGCAAATAAGGCACAGTTGCTGTCTATTTACGATAGTGGCCGGGACAGTGCTGGCCACACTGATATCAAGCAAATTTACACTGCTATGGGTATTACGCGCGAGGATCTCGCCAATGCAACCGAAGGGACGTACTATACAGATGACTTCAATGGCCAAATTAAAACGCTTGGCCGCATGGACTGGAAACAGGCGAATCGTTCACAGCTGACCATTGCCGGTGCTAATACGACGATCTATACTGGCGGTTTCTTGGACGGGTATAACGCCATACATTATCCGATGAAGTCGTTGATTGGTAAACGAGCGGTTGATGGGCAGTGGTTCGCGATTACGCTTGATTGCGGCAACATCGTGTATGTGACGCCGCCACCCGTGCCTGTGAAGAACATAACCGTTTGCCGCCCAGGTACTGGCGTGATCACCATCAAGGAAACCGAGAAGCAACCAGGTGATGTTGCTGCCGATGATCAAGCTTGTCAGCCAAAGCCTGTCGTGCCAATTTCAGTCTGTCGTCCAGGTACCGGGGTCATTACAATCAAGGAAACCGAAAAGCTATCAACCGATGTTGCGCCTGATAGCGAGCTCTGTAAACCGAAGCCGGTTGTTCAGAACGTAACCGTTTGCCGCCCGGGCACTGGCGTAATCACTATCAAGGAGACGGAGAAGCTGTCGACCGATCTCGCTGCAAACGATGCAGCGTGTCAGCCGAAGCCGGTCGTGACTCGAATCGCTGTCTGTCGCCCAGGTAGTGGCGTGATCACGATTAACGAAACCGAAAAGCTATCAACGGACCTGGCTGCAAATGATGCAGCGTGTCAGCCAAAGCCTGTTGTCCAGGAGCTGCCAAAGACAGGCGCAGGGGAGACATTCGTTGGGGCGCTTGGTCTTGGATTGCTCGCCGCTGCGACCTACTTCTACTGGGATAGTCGCCGACTACTTGGTGGTAGCCGCTTCTAGTTATTGACCTAGTGAGCTAAAAGTTGTAAAATAACCGCATGTACCGAGGTAAACAAAACCGTATCTTTCCGATTATTATTGTCATCTTGATTGTGGCAATTGTGATTGCAGCCCTAGTGTCTATCGGCCGAGCCCTATTTGGTGGCAGTTCCGAGCCGCAGGCAGTTGATCAGAGCCAGGCGGCACTTCTAGACGTTACCGGCGGAACGCACGTTGTTATGTCAGTGCGTGGACCAATTGTGGCGCACGAAAATTTCCGCTCTTACCAAGTTGATATTAGCCCGACGAGTCGTAATCTGACGACATACAGCGGCTATGCTGGTCAGCGTCTTGATAGCCAGCAGCTTAGTAATAATACAACGGCGTATGAAGAGTTTGTTTACGCGCTGAACCGCGCTAAATTCGCAGAAGGCCGACAGCTTGAGGGAGAGGATAATGATACGCGTGGTATCTGCCCGACGGGTCGTCTCTATGAATTTGCGATCATGAGGGGCGATAGCGCAGTTAAACAGCTCTGGACAACCAGCTGTGGTGGCTCTCGCGGCTCATTCCGAACCAACTTAGATCAAACCCGTACACTTTTCCTCCGACAACTTCCTGATAGCAATCGCCTTGTAGATCGCATCGATTTATAAAATAATACCGCGTATACTAGTAGCATGATACGCGGTATTATTTTTGATTGCTTTGGCGTGCTGTATCGCGGAAGCCTTACACACTTGTCTGAACTAGCAGCACCCGAAGATCGTCAGGCGGTGTACGATCTCAGTCACGCCTCTGATTATGGCTATATCAGTCATGATGATTATTTTCGGCAGCTGGCCGATCTCGTTAATAAAGCACCACAGGAGGTGGAGGACATTATTCGCGAGCGCCATATCCGCAATGACGCCATGGTCGCACTTGCTCGCGAGCTGCGTAAAACATATAAGGTTGGGCTGCTAAGTAATGTCGGCCAAGGGGTGATGAAAGAACTGTTTTCGCCAGATGAGCAGCGTGAGCTGTTTGATGCCGTCGTGCTTTCGAGCGACGTCGGTATGGTCAAGCCTCATCCGGAAATTTACGAGTACATGAGTCGCCAGCTTCACTTGCTGCCCGAAGAATGTTTGATGATTGATGACATCGCTGAGAATATCGAGGGAGCGGGACGCGCTGGAATGCAGGGGATTGTCTGTATCTCTGCTGATCAAGTTGAGCGCGAGCTGGCTAAGTATTGTAGCTAGGTGAGACGCCTCGCTGTTGCCCAGAAGAAATAAGGAGAAACATTATGCCAGAACTTCCAGAAGTTGAAACAGTTCGCCGTGGTCTCCACGAGCTTATTATTGGCCACTCCGTAAAAACGGTAGAGCACGACACGCCGAAGAGCTTTCCTAACGCCACACACGACGTTCAGGAGTTTTTGATTGGTGCGACAGTCACTGATGTACGCCGCCGCGCCAAGGTGCTACTGATCGACTTGTCAACCAACTATACCCTAGTTATCCACCTCAAGATGACAGGGCAAATGGTTTACCGGGGCAGGGCGGTCTTTGGGGCAGGGCATCCCAACGAAAGCCTGATCGGTGAACTGCCGGATCGCTCCACGCGCGTCACGCTCGGCTTTGCCGACGGCTCTCATTTGTACTTCAACGATCAGCGTAAGTTTGGCTGGATGCGCCTTATGCCAACGCTTGAAGTGCCGGAGATTGATTTTATGCAAAAGGTAGGTCCTGAACCGCTTGAGGCTGGCTTTACGGCCGATGAGTTTGCTGCCCGCTTTAAACGGCGTGCTGGCACAAGTATCAAAGCGGCACTGCTCGACCAGACAGTTGTTGCCGGAGTCGGAAACATCTACGCCGACGAGAGTTTATGGGGTGCGAAAGTACATCCAAGGCGGCTCGTAAAAACTCTCACGGCTGAAGAATTCCAGCTCCTCTACACGGAGCTCCGCGAGGTGATGAACCTGGCAATTGAAAAGGGCGGTTCGACGGATAAAAACTATGTTAATGCCGAAGGGAAGCGTGGGAGCTATATGGATTTTGCCCGCGTGTTCCGCCGCGAAGGTCAGGCGTGTCCGCGGTGTGACGCAACGATCATCAAGTTTAAAGCTGCCGGTCGCGGAACACATATCTGCCCACACTGCCAGCAGCTCTAGTATACTAAGAGGGATGATAACTGTTCTCACAGGTGATAATACGTTCGAGGTCCAGCGCGCATTGAATGCGATTATTACTGACTTTAAAGGTACGCCTGAGCGATTCGATGGTAGTAGCCTGGAGCTGCGCCAGCTACCTGACCTTGTGATGGGCGCAACCCTCTTCGCGCCTGAGCGACTGGTGGTTATTAAAGGTCTCTCAGAGAACTCTTCACTTTGGACCGAGCTCGTTGACTGGCTAGGGCGTGTCAGCGAAACAACACACCTAGTATTGGTTGAGCCAAAGCTAGATAAGCGCACTAAGACCTACAAGCTACTCAAAGAGCAGGCCGACTTGCGCGACTACGCCTCATGGAAAGAAGGTGATTCACGCTCAGCAGAACAGTGGGTGACTGAAGAGTCGAAGGGTCGTGGCATTGTGCTTGATGCCGCATCGGTTCGAGCATTGGTTGCATGGGTAGGTATTGATCAGTGGCAGCTGCATTATGCGCTTGAGAAGCTGGCCGTTCTTGATACAGTGACGCCGGAAGTGATTCATGAGGTGACCGAAGCGGCGCCAAGTGAAAACGTGTTTCATGTCTTTGAGACGGCATTGCGCGGTGATCGAGCGGGTTTGCGTCGTCTTCTGGTGACACTTGAACATAGCGAAGACGGCTTCCGACTCTTTGGGTTACTTGCCAACCAGGCGTATCAACTTGCTGCGCTTGCCGTGGCGGATCAGCCGGCCAGTGAGGTGGCGCGCACGCTTGGCGTACACCCATACGCCCTGAGTAAGATGCAGCCGTATGCAGACCGTCTAGGTCGAGCAGGAGCGAGGCGCATTATACGCCGGCTAGCCGAAGCTGACCACCGTCTCAAGACGGGTAGCGATGATGTCTGGCTGGTGCTCGAAACAGCTCTGATGTCGATTGCACGGTAGTGGTATAATTATTTCTACATGAAGGGCATCACGGGGCGGTCGCAGGCGTTTACGGTTATTGAATTGTTAATTGTCATTGTGGTGATTGCGATTCTCTCGGCTATTTTTGCAGTAACCTATAACGGCATCCAGCAGCGCGCAAAGGTAAACGTGGCCCAGGCGGATATGCGTTCAGTCGGGCAGCAAGCCGAGGTGTTTCGAATCCAGAATAAGCGAAACCCACTCTCGGCAGCAGATTTCTCGGAAATCCTTAAGAATGCCGGTGTCTACGATTCAACAAGAACCGAAAGTAAAAGCTACGCAATCTGCGCTGATTCAAGCGGCTATTCTTTTGTGGCATGGAATCCAATTATCCAGGGCTACAAAAACGGCGATACGCTCTACTTGTATTCCTATGGCGGCGCACAGCAGATTTACGAACTGACTAATTCATCGCTTAGCAGCAATAACCAACTCGACAAGATCTGTGACATGGTCTACGGGACCTCAACCTTCGATAGCTGGACGTACCAAATCCCATAAAAAATACCCCTCGCTGAGGGGTATTTTATTGCGTAGTAGTGACTAGGCTTCTTTTTTCGCTGCAGGCTTCTTTGCTGCTGGCTTTTTAGCGGCAGTTGTCTTTGCAGCTGCTGGCTTCTTTGCGGCAGCAGGCTTTGCGGTAGGCTTTTTCTCAGCTGCTGGCTTTGTAGCGGCCTTCTTGGCTGGAGCAAGCTTTACGCCAGCTTCTTTAGCAGTTTTAGCGAGCTGTGCCTTGCGGCGAGCAACGGTGTTCTTCTTAAGGAGCTTTTTCTTGACGGCAGTGTCGAGCTCAGAGTGAGCCTTTGAAAGACCTTCGCTCGTTGGGTTAGCGAGGAACTCCTTCACTGCACCCTTGATATCACGCTTGATACCAACGTTGCGCTCGCGGCGCTTAATAGTTTGCTTAGCACGTTTGATGGCTGATTTGATGATTGGCATGGTGTTCCTTTGTCTTAAAAGTTGTAAATACAATCATCGGTCATTATAGATGAAAAATGGCTTCTTGTAAAGGGTGGGGGATTTGTTGACGGGCATAAAATACTTATGGTATAGTTGTCTCAAACTTCAACCAACATAAACATCAGGAACCACCTCAATGAACGATACAAATGCCAAGCAGCAAATCGTCGATAGGATCAAAAAGAGCAGCAATATCTTGGTGACGGTCAGCAAAGACCCGTCCGTCGACGAGCTGAGTGCTGCACTTGGACTTACGCTGCTGCTGAACAAAATGGAAAAGCATGCCACCGCTGTCTTTAGTGGCGCACTTCCGCCAGCAATTACGTTCCTTGATCCTGAAAAAACTTTTGAAAATACAGTCGACAGTCTACGCGACTTTATCATTGCCCTCGACAAGGAGAAGGCAGATCATCTGCGCTACAAAGTAGAGGGTGACGTGGTGAAGATTTTTATCACACCATACCGCACGACGATTACTAGTGATGATCTCGATTTTAGCCAAGGTGACTATAACGTCGAGCTGGTGCTGGCGCTTGGTGTGAAAGACCAAGACCATCTTGATGCAGCGCTCGCTGCTCATGGACGTATTTTGCACGACGCGACCGTCGCTACCATTAGCGCAGGTTCTGACACGAGTTCACTCGGAAGTATTGATTGGCGCGAAGCAGGGGCGAGTAGCCTTAGCGAAATGCTCGTGAGTCTGGGTGATGCACTAAAGAGCGACAAAGCTCTGCTTGACGAGCAGGTCGCCACTGCCTTTTTGACTGGTGTTGTAGCGGCAACTGATCGTTTCAGTAACAACCGCACCAGCTCAAAGGTTATGACGATTGCCGCGCAACTCATGGCGGCTGGCGCAAATCAGCAGTTGATCGCCTTGAAGCTCCAGGAAGCTCACGCTATAGGTGAAGACGCGGTAGTAGTAGCGTCAGACCGTGCCGACGGCACAACCGATCTTCAGGAGGGTGCATCAACGAAACTTGCGAAAGAAGAGGCGACTCTCGAACAGGTTGAAGAGCCAGTCCGAAAAGACGGCGAGCTTGATATCTCACACGAAATTGATACGACAATTGATGAAGTTGCCGAGGCGACTGCGGCCGAGCGTCAACAAGAGGCGGCCGCGGCCGCTGAAGCTGAGCTCGCCAAGCACCAGGCCGAGAAAACACCTGAGCAGGCACTTGCTGACGAGCTTGCGGCAGTGGTGCCAGCAGCTCCTGTGCAGCCAGTTGCTAATCTTCAAGCCGATCTCGAGCAGGCGAGTGAGCAAATTGCCGCTACCGCCGAGCCAGTTACTGACGAGCCAAGCTTTGGTGGGACGCTTAATGCAACTACCGAACAAGCTGCTGAAGAAAAGCGCCAGGCGCTTGAAAATGACCGCAATCATACTATTTTAAGCCATGGTAGTGGTGACTATATTGGTGACCAAACCCCGTCATTCCAGTCACCACTCAATGCTGCCGCTCAAACAGGTGATGAAGAGGCGAGTGTGCCAGATATCTTCCAGCAGCCAGCCGTCACGCCAGCGGCGCCAACGATTAAAGCGGCGCCAGTCGAGCCACCGGCACCGAGTGCACCAACCCTTGCTGAGATCGACGAGCAGAATCGCGCACCTCGTGATGACGCACGCGCTGCAGTTGACGCTGCCTTTGGTGCGGTTCCGTACGAACCAGCACCGCTGCCACTGCCTCCAGAGCCAGGCTCTCCAGTCGCTGCGCCAGCTCCAGAGCCAACTGGGTTGCCACCGCTACCAGATTTTTCAACCTTGCCGCCACTGCCAGATACACCGCAGGCGCCAACTTTTGAAACGCCAGAATTACCACCACTGCCAGACGTGCCGCCAACAGCGCCACCACCAGCTGACCCAGGACAATTCAGGATTCCAGGACAATAACAAACATCGCCCCGACTATCGGGGCGATGTTTGGTTAGGCGAGAACGATAAAATGATTCATACCGAGCATTTGACCTTGGCGGGCGAGGCTCGATTCGCAATCACCGCGTTGGGTGTGGTGTGTGCGCATAATTGCAATAATTTCATCGCGAAGGTCACGGGCATCAATCACCTCGCCAATTTCCGTGTCTGATCGGCCTGCATCCATGTAGAGCCAATCGGTATTCACCTCTGGTAAGCGGTCTTTCGTGATGCAGGCGAGGCGGAGGCGGGTGACACGGGTATCCTTGGCTTTAAGGCGATAAAAGACGAGACAGGCGGCTCGTCCGGCCACAATATGATCGATATGTCCCGTAATGCCGTTTGTATCAATCGACATGAATTCAACGATAGTATCGTCATCGGCATTAGCCAGAACATCGCTAATGATGGCGGTGATCTTCGTGGCGGCTTCTTGCATGGCGATATTATCAAGGTGGCCATCCTGAAAGCCAAGGGCGTACATATGGGCGGCACCTATTAATTTGCCGGCAGCGCGCCATTCCTGCTCGCGAACTGCTCCAAGATCAGGGTGATTATCCGGGTTCATGCCCGCCTGACCGGTCGTAAGGGTAATGAGGTGGAGTTCGGTGCCGGCTTTCGTTTCTTTCAGCAGAGTACCGCTCGGGCCAAAGGCTTCATCATCAGGGTGGGCAAATATCCCAAAAATAATCTTTTTCATGAGTCTAGTATAATACGGGAGATGACAGATGGAATTCTTTTAATTGATAAGCCGGCCGGCATGACGAGTTTTGGCGTAGTGGCGCGTGTCCGCCGGGTACTGGGTAAGGCTGCCGGTAAGAAGGTAAAGGTGGGACATACGGGGACGCTCGATCCGTTCGCGACAGGCTTAATGATATTGGTGTATGGCAAAGCGACTAAAGATGCCATGACGTACACGAAGCTCGATAAAGTATACGAAGCAACTTTTGTGCTCGGGCAGGTGAGTAGTACGGGTGATCCTGAGGGCGATATTACGAATGTCTCGACTGACGTACCAGCACCTGAAGTGCTGACGGCGGCTTTAGAGCAGTTTCAGGGTGAAATTCAGCAACGTCCTCCAATTTTTAGCGCCATTAAAATTAATGGTCAGCGAGCCTACAAGCTCGCTCGCGACGGTAAAGAGGTGGAAATTCCGCTGCGCACCATAACTATTCATAGCCTTGAACTTCTGGACTATACGTATCCAGAGGTGACAATTCGCACCCACGTCAGTAGCGGCACCTATATCCGTTCGCTCGCTAGTGACATTGGCGAAGTGCTCGGCACGGGTGCGTATTGTACTCAGCTGCGCCGCACGGCGATTCGCGACTGGAAGGTCGAGGATGCTGAAACGCTCGAGCAACTCGGCGTCACTAGTTAGCCCCTTGAAAAAAGCCGGAATAACTGGTATTCTTGGTGAGATGATTAGTAAAGAGAACAAATCACAGGCAATTGCTTTGACTCAGGTTTCAAAGAACGACGTTGGTAGCCCACAAGCTCAGGTGTCAGTCTTGACTGCTCGTATCAAAGAGGTGACCGAACACCTTAAGGCCAACAAGCACGACCACATGGGTCGCCGCGGCCTCATTCAGATGGTTGGTAAGCGAAAGCGCCTCTTGAAATACCTTGAGAACAAAGACTTCGAAGCTTACAAAGCTGTTGTCGCCAAGCTAGGACTCCGCAAGTAATTGCGGATCCTTTTTTATTTGCGACGTTTGGCGTATCTCCGAAGGAGTGATTAAATAGGGTAATGAAACGGTGGGCAAAATCTTCTGGCTTCACAATCGTGGAGCTCTTGATTGTTATAGTGGTGATTGCAGTGCTTGCATCGATTACGGTGGTGGCGTTTAACGGTATTCAAGAGCGAGCGCGTATCGCTGGTGGATTGTCATTTGAGCGTCAGCTGCACTCAAAGTATGGGGCGGCCGCGACGGGTGACTGGAGTTTTGATGAATGTAGTGGCAATACGGCTAAGAATAGCGGTGGATCGCAGGCGGCTGATAGTATTGTGGGCACCACGCATACATGGATAACTGATACGGCTACGGGCAGGGGGTGTGCGTTGCGTATGAATGGTGCGACGCGTGTTGAGACAGGAGCTGCACTGGGTGGGACGTATTACGTTAAGGCAGCCTGGATTCGGGTGGCGTCAAATCAGTCGTGTGTCAATATTATTTCTCGAGGCGTGACGAACGGTGCCGATGCGCCATTTTGGCTGACCGGCTGTCGACTTACCGCAGGACTCCAGGGGAATTATGAGGCCGTGCAGGACGCTGCGACAGTAATGAACGACGGCAAATGGCACTACGTGGCGGCTATATGGGAGAGCGGCACCCTGACACTCTACAACGATGGTAGGCGTGTCGCCTCGGCCGCAGTTGCGTCGGCGCCATCGCCGATTGGCGGAACGGTCTCGGTTGGCTCACACGGCACTGGTAATTTCTTCGTCGGTGATATCGATAATCCATTTGTCGCCGCAGAGTAGGGTGCCTAGTCTGGTGGCAAGCGTTGTGCAAATGTCCTTGCGAAACTGGTTATCCTTGGCGTATACTACGTTTAATATTTGACGAGGAGTCGGGTAGATGCCGCGATTGCCGCAGCCAGGTTCGGATAACGGAGTATGGGGAGAGATCCTCAATAATTTCTTGTCTGAAAGCCTTGCCCCCGACGGCACTCTCAAAGACGGTATCGTTTCTCAGTCTACGTTAACGCCAGGGCTGCAGTCGACGCTTGCCAGTAAGGTGAGTAGTAGTAGCCTGGCCTCTGTTGCCACTACCGGCGCCTACGCTGATCTTTCCGGTGCACCAGCGCTGGCAAGTGTGGCTACAAGTGCGAGCTACAATGACCTAGTCGATACCCCGTCTATCCCAAAGATTACCGCCTCGTCAACGCCACCAAACTCTCCGGCGATTGGTGATATGTGGGTTGATCTGAGCTCGTAGTATGAATACGGTCCACAGTGTCTTTGGCGCCACACCGCCTGCGGGTACGTACGGACTCTATAATGATGGGATGCCGATTACGCTCGGGTGCTGTTTTTATGTACCTAACGGTGTCGAAGGAGCGAGTTGTGTTGGTGGCCGCCTATGGCTGCCGGGCGCTGTGAATTCAAGCACCGTAACAATCGAGGCGCGCCTTGGTGTAACAACAACAGCCAACAATCTTGATACGCCAGCACTTCGCCAGGTGACAACAGCGATTACTGCCGGGCCTTACTGGGTAGAGGTGACGTGGCCCGGATTTAGTGTTGCAGCTGGTGAGTATGTTCTAATTAGCTATCAATTTACTGACTCGAAAAATGATTATATCTTCAGTCCGCCTACTACGAACGACTATATCTACGCGCTTGACGGCGCTCCCTTGGTGCTTGCGGAAGATAGCATAGGCAACCGGACTCGTTCGTATTTTCGGTATGATCTACAGTCGCCACAGGGAACGGGGAGTTTTTACGGCACTGATATTCTTATGGATATTCCGCGCACTGGGAAGGTGAAAGTATGGAACGGCACTGCATGGCAGGCGCATCCTCTCAAGGTATGGGACGGTACGGCGTGGGTGGCAAAAAAAGTCAGTGGCCATGACGGCAATGAAATGGTCGAATCTAAGTAATTGGTGATTGCATATGAAAAAGCCTCCTTCGTCTCACGCACAGGCATGTGCGGGACAAAGGAGGGCGGCATGCCGCACGTCGCTTTTTCAGTCTAGAAGTTGATCTCAATGTTGGGGACAAATGTGATGAGCCACAGGATGAAGTTCCAAATTGACGCAACCACATAATTAATCCACCACCCGAGAATGGTGTTGATCCAGGGAGCAAACACCGCAGCAACCTGCAGGCTTAATCCAAACCAGAACAACGTCCAGCCCTTTTCGGACTTGGTATAGGCGTATGCCAGAAACAAGACAAGAGCCGTCAGCAGGATACCCCCGCCGATAGCAATGTCGCCAACACGGACGCCACCAATGACCCATTCGCCAATGTTGCGATTGATGCTGGCGACAACCGACGACACAAGTGGTGTTGCGCTGATGGACGCGATGAGCGAACCGGCAGTAAACAGCGTGACGACATCTAGAAGAAGGTCGGCCACCTTGCTTTCTTGTGGCGTGATATTGTGGCCGTAGCGTCGGAGTAGCCGTAGGGCAATCCATGACGCAATGAACGCAACGAGGTAGGGCGGAATGATGTTAAAGCTACTCAAGTTGATTGAGAGTTCTAGTGGGTGAAGTAAAGCAACGTGCACGAGTGCCTCCTTGGGCAACTAGACGACAGGGGCATGCATAGCTTTATAATAATTGACTTATTCTGTAAAATCAAACATAGACGTTTTGCGAGTTTCGTGCATTGCGCGCGCTTATAGACTGTCCGGATATTTGATGGCTTTGCCGCTGATAAATAGCTGCAGATGCTATAATAAAGACATCACTCGTAGGCGACTAGGTGCTGGATAGAGTAATTTGTAAGTCACGAATTTCTGTACCCGTTACTTATTCGCTATAAAGAAATAAGCGAGTGAACAAAAAAGGAGGACGTATATGTCTACTATCAACCCTCACGGTAAAGAGATCATCTCTGTTACCGCTGATTTCTGTGGCCGCCCATTGACCCTCGAGGTAAACCGCGTTGGCTTTCGTACGAGCGCCAGTGTACTGGTAAAGTACGGCGACACTGTCGTGCTTGGTACGACGATGGTCAGCAGCAAGTCTCTCAGCGGCATGGATTATTTCCCGCTGAGCATCGACTATGAAGAAAAGTTTTATGCAGCCGGCAAGATTAGTGGCAGCCGCTTCATCAAGCGTGAAGGCCGCCCAAGCGACGAAGCTATCTTGATCGGCCGCCTCATCGACCGACCAATTCGTCCACTGTTTCCTAAGGGCTACCGCCAGGAAGTTCAGGTGGTGGCAAGCGTTCTTTCTATGGATCCAGCCTTCCGCCCAGACATGCCAGCCATGATTGCTGCAAGTACCGCTATCATGCTCAGCGGTGCGCCATTCGATGGCCCGGTTGCCGGTCTCCGTGTCGGACGCGTCAACGGTGAGTTCAAGGCCTTCTTGAGCGCCGAAGAGCGCGAAGCGAGTGATCTTGATCTTGTTGTCGCAGGTACCGCTAGTGGTATCACAATGGTTGAAGCTGGTGCTAACGAGGTTTCTGAAGATCTCGTAGCCGATGCAATGCAGTGGGCATACGAACAGTACCAGGTGGCAATCGACCTGCAGAAGCAGCTGGTTGAAAAGCTTGGTGTCGAGCCGCTGGCATACGAGCTGGTTCTACCGAACGAAGAGATCCAGTCACAGGTTGACGCTTGGATGGAAGGGAAGATTGGCGAAGCCTTACATCGCCCATACCCAGAGCGCAATGAAATGGTTTCAACACTGCGCGCCGCCTTCCATGACGCGATGACCGAAACGCACGGCGAAGCTTACGATGCCCTCCGCGGTGAATATGACGAAGCCTTTACGACGGCTCTTCATAAGGACGTGCGCAAGCACATTGTCGCTTCAGGTACTCGCCCTGATGGCCGCAAGCT
Source organism: uncultured Candidatus Saccharibacteria bacterium (assembly GCA_946885745.1). The sequence continues at coordinate 2,167 of CAMPGV010000008.1, read as the reverse complement.
TGACGAAATCCGCCCGCTCTCGAGCGAAGTTGGTATTTTGCCACGCGCCCACGGCTCAAGCCTCTTTACCCGTGGTGTTACACAGGGTCTTAATATCGTGACCCTTGCGCCACTCAGCTATGCTCAGATGGTCGACACCATGGAGCAAAACGATTACGAACGTCGCTACATGCACCACTACAATGCCCCTGGCTACACAGTCGGCGAAGTGCGCCGCCTTGGTTCACCTGGCCGCCGCGAAATTGGCCACGGCTACCTCGCAGAGCGTGCGCTGATCCCAGTGTTGCCAACCGAAGAAGAGTTCCCGTACGCTATCCGCAGTGTCACTGAGATTATGAGCCAGAACGGTTCAACATCTATGGCCGCAACCTGCTCGAGCTGTCTGGCGCTTATGGATGCTGGTGTGCCAATCAAGCGCCCGGTCTCTGGTATCGCTATGGGCCTGATGATGGACGGCGATACGCCATATGTCATGAGTGACATTGCCGATGCTGAAGACTTCGCTGGCGACATGGACTTCAAGGTGACCGGTACCGAGCAGGGTATTACCGCAATTCAGATGGACATGAAAGTCCACGGTCTGCCGGTTGAAATTCTGCGCCAAGCGCTTCAAAAGGCGAAGCCAGGCCGTGCGCACATCCTCGCGCACATGGTCAGTACGTTGGCCGCGCCTAAGACAACTCTTAGCCCGTACGCGCCGCGCATTGAGAAGATCAAGATCAACCCAGACAAGATTGGTGCGGTTATTGGTAAGGGTGGTGAAGTGATCAACAAGATTACTGCCGAAACTGGCGCGCAGATTGATATCAAGGAAGACGGTCTCATTACTGTTGCCGCTGCCGATACGGCCAACATTGAAAAGGCGATCAACTGGATTAAGAGCCTGACCGAAGAGCCAGAAGTCGGTAAGATTTATGAAGGTAAAGTGGTCAGCATTAAAGACTTCGGTGCCTTTGTGAACATCATGCCTGGTATCGACGGTATGGTCCATATCAGCCAGCTCGCTGATGAGCGTGTTGAAAAGGTAGAGGACATCCTTCATGAGGGTCAGATCATAAAGGTCAAGTTGACTGGTATTGATGAGCGTGGCCGCCTCAGCCTCAGTGTCAAAGACGCCGAATAACCGCTGTCTTGTGATCTTAAAAACACCCGGTGAAGAGCCGGGTGTTTTGTTTGCTGTATGGTGAGTGGATGCGCTGGGACGGGAAAGAGTTCCCATTCTCAGTTTTAGTTATTGTTCTTGTGGACTAATGAGAAGATCTTGAGATCGGTAGATTTCCTTTATGTAAGGCTCCTCGAAGTCGGCTCGTGCCTGTTTGTTACTGCGATGATCGAAACGGCCATCGTCATGAGGTGGTCGCCAGATGGTTGTATTACAGTGAGATGTCTCGGTAATCAATCGCGCCTGCTCTTGACGGAGGCGGGTAATTGACTGCGCAAGCGATTGCATCTTTGCTGTCTCGTCCCCTTGGGCTTTCCTGTGGCAATCAAGATTGAGGGTATCGATAAAATTTTTAAGAGAGATCAGGCCCATAGTGCGCTGCGAATGTTCGGTTTCCAGCGTGTGCAGTTCCTGAATGTTAATGGCTAGTTCAAGATGGAGTCGAATCCGCCGCTCGGCTACACTTTCTTCGAAATTCTCGAAAGCGTTAGCGTTAGAAGCGAATGTTTCAATTGACATATTGGACCTCTTATTACTGTAGTGAGGGTAGTATAGCAGGTTGCTGTTAATGCTTGTAAAAAAATATGATGTGATATGTACATTGGATGTGTAGGCGCAGATGATGCCCTCTGGCTGATTTGTGAGCTATAATAGAAGTACGATGTGGATAGGAAGATTAATTCGATCAACGATATTTCTCAAGTTCCTGCAGTGGGCGCTGCCTAAGGTGTGGCGTGTCGTGAAACGCCGCCTGGCAAATCGTCACTCCAGTGTGCCTCGAGGGAAGTAGCGTATGACACTTACTCCAGAAGCGGAGCGCAAGCAGGCGCTACTCGCTTCGCTTGCCGAAGAGATTATTACTAAAAATATTTGCCCTGAGCTTGCCGATCAGGCTACACAGCTCGTGTTGGGTGACGGCAATCCTGATGCCGATATTGTCATTATTGGCGAAGCGCCAGGCAAAAATGAAGACTTGCAAGGTAAGCCGTTTGTCGGTGCTGCCGG